>CABQHT010000029.1 GCA_902464035.1 uncultured Collinsella sp. | reverse complement strand
CCTATGACGTTCTGATTCGTAGTCAGACCCTCTATCCAGCTGAGGTAACGCCGCAACGCACGGATTATTATGCACGCGAGCCCCCGATGGGTCAAGCGACAATTAGAAAAAATTTTACGGAGTGATAATTAAGTTGTTCGTGCCTCGACCGAGGTTCGAATCCATGCGGTGTTGCCATAAAAGAAAAGCCCCCGTTGCCGGAGGCTTTCAATTTCAATTGGTGCGGCGTATAGGATTCGAACCTATGACGTTCTGATTCGTAGTCAGACCCTCTATCCAGCTGAGGTAACGCCGCAGCGCAAGACATATAAAACCACTTTAGCTTATTGGAGTCAAGCACAATTTCAAACTTTTTTGTGGAACGCAGTCTTGTCATGCTGCTCCGCATATACCGCCATTCCCCGTACGATCGATTGGCTTTTCGATCACGTCAAACTTAGCATCAAGTTCCCTCAGGAGCGATCTCACCCGCTGGGCACAATCATAATCGGCAAACGAGATGCTCAACATGCGAGCAACCTGATTAGATGTCTGGACGCCATAGAAATGCTCTAGGGCCACAAGCCCCTCGTGCGCCACAAACGTCTCAACCGCATGAGGCGACTCCTCGTAGCACCATTGCGTCAACGGCCCCTCGCTCGTCTGTCGAACCACCAGGCCACCCATGCCAGACGGCTCACACGTCACAAGCAGGTACTCCCCGCCCTCGTCGCTCTCAAACAAAACCACCCGATCATCAAACAGCTCCATCGCGTCCCCTTTCTCTCGCTCTTATTTAGCAAAAGCATAGCAGGTAGATGGCTGTATACAGAACAGTTGTTCGTGTGTTTTCTATTGAGCTGTCCGCACAGCATGGTATGGCCGCACACAAAAAGGGCACCCCAAAAAGGAGTGCCCTAGCAAATCGCTTATGCAGCCAATCTACGCGACCGGCTCGATCTTCTCGAGGCCGCCCATGTAGGGACGCAGAACCTCGGGGATCGTGATGGTGCCGTCAGCGTTCTGGTAGTTCTCCAGAATGGCTGCCATGGTACGGCCAGCCGGCAGACCGGAACCGTTGAGGGTGTGCAGATAGCGCGAACCCTTGAAGTTCTCGGGGTCGCGATACTTGATGTTGGCGCGACGGGCCTGGAAGTCACCGCAGTTGGAGCAGGAGCTGATCTCCTTGTAGGCGTTGTAGCTCGGCAGCCAGACCTCGACGTCGTAGGTCTGACGGGCGGAGAAGCCCAGGTCGCCGGTGCACAGGCTAATCACGCGATACGGAAGACCCAGCTGCTGCAGCAGGAACTCGGCCTCGGCGGTCATGCTCTCGAGCTCCTCGTCGGACTCCTCCGGCTTAGCGAACTTGACCATCTCGACCTTGTCGAACTCGTGCTGACGGATGATGCCACGGGTGTCGCGACCGGCGGAACCGGCCTCCTCGCGGAAGCAGGGGGTGAAGGCGGTGTAGCGGCGCGGCAGGGTGTCGGCGTCGAGGACCTCACCGGCGTGCAGGTTGGTGAGCACGACCTCGGCGGTGGGGATCAGGAAGTTGTCGCCCGAGACGTGATAGGCGTCGTCCTCGAACTTGGGCAGCTGGCCCGTGCCGAACATGGTCTGACGCTTGACGACGATGGGCGGCCACCACTCCTTAAAACCACGGCTGGTGTGCGTATCGAGGAAGAAGTTGATGAGGGCGCGCTCAAGACGGGCACCGGCGCCACCGAGAACGGTGAAGCGGCTGCCGGAGAGCTTGTTGCCGCGCTCGAAGTCAAGGATGTCGAGGTCGGTGCCCAGATCCCAGTGCGGCTTAAAGTCGAAGTCGAACTCGCGCGGGGTGCCCCAACGACGGCGCTCGATGTTCTCGTCCTCGTCCTTGCCGTACGGGGTGGCATCGCACGGAATGTTGGGCAGGTGAGCCATGAAGTCGTACTGCTCCTGCTCGAGGGCGGTGCGGCGCTCGGCCAGACCGTCAATCTTCTCGTTGACGGCGCGCACGGCCTCCTTGGCGGCCTCGGCCTCGTCCTTCTTGCCCTCCTTCATCAGGGCGCCGATCTTCTTGGACTCGGCGTTGCGCGTGGCTTGAAGTTCCTCGACCTCGGTGATGACGGCACGACGCTCGTCGTCGAGCTCAAAGAACTTCTCGCGATCCCAAGACGTCTGGCGGTTAGCCATGGCGACATCGATGGCATCGGGGTTCTCGCGAACAAACTTGATATCAAGCATTAGATCCTCCGGCGATATACATTCCATTTAGGTTGCAACCTTGTACATGTATGGGCAAGTATATACTTATGAGCGTTTACGACCCAACTCAACTACGCAAGAAGGCACCCAATGGACGCAGTTTTTTCCTTTTTGTTTGGCACCCGCACCGGTTTTGCCATCCTTTTCGCCGGCGGCATCCTGCTGTTTGCGATTCTTGCCTTTGTAATGGAGAAGCGCACCCATAAGATGTATGTCGACCGCGGCCCCAAGTCCGAGGACGAAGAAAACAGCTTCTGGGACTAACTCGCCAAAAAGGGACAGGTTTATTTTGGTCGGTTTTATCTGGGCAAACGCAAGCGCCCCGCAACTGGAATTGAGCCAGTTGTGGGGCGCTTTTCGCTAAAAGGACAAAACCGCAGGAAAAACCTGCCAACATAAACCTGTCCCTTTTTGGTCGGTTTACTGGAGGGTTGCGTCGATTGCCTTGACTAGGGCGCTGCGCATGCCGGCGTCCTCGAGCGCAACGACGCCCTTGATGGTGGCACCACCGGGCGAGCACACGGCATCCTTCATCACTGCGGGATGCTGACCGGTTGCGAGCTGCAGCTTTGCCGTACCCAGCACCATCTGGCTCACAATGCGATAAGCATCCGCACGCGGGATACCGTGCTTGACCGCCGCATCGCCCAGGGCCTCGATTGCCATGGCGACAAACGCCGGAGCGCAACCACCCACCGTGCCGCCCACAAACAGCAGGCTCGTATCGAGCTCGACGACAGCGCCAAGCTTACCGAGCAGATCGAGCACAACAGCACGCTGCTCGCCGTTGAGCGTAGAGGACTTCTCGCAGGCGATGACACCCTCGCCCACCGAAACCGGCGTGTTGGGCACCGTCGAGATATGCGCGACTCCCGGCAGGACCTGCTCCCACTTGGCACTGTCCCAGGTCCAGGCAACCGACAGAACGACCTTTTTGGCAAAAGCATCCTTGAGCGGGGCAAATACCTTCTCGATCATGTACGGCTTGACCGCAGCGACCACGATATCGGATGCGGAGACAACCTCGGCGGCATCGTGGCAAGCGGCCATACCGCGCGCCTCGCAGCGCTCAACCAGTGCGTCGTAGCGACCCGCGCAGGCGCACATGTCGCTCGCAGCTACACCGGCAGCGATCCAGCCATCGGCCATAGCGCTCGCCATATTGCCAAAACCGACAAATCCAATCTTCATATCACATAGTCCTTTCAGACACATTCCTCAAAACGAAAGGTATTGTCCCACGCCATTGTTTCGTATTGCCGACCTATTTGTGATACGGCTCGCCACGACTGATCTTGCAGGCACGGTAAATCTGCTCCAGCAGCACCACACGCGCCAGGTTATGCGGCAAGGTAATGCGTCCAAAGCTGAGCATCTCGTCGGCGCGGGCGCGCACCTCATCACTCACGCCGTCCGAACCGCCGATTACAAAGGCAATGTCGCTGCTGCCTCGCAGCATAAGATCGTCGAGCCGAGCCGAGAGCTCCTCACTCGAACGCTCCTTGCCCTCGATAGCCAGCAGGATCACATGCGCTCGAGACGGCAAGGCAGCAAGAATCGCCGCCCCCTCCTTGTCACGCGCGGCATCCACACCGCCCGCCTTGGCTGGGTCGATATCGGCCACCTCGCGGATATCCACCTTGGCATAGGCACCCAGGCGCTTGGTGTACTCGGCGCAGGCATCCTTCCAAAAGCGCTCCTTGAGCTTGCCGACGCAAACTACGGTGTACTTCACGCGTGCCTACTCCTTCGAATCGCCCTGGACCTTGCCTGCGGCCAGCATCTGCTCAAACATCGAGGCTGACTGCGAAAAGTCGCTCGGCAGCACGACCGTCGAGTTTTTACCCGTACGGGCGAACTCCGTCATCATCTCGGTCCACTGCGTAAACATGAACAGTTGGTTGGCCTCGTCGTTGCCAACGCCCGTCTCCTGGATAATCTCAAGCGAATCCTTGATGCCCAATGCGATGGCCTTGCGCTGGTTGGCGATTCCCTCGCCGGCCTTTTCCATAGCCTCGGCCTCGGCGGTCGCCTCGGTGACGCGTTTGATGCGGTCGGCCTCGGCAAGCTCTTGCGCCGCGGCGCGCTTGCGCTGGGCGGCGTTGATGTCGTTCATGGAGTTCTCGACCTCGGTCGGCAGCGCGATTTTGGTGATGAGTGTCGACACGAGGGTGAAGCCGTAGGCGGCCATCTGCTCGGAAACGGTAGCGTTGACGTCCTTGGCGATGTCGTCCTTCTTGGCAAAGACCTCGTCGAGCGTATAGACGGGAATCGAGGAGCGCAGGGCATCGGTGATGAAGTCGCGCATCTGATCGACGGGCTCCTGCAGCATGTAGTAGCTCTTGTAGATGCCCGAATCCGCCGGACCCGCACCCATGTCGTAGCTCACGTGATACTGCGCGGAGACCTCGAGGCCGATGGTCACGTTGTCCTGGGTCTTAACGTCGATGCCAAAACCGTTTTTCATGGTGCGCAGGCTCACCGTGGCGGCCTTGCGGTCGATCACGGGCACCTTCAGGTGGAAACCCGCGTTGACGATACGGTTGAACTTGCCCAGGCGCTCGATAATCACGGCATGTTGCTGCTCGACGACATAGCAGGCGTTAGGGAGAAGCAGCAACAGGATGATGATAGGGATCAAAAGACTGGTAAGGGCAGCGATGATACCGGAAAACAGCATGGTTTCTCCTCTGATAGGCGCACGTTGGCATTAGGATACCCGTCCGAGGCGACCGCGCATAACAAAAAAGCTCCCATTGCTGGGAGCTCTTTCATGTAATGGTGCGAGCGAAAGGACGTCCGCGTATCCGCTTCGCGGATCCGCACCGGCTTCGGCCGCCTGCCGGCGTCCTCGCCAGCTCGCTAAAAACGCTCCGCGTTTTCTTTACGCTCGCTCCTTCGCAGGTTCAAGTCCCCGCGATGGGCCCAAAACAAAAAAGCTCCCATTGCTGGGAGCTCTTTCATTTAATGGTGCGGGCGAAAGGACTTGAACCTTCATGGGGTTGCCCCCATACGGACCTGAACCGTACGCGTCTGCCAATTCCGCCACGCCCGCGTGCAGGAATTAGAATAACGGAGCGCCAGCGCGAACGCAAGAACTATTTTTGAAAAAGTTGGCAAGCGTTATTGCACATACATTTAAGGGTTCTCACAGCCCCATCATGAATTTAGTATGCGTCCTCTTCATGCCGTGATTCTCGTAAAACCGGTGAGCATCCAACCGTGCGGCATTTGAGGTCACCTCGATAACCTCGCATCCCTGCTCTCGTGCACACGCAATGGCTCTCTCAAGCAGCAGTGTCCCGCGTCCACCACCACGGTATCCCTTGTCAACCACGAGCTCGCAAATCTCGGCCACGGGGTGTTCATGGTGAAGCTGCCGCTCGACGCGCACGTTCACAAACCCGACAACGTCATCCTCCTCGAGCACAAAAGCGAAAAATGGTTGACGGGCAAGCTGCCAGCCAAAACGCCTACAGAACGTCAATCGGTCAAATCGAGTGTCCTCAAGCTGGCACATGAGCTCGTACACCGCGTCGGAATCGGCAACAGTCGCCGTTCGAACTGTCATCTTTGGACCCCCTAAGCAAGCAGGCGTTCTTGGTCGAACAGCTGCGCAACGGACTCGCCGGCTTCATCCGGCGTGATGAAACAAGCCCCGACGCACTCGGGGGCGCCATAGCGCCCATGGTAATCGCTACCGCCGGTGCACAAGATTCCGTACTGTCGTGCAAGTCTAAAGGCCTCTTCGGTCGCAACGGCATCGTTATCGGGATGAAACGCCTCGATGCCCATCAGACCCGCCTTAACAAGTGCGGGGATAGCCCCCCACGAGTCCATCTGCTGGGGATGTGCGAGCACGGGCACGCCGCCCTGTTCGCGAGCAGCCCGCACAATTGCAAGTGCGTCGGGATAGGAAATGTCACGCTCGGCAATACCGCCGTTTTTAAATAACCGACGATACACGCGCTGATATTCGCCATCGCGATAGCCCAACCCCGTAAGCGCCTGCATGACGTGCTGTTTGTAGACACCAGTGCTTGCCCGCGAGACTTCGACCACGTCAGCCACCGATGCTTTTCGCCCGCAGGGGGCTATCCCTGTACGCTCGAGCGTCCATGCCTGCCACAGAGTGTTGGCAGTACGGCGGGCAAGCGTTTCGTTTACCAAGAGCTCAAGCGGACCAGATTCATCCGCCGTAGCCGCGAGACCGTAGCAAAGAATATGGATCTTGCGTCCGGTTTCCGCGTCAATGCAAGAAGCTTCAACACCCGCAATCACGGGAAAACCCATCTTGCGGGCTTCGGCGCGTACGGACGACAGCTGGCGCAAACTGTCGTGATCGGTAACGGCAATACCCGAAAGACCCCGCTCACGAGCCTCGGTAATCAATGTCTGCACCGATTGAGAACCATCGGAATAAACTGAATGCATATGCAGATCAAATGACCCCTGCACGGATCTATGTTCTTGCATCCGTCCCTCCTATGCCTGGACAAACCCACCAATCTGCATGTTGTACTCACGATCGCAAACGCCTTCCATAAACTCCAAATCATGGAAGATCCCCAGCATCGTAGTACCTCCGGCCTTGAGTTGCTCAATCAAATCGCGGACTCTGACCTTGCTCGCGTTATCGAGGCTGGCAGTCGGCTCGTCCAACAGTAATAGACGTGGACGACGCACCATAGCGCGCGCGATGTTGAGTCTGAGCTTCTCACCACCCGAGAACGTATTGGGATACAGGTCCCACAGGGGCTTGGGGAAGTCGAAATGCTCGAGCATACGCGTCGTCTCCTCCTCAATCGCATCTTCATCGGCAAACGCCTCGGCGGCACTCGCGCGCACGATTTCACGGGCCGTGGTACGTGGCACGGCATCGAGGAACTGGGAGACATAGCCAATCTCGTAGTTGCGCAGATAGATCACACGACGCTCATCGAGCGTGGCAAGGTCGACCGGGCCAAAGGCCTCGGAATCGTACACGATGTGGCCGCTTTCCGGCAGATTCGTACGATAGATGCACTTGAGAATCGTTGATTTACCCGAGCCCGAGCGGCCGGTAACGCCCACGAACTCGCCCGGCAGCACGCTCAGCGAGATATGCTCACAGCCGCGCACGCGACGGTCGGCGGTATGCAGGGTAAAGCCCTTGGAAAGATCCTCGATCGCAAGGAGTGGACATGCATCAGGCTGAAAGGATTCGATTGAATCGCCCATTACTTGTCCTCCGATCCATCCGTATCCACCACGGCTGCCGGCACGTGGTCGGCGGTCTCGGCGATCGTCGCGGCATCGGTGGCAAAACGGGCAGACATGCTCGGCAGCGCCGGATACCACATGCGCGAAACCACACGGCCATCCACCAGCGTCGCCGTGATCACGGGATAGGTGCGCTGGCCTTCCTCAACCTCACGAATGACCAGAATATCGGCTTTCTTGCCCTCTTCCAGACTGCCAATCTGGTCGTCGGCATGCACGGCGCGCGCCGGGTTGATGGTGAGCATGGCAAACGCCTCTTCAAGCGGCAGCTTGAAATCATGGTGCAGGGCAAAGGCGCTCTGCAGCATTGCCGTGGGATAGTAATCGGAGCACAGCACGCTCGCCACTCCGTTGGACACGGCGTCGCGCGCCGAAAGATTGCCCGAATGGCTCTTTCCCAGCAAGATGTTGGGTGTTCCCATGACGGTCGACATGCCACGCTCGCGAGCAGCGCGCGCCACCTCTAAACTCACCGGGAACTCAGAGATCGTGCAGCCGAGCTCACGCATAAGGTCCAGATGCTCGACCGAATCGTCATCGTGGCTCGCCAGCGCAATGCCGTTTTCGCAGGCAACATCGGCAAGATATTTGAGCTGCTCAAAGGAAAGCTTGGGCGCCGCCTGCTGAGCGGCAACGATCTGTGCCGCTTCTTCATCACTCAGCTCATGATCGCCACGAACGCTCTTGCGCCAGATCTCGATATCGCGATATTGACCCTGGCCGGGAGTGTGGTCCATAAATGAAAGCTCGTCCACCTCGTCCGAGCGCAAATGCCCCTCAACTTGCTCAACCAGATTGACGTTATCGACCTCAAGACGCAGGTGCAGGCGATGACGAATCAGATGGGCGTTTCGCCCCTCGGTGCGTTTGCAGCCGGCGATAAGCGCCATGATTTTCTCGGTGTTCTCCCAGCGCCGGACCGGCTTGGCATCCATGATGTCCTGCGCATATGCCGAAAGCGAGTGATACATTGTGGTGATGCCATGGGCGATGAGCTCACGCTCGGCCTCGAACAATGCCGTCGAGAAGTCCATGAGCACCGTCGGGCGCGGCGAGATAACGGTCTCGATATAGTCGGAATGGATATCCACAAGACCAGGCGTGACATAGCCACCATGAGCGTCGATAACGCCGGCTCCCGCGGCGGTCGCATCGAATTTGCCTTGGCGCTGAATTGCGGCGATCCTGTCGTCTTCGACCACAAGCTCGTAGCCAAAGAGCAGGCGGTCGGGTTGAACAATGATTCCGTTGCGGATGACGTACATCGGCGAGCCTCCTAAAGAAGCGAATAGACGAGTTCTTGGGTGTAAGCGTGTTGCGGGTCCTGCATGATCTGGTCGGTCAGGCCATGCTCGATAACCTGCCCGTCAAGCATGACGATAGTGCGGTCGGCAAGCAGGCGAATCACGCCTAAGTCATGGCTCACCACGACCATCGACACCCCCAGGTCACGTCGCAGCGACAAAATCAGGTCGAGCACGCGCGCCTGAACCGAAAGGTCCAAACCGGTGGTGACCTCATCCAAGAACAGCAGCGGAGGACGGTTGGAAAGTGCCTTGGCAATCTGCACGCGCTGCTGCATACCGCCCGAAAACGCGCGCGGCGGATCCTGTTCACGCCGCAAGGGGATGTTCACGCGATCGAGCAGCTCGCGACCGCGATCGACCATGGAGGAAACGTCTCGGATACCGGCAGCGATCTGCTTCTCGGCGATATTGGAAAGGCTCGAGAAGTTCATGCGCAGGCCCAGGTAGGGATTTTGGTAGACCATGCCGAAGATCTCGTCGCGGATAAGGCGTTTTTGCTGACGCGAAAGGTCAAAGCAGTTGCCCCGGCCCTCGTCGTATGCGGCAACGCGCATGTCGCCCGCCGTGGGCTCCTGGTCGAAATAGAGGCACTGCATGAGCGTCGACTTACCCGAGCCGGACTCGCCCACGATGCCCAAAATCTCGCCGCGATGCACCTCGAGCGAGATGTCGCGTACCGCGTGCACCGTGCCGCACACGGGGCAGATGTTGCGCTCGAGTTGGGCATGCGGGTCGCGACAGTAGTCGCAGCCCGCGCCAAAGCGCTTGGCCAGATGGCGAACGGACAAAACCGGAGCCTCATCCTTAAATTCATGATGAACCGTAGCGGGAAGCATCGTCGTGCCTTTACTCATCACTTCCGCCCTCCTCGAGACGCTCTGCGCAATAATCGGTATCGGAGCACTGCCACGCCTTCTTGCCCGTAACGGGATCGATGGTTTGAGTCATATAGACACCCGTCGCCCCACAGATGCAGCAGCGCTTGCCTTCAAAATCCTCACGCACAAAGGGATGGTCTTCGAAGGCGAGCGATTCGACCTTGGTATGCGGCGGCACGGCGTAGATCTTCTTCTCGCGCCCCGCTCCAAACAAAAAGAGATTCTCGGCATCGTTGAGCTTGGGGTTATCGAAACGCGGAATGGGACTCGGCGCCATAACGTAGCGATCCTGCACCATCACGGGATGGTCGGCACCGGTGGTCGTGGAGCCATAGCGCACAATCTGCTCAAAAAGCTCCAGATATGCACCGGTGTACTCAGCTTCGGCGTGCAGACGGCGCGTTACGCTTTCGCGCGCCTCGTAGGTGCGCAGGGGCTCTGGCGTGGGAACCTGCAGCACCATGAGTTGATCGCGCCGCAACGGACGCTCAGGGATACGGTGACGGCTCTGGATGAGCGTCGCGTCCGCCGTGGACGTAGTGGTCTCGACGCCGGTAGTCTCATGCACGAGGCTGCGAATGGACACGGCATTGACGCTCGCGTCCGAGCCCTGGTCGATTACCTTGAGCACGTCATCGGGGCCGATGCACGACAACGTGACCTGCAGGCCACCCGTACCCCATCCGCGGCCGATGGGCATCTCGCGGCTCGCAAACGGCACCTGGTATCCGGGAATGGCGACGGCCTTCAAGATGGCGCGGCGAATCTCGCGCTTGGAGCCCTCGTCCAAAAAGGCAAAGTTATAGTTGCGCTGCACGAGAACCGTCCTCCTTCTGTCCCTCGGCATGATTCATAGAGCGCAGGGCTGCATCGAGCTTGCTCTGGAACGTCACGTAGTGCGGCAGCTTAAGATGGCTGATAAAGCCCGTGGCTTCCACGCCGTCGATGTGATAGAGCACGAACTCCTGATCCTGCGTGGGATAGCGAACGTCGTCGACGCGCAGCGAATGGTCGAGGACGCTCATGGCGATGGCCTTGCTCTCGTCGCTGCCGGTAACGAGGCCGTAACCCACATCGAGCGCGTTCACATGCTCGCCCGTCTCGGTCACCTCGTCGTCGGCGATCAGGCTTTCGACCTCACAGACCGGAAGTGCCCCCAGATAGTACACGTCGTCGGCAGAAGCCTGGGCGGGGTCGGTTCCGGGGGCATCAATCGTCACCGGCACGCTGCCGCGGCGAAGCTCGCCCACCGTGGGATGGGAAATGCCAAAGCCTCGAATGGCAGCGTACCCGATGGCGACAACCGCCTGTGTGAGACCACGCGAGAGGGCCTGCAGGATAACGCTGCGCGGCGCCGGCGTGAAAAGCGGGGTCTTGGTGATATCGACGGGTTCGGTGTCATCGATAGCAACGGGGCGGATCATACCGATCTGGCGCAGGTAATCGCACACCTTGGGAACGCGGTCGAGAGGCGTGGTCTCGGCCACAGCGTAAAATGCCTTGGACGCTTCATCCAGACGCTCATCGATGGCAGCACGCGCGGCACGAACATCGGCGTCGGTCTCTTCGCTTAGATCAAAATTGATAAGGCGATGACTGTAATCGCGTGTTGCTCCCAGAATCTGTCCGCCCTCGATATCCTTGAACGCAGCGGAGATACGACGCGAAACGCGCATCTCGCCCGTAT
Organism: uncultured Collinsella sp.; assembly: GCA_902464035.1. Classification (GTDB taxonomy): domain Bacteria; phylum Actinomycetota; class Coriobacteriia; order Coriobacteriales; family Coriobacteriaceae; genus Collinsella. The sequence goes on along the minus strand of CABQHT010000029.1, from coordinate 11,629 downwards.
CGATCACGCGCGAAGTATAGAGGCGCTCGAGGGTGGAACGGTAGGCGCGCACCAAAAAGACGGCTTCCTCGATAGAACCCGACGCCTGCTTGAGAGCAATCGCAGCAACCTCGGGAGCCCAAACGGAACCCTCGGACTGCACCTGCTCGACTGCGCGCGGCATGCTCTCGATGATGAGCGCAGGATCGAGCGCACGGCCGCCCGCAACACGCTCGCACTCAAGCAACTCAAGCGACGAGGCAATTGCCTGTTCGCCACCGGAGACAGCTACATATCCCATGATTCAACCTCCCTGCAAGCGCTAGAACGGGGAACGGAAACGATATGACCAAACCCGTCCACAAACATCAAGTCGATACCGCAGGGGAACTCGTCCAGGCGCGCGATACGCGAGCGCAAGACGTCGCCGCGATCACACGAGAAGTGCGAAGTGCCGTCAACGCCGGGGCCAGTGAGCTCCCAGGAGCTCTTGTCACACGCGTGCGAAGCGGAGCCGACGCGCAAACCCTGCGCGTCCAGCCCCAGGAGCACCGAGCACTCGACGATAGCCGTCGCGCCGCGATGCGGCTGTTCAAGCGTCCCTGCCGTAAGCGCAGCGATTGCACTCGCCGCGCCCTCATCCCGAAAAGCCTCCGGAACGATCACGCACGCAGCTTCGCTCGGCGCCGCAGGAGTCACGTGCGTTCGGCTCGCAATCTGCCGGGCAGCGCGCACAAAGCCCGTAGTCGCCATGCAAAAAGTCGTACCGCTATCGAGCAGCATGTCCGCCAGCATCAACGTCGCGGGGAATAGCCCGCAACGCTCAGCCTCCGCCCCATAGGCGTCCGTAATGGAGAGGCGGCAAACTTCGCCGGGGCGCGCCATGCAATCCAGAACCGTACGAAACGTTCCCTGCAGCTCGAAGGCGCGCTCGTCAAGGGACGGGTCGCGATCGAAAACCTCATCCTGCTCGTTCATTTGACCACCGCCTGAACACTCATGTCCTGGCCAGACATCTCATCGAACTCGACACGCGACACATAGGTGCGAGCATCCTGCGCAGCCGTGCGCTCAAACATGGCAGCACGCGCCTCCTCGACGCGGCGCTCAAGTTCCGCCAGGCAGACCGGCGCCGGATCCATTGCATAAGCGGCATCAATCACCGCAAGCGCGCGAGCGTGCGCGGCGTCGGCTCCCATAAGCACACCCAGACCATCAGCATCACCAATGCGCACGCGGCTCTCGGTAACAAGCACCTCGGTCAAGTAAAAACGGGTATTGCGAGCCGTCTCGCGCACCTGAGTCATCACAAGCCCCTGATGCGCAGGTACGATATCTTCAGGCGACAGCTCGGCCTCGACCAGCCTCTCGAGTTCGAGCGCAAGCGCAGGGCCGCCCTCAACCAGAACCTCGGTTCTCTCTCTTCTTGTTAGCATGCAAATCTTTCCTTAGTTATCGGAATCGATGATGTAGCGGCGGCGCAGGCGAACCGAAATGTATTCGAGCGCAAAGGACACCGCCAGGCACACGTAGACAATCACGCCGACTTCGTGCAGGTTGTAGTAGTAGTTGCCCGCCTGATACAGCTGGAAGCCGATACCGCCCGCGCCCGCGAAGGCGCCCACGGCCACCGCGTTGGCGAAATTGATCTCAAAGCGAATGAATGTCCACGAGAGCAGCTTGGTAATGGTTGCCGGACAGATAGCCTGGAACACGATCTGCCAGAAGCTCGCGCCACTCGCGGAGAGCGCCTCGATCACATTGACATCGATTTCTTCGAACGATTCGGAATAGCTCTTGGTGAGGTAGGCGATGGAGTGGAAGGAAATCCCCAGCACCGCTGCCTCGGATCCAAGGCCGATGGCCACGGTGAAAACGAGCACCCACAGGATCGTCGGGATCGCTCGAATAACGGCAACAAACCCTTTAACCACGTTGGAAACGAGTGGACTCGAGAGGTTCTCGGATGCCGCCAGCGCCAAGAAAAACGAGATGATGGCCGAGATGATGGTGCACAGCACGGTGACCGCGATGGTCACCAGTGTGCTCTCGGCAACCTTTGACCACGTAAAATGCGCGGCTCCAAGCGGCGGATCCAGCGCTGGCTGAAACATCATGGCGCAAAAGTCAGACCAGGTTTGGGCAACAGCGCGGTCAAGGTCAACCGTGCCAAAATCCATACGCACAAACGTTATGACCGTCAAGAGGCACAGAATGCCCAGCGTAAGTACGACAGAATAGTTGCGCCCCCGGCGAGACACGAGACGAATATGCCCAGCGTGCGAACGCTCGATCGCACCGGCCGTGGCGGGAGTCAGCTCAAAAGTATCCATTAGATCATCGACCTTCTTGCTGCGTTGGAAATCGCCTCGACCACGAGCACCAAAACAATGGTCACGAGAATCACGAGGCCGGCGCAGTCATAGCGAAAAGACGCGTAGTACAGGTTAAAGGCAAAGCCGATACCCGTACCGGTAAGCAGGCCCACCAACGTGGCCTCGCGAATATTGGTCTCGACCATATAGAGCGTCCAGCTCATAAGCTCCGCCACGGCAAGCGGCAGACCCGCCTGAAAGACAATCTGCCAAAAGCTTGCTCCGCAGCTGCGCAACGCCTCGATGGGACCGCAAGGAATTTCGTCGAGCGTGTCCAGAAAAAAGCGCGTGATCTGGCCAAACGTCGCCAAAAAGAGCGCGAGGAAGCCCGTGAACTCGTTTTGCTTGAACGAAAGGAGCAACAGCAGCGCCCATGCGATCATGGGAACATTGCGAAAGATATTAGCGAAGATGCGAATGACACCGCGCACGATGCCATTTTCGACACCGACGCTCGAGCAGCCCAGTACCGCAAGAACGATACCCAGCAAGGCCGCGAGCATCGTAGCGGCGATGGAATCGAACACCGTCGAAACCACCTGCGCGGCAATCATGCCCAGCTGTCCCAACGACGATGCCGTGGGGCAAAAGTTCTGCAGCATCCATGCAAGAGCAGCAGGTACCGAACCCAGGGCATATCCAAAGCTGAAGTCGCTGACAAGCGATGCCCCCTCGGCAACCAAGACAATGGCCGCGACCGCTGCGAGCGTGCGAAGCTGACGCCGTCTAAACCAGCCCAAATCGGGGGCTTTCCCCGCTTTCACATTGCTAAAAGAGCCTGTGGACATGGCGCCGCACTCCCCCGCGTTCATTGCAAGGCTCCAGAAGGAGCAGCAGAGGCCATACCAACGGATGCAAGCGCCGAGCCGACGATCGGCTCGGCAAGAGGAACGCAAATACGGCCTTCTTCGTCGTCACCGTAAATGGTGGCGATCGTCTGGGGCGTGAGCTCGGCAGGGGCGCCCTCGAACACCTTCTCGCCCGCACGCAGGCCCACGATACGGTCGGAGAACTCAAGCGCCATATCCACCTGATGCAGGTTGACGATACAGGTAATGCCATGTTGACGAGTTACGCGGCGCAGGTGTTCCATAACAGCACGGCTGCTTTTGGGGTCAAGGCTCGCAATCGGCTCGTCGCACAGGATGATGCGCGGGTCTTGAATGAGCGCACGGGCAATACCCACGCGCTGCTTCTGGCCGCCCGAAAGCTGGTCGGCGCGACGATAGGCAAACTCGCCCAGGCCAACCTCGTCAAGCAGCTCGAACGCACGGAGTTTCTCACCCTCGCTGTACAGGCCCAACGATCCAGCCACAGCCCCCTTGTAGCCCAGGCGACCATGCAGCACGTTTTGAATAGCCGTGAGACGATACACCAGATTGTAGTTCTGGAAGATCATGGCGATCTGCGTGCGCACGCCGCGCAGCTTGTTGCGGCGCAGATGCGTGATGTCCTGGCCGTTAAAAACAACCGAACCCTCCGTGGGCTCGATAAGGCGATTGATACAGCGCAAAAAGGTCGACTTGCCGGCGCCCGAAGGGCCGATCACCGTAACGAACTCTCCCTCGCCGCAGGTAAAATCCACACCCGAAAGCGCGTGGTGCTGTTCTTGAGACCCTCGTTTGCCCTCATAGCTTTTGGTCAAACCGCTCACCTGCAAAAGAGGCTGTGCGTTCTGTGGCATTCCCATGCCCTCCCATCAACGTCGAGGCCGGACGCAGACATTCGCGTCCGGCCCGTTTTGGCAGCGGCGAATCGTCTACGCGATGCCGCTCATCTACACGCACACGTGCAGGGACATGTATTAGTCAAGCGCACGAATGGGGTCGTACCAGGAGTCCTCGACCGCAATGAAGCCAGCAGTGTCGCCCAAGCTCCAAACGGCACCGGTGTCCTCTTTATCCTCAGGGGCAAAGAGCAGCTCGTCCTCAGAGGTCTCCTTGGAGGTCAGTCCCTTGACGAGCTTGTCGATGATTTCCTGAGGAACCTTCTCGGTATTGACGGCGATGGGACCGTTGAGGACCGGTGTGGACTGGATGATGCCGAACTTCTTGCCCTGGACGCGGTCGAAGGGCTGGGGAGCGTCGGCCTTGACGGAGTAGACGGAACCGGCAGCATTCACGGCGTCGCGCTCGCCCTCGGGAACGTCAAGGTAGGTGTCGACGTCGACATCGTCAAAAGCGGCGACGTCGGCATCCCCCTGCAGCAAGTTGACGGCAGAACCGGGGTGGGAGTTGCCAAAGAGCACCTGGGAGAAGAAGCCCGGGGTGCTAAGCTCGTCGGCAGACTTCACATCGTCCGGGAACGCCTTCATGATGGCATTGCAGGGAACCTTGAAGCCGGAGGTGGAGGTGGCGGAGACAAAGCTCATACGCTTGCCCTTGATGTTCTTGATGGAATAGCCGGTCTCCTCGGCGCTATCCGCATAGGTGCTCATCTCGGCCTCGGGCACGCAGATGCGGCTGTAGTACTTAGCGCCGTCGAGCTTGCCGTCGGTGTCGGAGGTGGTCACGAGAGGAAGCACCTTGCTGTTCTTCTTCTGCGCCTGAATGAAGCCCTCGGCACCCATGTTGGCCAGCTGGGCCTTGCCGGAAGCGATGGCCTCGATAGCAACGTTGTAGTCGGTGGTGGTCATGAGCTCGACCTTGACGCCGGCATACTTCTCGAGGACTTTGCCAAACTCCTCTCGGCCCGCGTCGAACTCGGAGCTGGACTCATTGGGCAACCAGACCATAGTGAGTTTATCGATGGAAGCAGCATCCGAGCCAGCGGTCGCCGCACCACCCTTACCGGCGACGCTGCCGCAACCGACGAGACCGAGGCCGAGCGTCACAGCGCTTGCGCCAAAAAGACCCAAGAAGGATCGACGGGAAATTTGCTTGTCCTTGATATCTGCCACAATCTTCTCCTTACAGCTCAAGAATGCACCGGAGGGACTGGGGGTTCTGTTTGTCCCGTCCGGCGATGACGTGGTAGATATTAGGGTTGTGGACAAGCCGTTTTTCGATCAACGACAATCGCTTGTCGTATGCTTGCGCGAAGATGCGGGGACATGACGCGAACCGTAGGCACTTATTAATAGAAACGCCCCGTCGTAAGCTTAAGAACAGGCAAAAATCAGGTAATAGACCAGTTTTGTCAGCCTCTTGGCAGCCGCTTATAGAAAAAGTTTGCGGGCGTTATCCCAAGCGGCTTGCGCGATTGTTTCGGCGTCCTCACCAGTGCGATCGACACGGTCGTTAACCAGCGCGTTTGCCGTGATGGAAATCATTGCGGGCTCGCACTCAAGACCGCGGATCGGCTCCGGCGCCATGTACGGGCAGTCCGTCTCGAACAAAATTCGATCGAGTGGGGTTGCCGCAAATGCCTCGCGCACGTCGTCGTTGCGCTTAAAGGTGGCCGCACCACCATAGGCGATATAGCAGCCCAGCTCCACAAAGCGCTCCATCGTGGCGCGGTCCTCGCCAAAACAGTGCAGCACACAACCGGCCTGGGGCACGCCCACCTCACGAAGCGCGTTGTACGCATCCATATGCGAGGTGCGCTCCCCATCCGAGTCCTCGTGCCGCAGGTGCAACTCCACCGGCACATTGCAGCGCACGGCGACTTCGAGCTGACGTGCCATGCAATCAATCTGCACGTTATGAGGTGCCGGCGCGATATCGTCATCATAGTCCATGTGGTAATCCAGGCCGATTTCGCCAATACCGGCGCATAAGGGGTCATCGAGTGCGGCAACAACCTGCGCGTGAATGTCGTCGGTATAGTCCGGCGCGCCATACGGATGCACGCCGACAAGATACTTGATCTGCGGGATATCCTGCATCGGCAGAATTTCGCGCACGAGCCAGTCGCTATAGTCCGTCACGCTGCGCTTGTCGGCGATGGGGTCGAAGACCGTCACCAACAGGTCGATGCCTGCCGCCTTGGCACGCACGAGTGTCTCGGGCACATCCTTGCCCCAGAACGAAAGCAGATGTGCATGTGTGTCGGCAAGCGGCGCCAGCGGCACCGGGCAGGCCACCGTTTTCTTCTTTTTGGTAAACGTCACGCGTTCGGCATTAGGCGTCATGGATTAGCTCCTGAGCCAAGCGGACAAAGGCGGCGACGTCGAGCGTCTCGGCGCGCGTGGTGGGTGCGATACCGCAAGCCTCAAAGGCGGCATCGAGCACGTCCTTGGCAAAACCGTTGGCGCTCATGGAATTGCGGATGGTCTTGCGACGCTGAGCAAATGCAGCATCAATCACACGGGCCACAAATTCGCGATCGAGTCCTTCGGGCAGCGCGCCGCCAACACGGTCGATACGCACGACGGCCGAGTCCACATGCGGCGCCGGCATAAAGCAGCGCGGCGGTACCTCAAAGCGCCCCGTCACCTGCGCATACAGGCCAAGCTTTGCCGTATAGCCGCCATAGGTCTTGTTGCCCGGCACTGCGGCAATGCGATCGGCAACCTCCTTTTGCACCATGACGACGGCGCGCTTGAGCGCCGGCATCGTCTGGAAAAATTGCAAAATGATCGTCGCCGCCACGTTATAGGGCAAGTTCGCGACAAATACCGTCGGCTCACCGCCCGCAGCCTGCTCAATCTGCTCCGGGCCCACCTTAAGCGCGTCGCCCATGATAAAGCGGAAGTTGGCATAGTCGGCGGCGTGGGCATCGAGCACCGGCTCAAGCTCGGGATCGGCCTCAATGGACGTAACGCACGCCGCTTCCTGCAGCAACGCAAGTGTCAACGTTCCACAACCCGGACCCACCTCGAGTACGCGCTCGTCACCTGCAAGCTCGGCAAGCTCGCAGATACGCTCGATCACATGATTGTCGATTAGAAAGTTCTGGCCCAGGCGATGCTTGGTCGCAAGGCCAAACTCCTCCAGCAGCTCCCTGGTGGCCGTGGGGTTTGCCAAAGGCGAAGTTGTCATGGTTGCCTCCTTAGCATGATGGCGGCGTCTTGAAACAAAAGGGCATGGACCGTGGCGGCCATGCCCTTACAGCTAAACAGCAAATTGCCGATATGGCGCTCGCGCGGTCTCTACGCCAGACGCGGGAACAGCGGATCGCCCTTCTCGACGGGCTGACCGCCAGCAAGCAGGCCCCAAGTGCAAATGCCCTTGAGGTCGTCGCTCGCGGCCTCGCCCTCACAGGACAGGCGGCGCAGGGCCTCGGCAGAAGTCTGGGGCATGAGCGGCATCAGCAGGTGGGCGGCGATGCGGATGGCCTCGAGCAGGTTGTAGATCACAAATGCCAGCTCGTCAGCCTTGGCCTCGTCCTTGGCTAGCGCCCAAGGCTCGGAGTCCTCGATGTAGTGGTTGGCGGCATGGATGAGCTCCATGATCTCGTCCTTGGCTCCGCCGTAATCGAGCACGTCCATCTTGGCCATGTAGCGCTCGACCAAACCGTCGGCAATCTTTGCCAGCGGGTTGTCGAACGCGTCGGCAGACGCCGGTTTAGCCGGGGCGCAGCCGTCAAAGTACTTTGCACTCATGTTGAGCGAGCGCGAAATGAGGTTGCCCCAGCTGTTGGCCAGATCGGCGTTGTAGACCTGCTCCATGCGCTCGAAGCTGATGGCGCCGTCGGTGCCGGGGACGACGTCGGTCATGAAGTAGTAGCGATAGCCCTCGACACCCAGCATGTCGATAACATCCTGCGGAGCGATGGCGTTGCCGCGGCTCTTGGACATCTTCTCGGCCTTGCCGGTCTCGGCATTGCGCACGGTCAGGAAGCCGTGGGCAAAGACGTGCTCGGGCAGGGCCTCGCCGATGGCCATGAGCATGGCGGGCCAAATGACGCAGTGGAAGCGGATAATGTCCTTACCCACGATGTGGAACTGCGCGGGCCAGCGATAGGCCAGCTCGGCGCGCGCCTCATCGCTGTCGACACCGTAGCCGACGGCCGTCATATAGTTGAGCAGCGCATCGAACCACACGTAGGTCACGTGACCCTCGTCAAACGGAACCTGAATACCCCAGTCAAAGCTCGTACGGCTCACGGAAAGGTCGTTAAGGCCGCCCTCGACAAAGCTGCGCACCTCGTTCATACGGAACGCAGGCTCGACAAAGTCGGGGTGCTCGTCATAGAGCTTGAGCAGCTTGTCCTGGAAGGCGGAAAGCTTAAAGAAGTAGGACTCCTCCTGCACGCGCTCGAGCGGACGGTGGCAGTCGGGACACAGGTGCTGGCCGACGCTGCCGTACTCCTCGTCGCCCTTCTGGACCTGCGTATCGGTGAAGTAAGTCTCGTCGGGCACGCAATACCAACCGTCGTAGCTGCCCTTATACAGGTAACCGGACTCCTTCATGCGCTCCCACAGGTACTGCACGGCATGATGCTGGCGCGGCTCGGTGGTGCGGATGAAGTCGTCGTTGGAGATCTCGAGCTTGCTCCAAAGCTCCTTAAAGTGCGGAGCTTGGCTGTCGGTCCACTCCTGCGGCGTCATGTCGTGCTTGGCTGCGGCCTCGGCGACCTTCTCGCCGTGCTCGTCCATGCCGGTCAGGAACTTGACGTTATAGCCGGCGGAGCGGCGATAGCGAGCCTGAACGTCGGCGATGATGGTGGAATAAGCCGTGCCCAGGTGCGGATCGGCGTTGACGTAGTAGATGGGCGTCGTGATAAAGAACGAAGGCTTGCTTTGATCCATGGGGTCTGTCCTCCAAAAAACGTTGCATACAGGGGATGATTCTAACGCAAGGGCTGGATATCCTCCATCTATTGCATATCGAGCACCATGGCATAGACATCGCGCTTGCGGCGCGAATACTTTTGCGACAGACGCTTGGCCACCGCAGAGGCGGGCTCCCCCTCCTCGAGCGCGGTGCGGATATCCTCGCGCAGGGCATCGTCGGGATCCGCTACCGCAGCGCCAACCGGCGCGATGCCGGCCTCCTCGTCCTCGCTCGGCGGCGCGATGACCAGCGCAATCTCGCCCTTTACCTCGCCGCGAGCACGCAGCTCCTCGGCAAGCTGGTCAGCGGGCCCGCGCAAGACCTCCTCGTGCAGCTTGGTGAGTTCGCGGCAGACGGCAACCTCACGCTGGGGAAAGACCTCCGCCACGGCCTCGAGCGTCGCCACGATACGATGTGGAGACTCGTAGAAGATGAGTGCGCCGGGCACCACGGCAAGGCGCTGCAAACGGCGCACACGGTCGCCGTGCTTTCGGCCCAAAAAGCCCTCGAAGAAAAAATGCTCGCAGGGAATGCCGGACGAAACAAGCGCCGTGACGCAAGCAGAGGGCCCAGGAATAACTTCGACGGGCACATCGGCCTCACGCGCCGCCTCGATCAGCGCCTGGCCGGGATCGGACACGCTCGGCATGCCGGCGTCCGAGGCAAAGGCGAGGGTCTCCCCCGCCAGCAGACGGTCGACCAGGCCGGCAGCGCGGCTAGCGATCACATTCTCGTCGCAACGGACAAGCGGCTTGGAAATGCCCAGGTGCATCAGCAGCTTTGACGTCACACGCGTGTCTTCGCAGCAAATGGCATCGGCGGCGGCAAAGGCCTCGCCAACGCGCGGGGACAGGTCACCCAGGTTGCCGATGGGCGTGCCGACCACATAGAGTTTGCCCGTATGGGCGCTGTTTTGCGTCATATCAACCTATTCAATCATGCCGCGCTCGAGCGTACCGAGCGCCGCGCGGGCATCCCATGCTGCAATGCGCTTCTCGGTCTTCCACGTTTGGAAGAACCAACCGGCAGCCGGCGCAAACGAAGCCAGCTGGTTGGCGATAAACACGCGCTCGTAGGCATTGCGGCCCTCGGGCGTAACCGACGAGTTGGCAAAGATCGCCGCGCCCGACCATTCGCCCACCAGCACGGGGAACCCAGTCGAAATCGCTTCTTTAAGCTCGCGCTTGTTACGCGAAATCGCCGTCGTCAGCCCGCGAGGGCTCGTGATGTCGAGCGCATACTCGTCGCGGTAATGGTACAGGTGAAGATCCATGTAGACGTTCTTGTACTTGGCGCCGCGCATAAAATGCTTCCACTCGCTGGGATGCCCCGACGACGAGAAGACGACGATCTTATCCTCGGGCATATACGAACGGACGAGCTCGTAGGCATCGCGATAGAAATTGCGCAGGTAGTGAGCAGGAATGCCATCCGTCATGGTGAAGAGGCTCTTGCGAACGCTCATCTGCGGCGTGTCCAGCAGCTCAATGCCCAGCAGGCTCTCGGCCTCGCCATAGCGATCGGCCAAGCGCTCGAGCACGTCGAGTGCGACATGACGGCCGTTGGTGGACGAATGCCACTCGGCAACAGCCTCCGGCGTGGTGGGCGAATCGTTGGAATCGCCCTGGCCACCGGGCACGGTTGCCAGATCGAGCAGCACGCGGATGTCGTACTTGGCAGCCCACTCAATTGCGCGGTCGATGTAATCGACAACCGATATGTAGGAGGCATCGGACTCCTGTGAGCCAAAGGCATACCAGGGCACCGGCAGACGCACGGCATTGAGACCGATCTGCGCCATGCGGCGAAAATCGTCCTCGCTCACAAACGTCTCGTAATGGCGGCGCATGCGCTCGTTATAGGCGGCGGTACCCATGGCCTCCTGTAGCTCAGCCGCGTTGGATGCACCGGTCGCCGCGTACAGCGACGGGGTCACCCAAGGCTCGGGAATAAACCAGCCAGAGAGATTAACGCCGAGTATCCTCTCCATCACTGCCCCCTTCGGATCATGCAGGTCGAACCCGCATCGTATTGCGTAGGATAAGTATCGTTTTGAGTATACCCGCGTGTGCGGACAGGCGACCGAACGGTCTGCAAAGTGACGCGAAAGTGGGAGGAATGTCTGGGAGCAGACGGACTCGGAATGGTGCGACGAGGTGTGTACGCGCGCCGGAGGCAGGCACCGGAAAGTGTGTCCCGTTCTATCGCTCAATAACGGGGCGCATTTTCCGCAGAACCCTACATAAAAGAAAAGGACCCCTTTGCAGAGGTCCTAGTCAATTCAAGGTGGCAGGGAAGGGAATCGCGTCCGCGCGCTGCGCGGACGGACCGCTGCGGCGCTTACGCGCCTTGCGAGCTGCGCTGGCAAACGCTTACGCGTTTACTCAGCTCCGCGCCCTCACGGGGTTCGATTCCATGTGGGGGCTGCATAAAAGAAAAGGACCCCTTTGCAGAGGTCCTAGTCAATTCAAGGTGGCGGGGAAGGGAATCGCGCCCGCGCTGCGCGCGTGCGGACCGCTGCGGCGCTTTCGCGCCTTGCGAGCTGCGCTGGCAAACGCTATCGCGTTTACTCAGCTCCGCGCCCTCACGGGGTTCGATTCCATGTGGGGGCTGCAT
>CABQHT010000028.1 GCA_902464035.1 uncultured Collinsella sp. | reverse complement strand
TGCCAACAGCCCCTCGGGCGGCGCGGTGGCCACCATCGCGGTCCCCCTGTGCGGGCCTGACGAATCAGGCCCGCACACTGGCATGCCTCGCAACCAAACGCCTCCCGGATAATTCATGAGGCCGTACTCGTATTCGAGCCTGTCTATCTCCGCGGCGAGGGCCTCCGTCATGTAGAAGGTTTTCGTGCGGCCCGTCGACTTCGCCAGGTGATCGTACCTGTTCGAGAGGTCCTCGGGGATTCTCAGGACTGCGGTGGCGGTTGCCATGATGCACCTCCCGGTTAGATGCAATGCGTGTATTACATTCTGTCACATCACCCGCACCGGCGTACGGCCGCATCTGCTCTTTTACCTTACATTATGTCAACCGGCCCATGGTCGGCTTATTCAGCCGGATTAAATCAAGCATTAAATCAATCCAGACCTATAAGGGGCGGTGGAAATCCATTGAGGAATGAGGGCGCCGTCCCTAGGTCGGCTCCTCGATGGCCGCGGCTGAATTCCCCTGCCATCGTCTGCGTGGGTTCCGGCACGGGGTTCTGGCACTGCTCGAGTGGGGCACAAGGCTCGGCTGTCGGTCGTGCCGGACGGCATACGTTTTGGAACGGGATGTCACTTCGAACGCCTTACCCTCTTAGTGTGATTGCCGCTGCGGCATTGTAGACCCATCCTTAGTAATCGCGTCTATCCTCTGCAGCATCAGCTAATCCAATCCGAAGGGAGCCGCACATGCATGCAGCAGAAATTCCTCTCGGGGGGGGGTATCTCCCAGATTTACCCGCCGCCCGAAGGGACAGTCGACAGTAGAGTACGTCCTGATCATCGCGATCATAGTCCTAGTGATACTTATAGTAGGGCCGTGGGTCTCGTCTGCTATCAGAAACCAGTTCAACACGGTGGCGAATGCCATCGGGTCGGGCAACACGGGCGAGAACTTCTACGAGCCGGTGGACATCCCCGACCCCGAGAACGGCACGGCGTTCGCCGTCTACTCCGAGGATGACCACAGCCTCATGTTTTATAAGCGCCGCGGGGTGCCCAAGGTGGGAGACATGTTCAACTACCGCAGGGTAACCGAGGTGTATTCCGGGTTCGAGAACACCCACTTTTCAATTCAGACTTCCGATGACGGCATGGCACGCGATTGGACCTGCAAGGCGCTTCCCTGGTGGGACCGCCGTGACTCCGTCAAGACCGCCACTGTGGTCGATACGGGCATCGCGCCGGCGTCCATCTGCGGCTGGTTCATGAGAATGTCCAACCTGACGGCCGCCGACCTGAGCAATCTGGATTGCAGCGGCACATACACGGCATGGTGTGCCTTTCTGCGCTGCACATCGCTCACCCTCCTGAAGTCGCCTATGAACTTCCACCCTATCGACCTTTCCGATTTCGTCTATTACTGCAACAATCTGAAAGACCTCGATACGAGCAGTTGGAATATGGGTCGCTGCACGAATATCGGCTGGGCATTCGCCAGCTGCGATTCGTTGGAAACCCTCCCCGGTGCCGAGAGCTGGGATACCTCATCGTTGAACTATGCTGACGGCGCCTTCGCGTACTGCGACCTGCTGAAATTGGATTGCTCCAAGTGGAAAGTTCCGGTGAACGCCGATCACGAGCACTTCAACCGCGAGGCTCCCAGCGTAATCGCTCCCAAGTCATGGCATTAACCGGTATCAAGCTCACTGCGGGAAGCTGACCCCAAGCGCATCGAGATCGGCTTCTCGTTTCGGCTGTTTTGAGAGTCGGTGTCTAATTCAATTTGACCCAGGTAGCGGGACGGACTCCGAGCACGACGTCCTGCTCGCTCCCGTTATCGCCTGATTCGATATCGACCCATGTGCTCACGTAATTGGCCAGGGGCCGTCCGTCTTCGTAGAAGTCGCTATAGCGGAGCTGCCGCTGAACTACCAATTCAGAGATTAAACGAGCCGACTCGCTATGATGCCTTACAGCTTCGGAAGCTCCTCGTCTATCGAAGCCGGCGTCGAATCATCGGAAACGCTGGTTTGGAGCTTCTTGTCGGGAAGCGCCGCAACGATCATCGCGGCGCTCGCGGGCGTCGCGAACACGATTATGAAAGCCAGCTTTAATCCCTGGTCCTCATACCCTTTATCTTTGGCTGCTTTGATAATTAGCCCCGCTGAAAAATAGCATGCTATTCCGTAGCAGATTATGAGAGCGTAAAAGATGATCTGCATGTACTTCTCTTCCTAACTCGTTAGATACTCGACTTGCCCGACATTCGGAATATCGCTGGCTGAAAGCCGGTGCTTAGTTATAGGGCGTGTGGAATTCTGCCTTTGCCAGCGTCTCTCCCGTCACGGGCTCAATTAATGTGATTCTATGGTCATAAGTAACGGAGTTTTGATTCCAGAGCGAGATGAGGTTCCACCCGCGCTTGAATCCTTTTACGTAGTTCGCGGGCTGCGTTTGAGAATAATCATTTGTCACCTCGCCATCGATGCCCCATGCGTACTCCTCAAACACGCGGATGTTGACTTCTTCTTGCGAGCGATCTCCGCCGTCAATGTAAACGTGGACATAGGCGTCACCCATGGACTTCGAGCCGATTTCTGTCAGGGATGTTTCGGTATCGTTCTCATCGGAGTTCACAAGAATCCTTACATCAAGTTTATAAAGGTCGGAATAAAGTTTGGTGGCATCGCCATATCCAACCTCCACGAGCTCATCCAGGTATTCCTTCGTCTTGGAATCGCTGCTGTCATAGTGTTCCTTCACGTACCCGTATTCGACCTCGTGGGCGCCGGTTTCATTGTGCGCATTCTTGAACCATTCGATAGCTTGGTCCACATTTCCGTCTTTTAGATAACCTTCCGCTAGGGCATTGGCGGAATTGGCCTCCATTTCCGCCGAATCGCCATATGATCGAATCGACTTGAATTCGCCATACGCCTCTCTGAAATGACCGCCTTCGTAAAGCGAGATCGCTTCCCTGTACCGAATTTCCTTTTGCAGTCCCGTGATTGCGTTAACCGCTATCGGCCTTCCCGCCGTCAGAAAGAAGACGAGTAGCACGATGGCAGCCGTAGCAAGGCATATCAGTATTTTGCGCTTCTTTGCCGACTTCGGCTCGAGCACGGCCAGCTTTTCCGAGCATTCCTCGACGCGCTGCGCAGAGTCCTTCCATCCTGGGATACTCTCGAATAGCCTCTTGGCTTTTTTCAGGTTCTCGACGCTCTCCCCTCTGGCAATGAGTGAGTCGGCTCTGTCGTAAATGTTCTGAGACCGTATGTCGGCCGACTTGCATAGGGATTCCTCGTCCTGCAAGTCCGAGAGGAGATCCTTGTGGCATTTGCATCTGTGGCAGGTCTCCCGCCCGACGTTTATGCAGCCGCATGCGCAAACCCACCATCCTCGATGGAACTGCGCCTTGCCGCCGGTGATTCGACTGTCGATATGAAGCTCTTCCTGCCGGTGGCTTCTTTCGGCCATCGCCTTCTCGCTCAGCAAAAGCGGTTCACGCTCGGGCGCTTCGGCGGGCTCCCCGGTCGAGTGCCACTTCCCTTGCTGGGAGTCGATTTGAAGCAGCTTGATGAATACCGACTCGACATCTCCCCTCGGCAGCTCCGTCGCCTTAAGGGCTCCCTGCTCGCACTGCGGCAGGTCCAAGTCTAGTTCCGAAAAGGGGACATAGCCTCTGGACCCATCGTCATAGTCGACATGGGCGATACCGGAGATGGAATTTAAGGTATCGGCTGAGAGATTCTCGATCTTTATCTGCAGATATGCCTCAGATGTGTCGACGTTTCTCGCGACCTGGACGACCGTTACCATCGCCGGGCATCCGGGCTCCCATTTCAGCAGACTCGAATCCCCAGTCCCATCATCCCTGAAGACCACTTTATAGTTACCCAATCACCTTACCTCCTGTATTCGCGGTTTTTGGAACGGCCTAGGCTAAGAGCGGTTCCCATCGACCTTACGCTCTCAATTTTACTGACGCTACCTGCAAATTTGTTGAGCAACAAATTTGGATATGCGAGCGGTCGGTTATGCCATGCAGGCGTTGAGTTGGTTGCGTTTTGCCGCGGCGGCAAGACTGGTGCAGATTTTTGAAATGGCCCTACGCTCTGCTCGTATTGCAAACCCTGAGCGAAGGGAGCCGCACATGATTGCAGCGGCATTTTCGCCTCGGGGGGGGGTATCTCCTAGAGGTACTCTCCTCCGAGGCCAAGGAATCATCGAGTACGTCCTGATTATCGTCGTGATCGGTCTGGTAATCGTGTTCGCCGGACCCGGCGTGGCCGGAGCCATCCGCAACCAGTTCAACCTGGTCGGCAACACGGTGAACAGCGGGACTAGTGGCAGTACCGAGGGTGGCAGCGCATCCGGCGGCGGTTCCACGGGAGCCGATTCCGCGACCGTCCAGGCGGCAATCGCCAAGGACGCCAAGGACTGGACGCTCGACGAGCAGAAGGCGGTCGCCGAGGACATTGCCGCGAAGGGCGAGGCATCGCCCGCTTTTGCCAAGGCGAGGGCAGCGATGGACGCGGGAACGAAGTTCTCGATGAAGCTGACGAACGGCGAGACGCTTGAGTACAAGATCATCGGCATCAACCACGATGATTTGGCCGATGGAAGCGGTAAAGCGGGCCTGACGTTCCTCACCACCTCGAGAAATATTTCTTCCAGCGTGAACGCACCAGAAACCAACGTTGGCGGTTGGGAGAAGTCCAAACTTCGCGCGAAGATGAACTCCGGCGAAATCTGGAACCTCATGCCCGCCGACTTCCAGTCCAAGGTGAAATCGGTCAGGAAGCTGACGAACAACGTCGGCGGAACCGACAAGAATGCCGCCGTGACGGCCACCTCGGACAAGCTGTTCCTGCTCAGCTACTCCGAGATCGTCCCCACCTCCTACTGGGCATCAGATTACCCTTGGACCTCCTCCGAGGGCACCCAGTACGAGGCTTTCAAGGGCAAGGTGACGGAGAACCATTCTGATAATGCCTGCCTGCAGATTGGCTACCATTGGTGGGAGCGTTCGGTGAGTCCGTTCAGCTCTACGACGAGATACTTCTGTGTCGGCTACAGCGGCAATCCGTCGAACACTGATGGCGCGGCTGGCTTGCTTTGTGTCTGTCCCGCTTGGTGCTTCTAGCTTGTCTAATGCAAGGCCCGTGCGACTCCGCGCGGGCCTTTCTTTTGGCGATACTCGAACAATTTGAGGTTCATGGTACAGGTAGTCGATTTGAGGAAAAATGGGGCCATACAGTGACTCTCAGAGCGCCAGCTGCACTCCCCCGCCATTGCCCCTGCGGCGTCCTCGTATAGAGCCCATCCTGCTTGGCGTTTCGTTGCAACAGCCCACTTGTTCACCGATCAAGTGAACTGCTGGAATAAATACAGCGACACGCTTGTTCGTTATAGTCG
This sequence comes from uncultured Collinsella sp., assembly GCA_902464035.1. GTDB lineage: Bacteria > Actinomycetota > Coriobacteriia > Coriobacteriales > Coriobacteriaceae > Collinsella. The sequence goes on along the minus strand of CABQHT010000028.1, from coordinate 17,670 downwards.
CTATATCTGTGTAAATCGCCGCGATAAATACAGCCTGTACTCGGCTGTATACCAGCTACGCGTATGTAGATTCATATCGCGTTAATAAATCGGCTCAAGCGCGTGCAAAACGCGCAAGTAGCCGCAAAAGGCGGTTATCGCGTAGGTAGATTTTTGGCACCCTGTTGCTTAATCAAAATTAAGCAATTGCTTCAAACAAAAAAGGTCAGGCACGAGGTGCCTGACCTGCAAACTTCTGGTCGGGACGACTGGATTCGAACCAGCGACCCCTTGACCCCCAGTCAAGTGCGCTACCAAGCTGCGCCACGTCCCGAAGCTTTTGTTTGTTGCTCTGCTCTCGCTCGCAACAGGGAGTATATTAACCCGAAACTTTGTCCTTGCGCAAGAACTTTTTTAATTATTTTTGAGCAAGCCCAAAATTGTATCTGCGAGCTGGGGTTTTGTTAGCACAGGAAGTTCCTGCGTCCCTGCCGTGCTAACAATCCAGGCCTTATTGGTGTCAGTTCCAAAGCCCGAATCGGCGCGCGAAACATCGTTGGCGATGATCGCATCGCAACCCTTACGGGCCAATTTACGCTCAGCATACTCCACGACGTTATCGGTCTCGGCTGCAAAGCCGATCACGCACCGCTCTCCCTTTTGGCGCGAAAGCTCGGCCAAAATATCAACCGTCTCGACCAGTTCGATGCGATTCAAGCGTTCGTTGGCCTTTTTGAGCTTGTGATCCGCAGGGGCGGCAGGCGTGTAGTCGGCGACGGCAGCCGCACAAATGGCCGCGTCGGCCGTCTGGAAGGCGCTCAGCGCCGCCTGCAACATCTCTGCGGCGGTCTGCACACGCACGCACTCCACGCCGCGGGGAACTTCGAGTGATGTCGGTCCTAGCACGAGCGTGACCACAGCCCCACGGCGAACGGCCTCCCCCGCCAGGGCGATGCCCATCTTGCCCGACGACCGGTTGCCGATGAAGCGTACGGGGTCGATCGGTTCGTGCGTGGGGCCGGCGGTGATCACGATGCGCTTACCCGTCAGGTCTTGCGGCACGGGATTGAGCACCTCGCAGATGGCTTCGACGATGTCCTCGGGCTCACTCATGCGCCCCGTGTCAACGTCGCCACAGGCAAGGTAGCCGCTGCCCGGGCCCACCACGTGCACGCCGCGGTCGCGCAGCGTGGCCATATTGGCCTGGGTGGCCGGCGCCTTCCACATGCCATTGTTCATGGCCGGCGCAATCACAATGGGTCGCGGCGTGGCGAGCAGCGTGGTGGAGATGAGGTCGTCGGCAATGCCGTTGGCCATCTTGGCGATGATATTGGCCGTCGCGGGCGCCACGACCACCAGATCGGGCTCCTGGGCCAGTGAAATGTGGTGGATGGGGTCGGAGGGGTCGTCGAACAGGCCCACGGCGACCGGCTCATTGGTGAGCGCGCGGAAGGTAAGCGGCCCCACAAACTCCGTGGCATGCTCGCTCATGACGACCTTGACGCGTGCGCCGCGCTTTTGCAGCTGGCGCACGATGTTGCAGGACTTATAGGCGGCGATCCCGCCGGTAATGCCCAGCAGGATCGTTTTACCCTCAAGTTGCATTGAATTGTTGGGTGCCGCCATCGTTTACGCTTCCTTGCTCGGGAGCACCAGCAGGCGGTGACAGTACGGGCAGTGCGTAATCTCGCTACCGTCGTGGTTGAGGTCGCTCATGGACGAAGCCTGCAGCGCGGTGTGGCAGACCGTAGGGATGTTGCCCTTGATGGTCTCGACGGCCAGGCCGCGGAACTGCTTGAGCAGACGCTCATAATCGGTGAGCACGTCGGTCGGCAGCGTAGCGGCAAGGGCGGTGCGCTCCTTGGTGGCGGCATCGATCTGGGCCTGCAGGTCGGCGGCCTTGGCGCGGGCGGCCTTCGTGTCGGCCTTCACGCCCTCCTCGAACTTGGCGATGATGGCCTGCGCGCGGGCCTCGCGGTCGAGTGCTTCCTTATGGGCGACGACGACGTCCTTGCGGGTGTGCTCAATCTTGTCCAGACGCTTTGCCAGGGTGGCAAGCTCATTCTCCAGGTCCTGCACCTCGCGGTAGTCAGAGCCGTCGACGTGGCGCTTCTTGGCGGCCTCGATGGCGTTGTTGGTCTGGATCTCGGTGGTGTTGAGATCGTCGAGTTCAATGTCTAAGTCCTTGCGCTGAGCATAGAGCTTCGTCATCTCGGACTTAAGCTTTACATAGGTCTTTCGCTTGGAAGCGAGCTCCTTGAGCTCCGGCATATTGGCAAGTTCGCTCTTGTTGCGGGCGAGCTCCAAATCGATCTGTTGCAGCTTGAGTAGCGTAGCGCCGGCGCTCATAAGTTCTCTCCTTTTGTCACAGTCCACCATTGGCAAGGGTTCAGTATTTTAATCGTATGACGGGGGTCGACCCCGGCGTCAACTGCAGAGTTCATCAAGATATCCACGAACGGCTCTTCGGAGCGGTCGTGGCCGAGTAGGATCACGCCCAGGCCACGCAAGGCAAGGTCCTGCGCCACGTGGTAGCCGGCCTCGCCCGTCACGACAACATCTGCGCCTGCGGCAATGGCGAGCTCTCCAAAGTCGCCCAAGGAGCCGCCCAAGATGGCGACGGTGCGGCACGGGCGATCAGCTTTGCCCCACACACGCGGGTCGCTGCCAAAGGCCGTGGCAGCACGGGTGGCAAGATCGCGCAGCGTGCACGGGTCGTTGAGCGTTGCAAGTGCGCCCAGGCCGGTGGCCTCGGGGTCGTCCACGTGCTCCAGTGAGCTCACGGGTGCGGCACCCAGCAGCTTGCTCAGGCAGGCACGGGCTTCGTGCGAGCGGTCCAGGTTGGTGTGGAGCGAGATAATGCTCACCCCGCAGCGGGCAGCCTCGTAGAGGGCCGCACTGCACTGGGGTCGTGTGGCATCCGCCGGACAAAAGGCCTCGGGTGCCTTGATGTATATGGGATGATGCGTCAGCAGCACGTTGGCGCTTGCTTCTTGGGCGCGGCGAACATTAGCCTCGGTCGCATCGAGTGCGCAGACAACACCGGTAATCTCCGCGGCAGGGTCGCCGACGGAGAGTCCTACATGGTCCCAACTCTCGGCATTGGTCTTGGGATAGCGTGCCAGCAGCGCGCGCTCAAGCTCGGCGACGATCATGCGGCACCCACGATCGAGAGCAGCGTTTGGGCGAACTCGTCCAGATCGCTCGGATTCACGCGGTCATCAAAGGAAATGCGCAGTGCTCCCAATGCCTGCTCGCGGCCGATGCCCATCGCGCTGAGTACGTGGCTCGGGTCCATGCTGCCACTCGAGCATGCCGAGCCTGCCGACACCTCAAAGCCGGCGGCGTCGAGCTTGATGATGAGTTCCTCGGAGTCCATGCCGTCAATGTAGATCGATACCATGCCGGGCAGACGGTCGGCTTGCGCGTAGTCACCCATGGTGGCGTGAATGCGCGGGTGGGCCGTAAGCGTGGCGTAGAGCTTGTCGGAAAGGGTTTGCAGCTTCGCGCGCTCCTGAGCCACATGGGGCGTCAGAGACGAGGCGGCAGCGGCAAAGGCGAGCTGCGTTCGCAGGTCTTGCGTGCCGGCACGACGACCGGCCTCCTGTCCGCCCCCAAAGATGCGCGGGCGCAGCGGCGTGCGGCTCTTAAGGTAGAGTGCGCCAGATGCCACGGGACCGCCAATCTTGTGGGCTGCGACGGACATGGCGTCGACGCCCAGCTCGGTGACATCGAGCGGAATATGCAAGTAGCCCTGGATGGCATCGGTGTGGAACAGGGCACCTGCGGTGTGCGCAGCTGCGGCAAGCTCGCGGATGGGCTGCACCACGCCGGTCTCGTTGTTGGCGACCATAATGCTCACGAGCGCCACGTCGTCGCTGAGCAGCTCGACAAGCGTGGCAGGCTCAACGTAGCCCGCGCGGCAGGGCTGTACCAGGTCGACGGTAAAGCCGGCGGCACGCAGCAGCGGCAGGTTGTCCAGAATCGAATCGTGCTCGATGGCCGAAACGATTACACGACCGCGCTTGCGATCGCGCTGACGAGTGCCCTCGGCAAGACCGAGCAGCGCCAGCTGGTTGGCTTCGGTGCCGCCGTTGGTCAAGATGATCTCGGACGGGCGGACGCGTGCGCCAAAGCTATGGGCGATCTCGCGACGTGCAACCTCCAGACGCGCGGCAGCCTTGCGGCCGAGCGAATGCAGCGAGTTGGGGTTGACGCCGGCAAGCTCGCTGTCGTCGTACTCGCGCTGCGCAAGGAGCGCCTCGGCGCGCATGGGCGTCGAGGCGGCATAGTCAAGATTCACGGGTATACGGTTTTGACCTGCGGTCATAAGGGTTTATGCCTCCTGTGCGGCCTCGTTGCCCAGCTTCTGCAGCAGCGCAACCTCGGCAGCGGGATCTTCGGACTTAAATACGGCGGAGCCGGCCACGAGGACGTTTGCGCCGGCCTTGACGACCTCGACAATGTTCTTGGAAGAGATGCCGCCGTCGACCTCGATGAGGGGTGACACGCCGTGGCGCTCGCACATGGCCGTAAGCTCGTGCAGTTTGGCAATGGTACCGGGAATAAAGCTCTGGCCGCCAAAGCCCGGGTTCACACTCATGAGCAGCACCATATCGACGACGTCGATGATGCTCTCGAGCACGCACACGGGGGTGGCGGGGTTGAGCACCACGCCGGCCTTTACACCGCGCTGCTGCAGGTGCGTGAGCGTGCGGTGCAGGTGCGTGGAGGCCTCGTAGTGCACGGTGATCATATCGGCACCGGCATCGGCATACCAATCGACCGTCTCGTCGGGGTTCGACACCATCAGGTGCGCGTCGACCGGCACGTTGGTGGAGCGCTTGACGGCCTTGAGGATATCAACGCCAAAGGTGAGGTTGCCGGTAAAGTGACCGTCCATAACGTCGAAGTGCACGTAGTCGGCACCGGCGATCTTGTCGAGTTCGCCCTTGAGGTTGGCCATGTCGGCCGAAAGGACAGACGGAGCGATTTTGATGGAACCCATGGTAGAAGCCTTTCTGCGCTAGTCGGTGAGTCCGTAGAACTCTTGAGAAGGGACGCGATCTGTGAGAATCTCGAGCGCCCTATCCAAAGTAACACCGTTGTAGAGCGTTTGCTCCACGGCAAAGGTGAGCGGAATGTCTACGCCCAGTGAACGGGCGAGCTCGCTGACGCTGCGGGCCGCGACGGCGCCCTCGACCACCATATGCGTACGTGCCTGGTACTCGTCGAGCGACACGCCGTGGGCAAACTCGTAGCCAAAGGTACGGTTGCGCGAATGCTCCGAGGTGCAGGTGGCAATGAGGTCGCCCATGCCGGCAAGACCCATGCAGGTCATGGCTTGACCGCCGCGGGCGTGCACCAGACGGCTGATCTCGGCCAGGCCGCGCGTCATGATAAGGGCAAGCGTGTTGTCGCCCGCACCAGAACCGGCGGAAATGCCGCACACGATGGCGATGACGTTTTTCATGGCGCCGCAAACCTCGACGCCGGTCATGTCCTGCGACAGGTAGATGCGGAAGGCCGTGGATAGGAGCAGGTCCTTAAAGGTCTCCCCTACCTGCGGATCTTTGCTGGCGATGACGGCGGCAGAAAGCCCGCCGCGGCAGATCTCCTCAGCATGGTTGGGGCCCGAGAGCGCCGCGACACGCGACTCGTTGCCGATCTCGCTGGCGATGACCTCGCTCATGAGCAGGCCGGACTCGGGCTCAATGCCCTTGGTGAGGCAGAGCACCGGGGTATCGGCGCCGATAAAGGGCGCGGCCTGGTGACACACGTCGCGCAGATGCGTGGAGGGCACGGCAAAGATGATAGCATCGGCACTGTCGAGCGCCCGGGCGAGCTCGGTCGTTGCTACCACGTTGTCCGGCAGCTCATATCCCACCAGATAGCGCGGGTTGCGATGCTCGCCGTTAATGCCGGCGGCCGTCTGCTCACTATGGGCCCACATGGTCACGCGCCCGGCTCGCGCGGCGGCAAGGCCGGCGACGGCGGTTCCCCAGGAGCCAGAGCCAATCAGCGCAACATTCATGACTCTCTCCTACTTATCGTCGGGCTCGGTGACGCGCTTGGTAAACGAGAGCTTGGACTCCTTACCCGTCATGAGCTTTTTGATGTTCGCACGATGGGCCCACACCACGGTGATGCCGATCATCGCCATGCAGAACTTGAGGCCTAGGCTGCTGTACGGAAAGACCGCGCAGGCGGCGATGGGAAGACCGATGGCCGCGGCAAGCGAGCCCACCGACACAAACTTGGTGATGGCGACGGCCACGATAAACATGCCCAGCAGCGACAGGCCAATGGGCCAGTACCAGGCGAGGATGACGCCCAGACCAACCGCGATACCCTTGCCGCCATGGAAGTTGAGGTAGGGCGAGAAGATATGACCCCACACCGCTGCCAGGCAAATGACGCCGAGCATCCAATCGCCGGGGGCTCCGGGCGCCATGATGCTTACGGGGAAGCCATAGCCCAAGTCGGCAATGAGCGGACGCGCGATAAGGACGCAGATGGCGCCCTTAAGGCAGTCGAGCAACAACGTGAGCGCGGCCACCTTAGGGCCGGCCACGCGCAGCGCATTGGTTGTGCCGATGTTGCCGGAACCCGCCTTGCGAATGTCGGTGTGGTTGAACACGCGGCCCAGGATCAGGCCAAACGGAATCGCTCCGATAAAGAACGAGACCACGGCGCAGATGGCGGTCAGCAGAATCGGATTATGCATCCTTTTGTTCCTTCTTCCTAAAGAAGAGTCGAATGGGCGTGCCGGCAAAATCGAAGGTCGAGCGCATGCGGTTCTCCACGTAGCGCTGGTAGGTGTCGTTGACCAGATCGCTGTGGTTGACGAAGAACGTGAACGTCGGCGGATTGACGCCCGTCTGAGTCACGTAGTGCATGCGCAGGCGGCGCTTGCCGTCCACCACGGTGTGGCCGAACTCACGTAGGTCGGTGAGGAACGTGTTGAGGCGCGAGGTGCTGATCTTTTGCGAACGCGTCTTCTCGGCTGCGTCGACCATCGCCCAGATCTTCTCGACGCTGCGGCCAGTGAGGGCAGAGATGCGCAGGTACTGGGCCCAGGGAGCCATGACGCCCAGACGGCGGTCGATGGTCTCCATGCAGGCCTCGCGCTTGCGGTCGTCGTCGAGCAGGTCCCACTTGTTGAGCAGCACAACGATGGCACAGCCGCGCTCGATGGCAAGACCCATGACCTTCTGGTCCTGTTCGGTAACGCCCACGGAGGCGTCGACGACGAGCAGCGCCACGTCGGCGCGGTCGATGGCGCGCAGGCCGCGGACCATCGAGTAGTACTCGATATTCTCGTACACGGTGCTCTTCTTGCGGATGCCCGCGGTGTCGACCATGCGGTAGTGCTTGCCGTTGCGCTCCACGACGGTGTCGATGGCGTCGCGCGTCGTGCCGGCAATGTTGGACACGATGGAGCGGTCGGCGCCCAGGATGCGGTTGAACAGCGAGGACTTGCCGGCGTTGGGGCGGCCAATGATGGCCACGTTCAGCGCGTCGGGGAACTCATCGGCGACCTCGTCCTCTTCCTCCGGAAGCAGGGCCACGATATCGTCGAGCAGGTCGCCCGTGCCATGACCATGCAGGGCCGAGAGCGGCGTGGGCTCACCGATGCCGAGCGAATAGAACTCCCAGATGCTGTCGTTCTCACGATCGGGGTTGTCGAGCTTGTTCACCAGCAGAAAGACCGGCTTGTCGCAGCGCTTGAGCATGCGAGCGACCGACTCGTCCTCCTCGGTGACGCCGGTGCGGCCGTCGACCACAAACAGGATGACGGCGGCTTCCTCGGCGGCGGCGAGTGCCTGGTCGCGAATGGACGTGGCGAAGACGTCATCGCTCTTGAGCGGCTCGATGCCGCCCGTGTCGACGATGGTGAACTCGCGGCCGTTCCAATCGGCCGTGTGGTACGAGCGGTCGCGCGTGACGCCGCGGGACTCGTGGACGATGGCGTCCGAGGTCTGGGCCAGGCGGTTAACGAGCGTGGACTTGCCCACGTTGGGGCGTCCGACGACGGCGACGATAGGTTTCATCTGCTCTCCTTTAATGGGTAGGGTCAGTGGAAGTGTTAGAGTCGGCAGGCACAATGCCAAGGATGCGCTCCAGGGTATCGAGCAGCTCATGCGGCATGGTCGACACCACATGAACCTCGGCGCCGCGACTGGTAAGGCTTGCGAGTAAATCGTCACGATGATACTCGTCAAGCGTCATGCCGTCAGCGTTGAACATGAGCTTAGGCACAAAGAGCATAACCCCTGACAGGTCTTGGGGCAGCTGCTCCAGAATGTCACACGCGACGATGAGGCCGGTCACGTCCACGTTGCCGCCAAAGTAGCGGTTCTTGATGGCCGTGACAGTGCCGGCGAGTCCCTGGGGTGACTCCACAAAGCGCGCCACCGTGTCGCGCGCGCTGGCGCCCGAGAGGCACAGCAGGTGCTGGCCACGGGCGGCGATGGCCTCGCGGACGCGGGCCAGTCGCTCGGCATCGGTAGCCAGCACGTCGTCGGTCTCGTCCAGATACGAGCGGATCATGCCGATGCCGTCGTAGTACTGCGGGTAGCCATCGTAAAAGTCTGCCTCGGGCGGCTCGATGCCGGCGTCCAGGTAGAACTCGTCGCTCATCTGGAAGGTGTGGCGGCCAAAGCGCTCATAGGCGCGATCCTGATAGGGCCGGATCATGGCAATGGTCTCGCGCGCGAGCTCGGGTTTATCGCTGTATGACCAGCTAAAGCGGTTCTGGTGCTTGGTAAAACCGAGCGGCACAATGCCCAGGCTCGTGATCTGCTCGTGCTCCTCGCAATAGCGCAGGGTCTTTTCCAACTCCTCGCCGTCGTTCATGCCGGGGCACAATACGATCTGCGCGTGGATCTCGATGCCGGCGGCCATGATGGCCTCGAGCACGTCCATGCCTCGCTGGGCTTTGCGGCCCATCATACGACGGCGGACGTCGGGGCTCACGGCGTGGACCGACACGTTCATGGGGCTCATGTTGCGCTGGATGACGTTTTGCACGTCCTCGTCGGTGAGGTTCGTGAGCGTGACAAAGTTGCCCTGTAAAAAGCTTAGGCGATAGTCGTCGTCGCGAATATAGAGCGTGGAGCGGCCGCCCTTGGGGAGCATTGTCATAAAGCAGAACACGCAGGCGTTTACGCAGGTGCGCATGCCGTCGAAGATGGGACCATCGAATTCAAGGCCCCAGTCCTCTCCCGGGAAGCGGTCGAGCTCGACGGGGGTGACGCTGTTGTCGCGCGGGTCGAAAACCTCGAGGTCGACGGTATCATCGTCGGCCTCCCAGAGCCACACAATCATGTCGGTAAGCTGCTCACCGTTGACCGTGAGCACGCGCATGCCCGGCTCGATACCCACATCCCACGCGGGCGATTCGGGACGCACGTTCTTGACGAGCGCGCCCTCACCCGGCTCGGGGTCGCGGCTGCGCCCGTAATCGGCCACCTCGGCGGCGTATGCGGGTACGGTCTGGTCCATGGTTAGCGGCAAAGCTCCTTGATGCGCTCGACGGCGCGCTCGATGTGTTCTTGCGGGGTGGAGGCTCCGGCGGTGATGCCGATGTGGTGAGCTTCGGTAAACCACGCGGCTTGGAGCTCAGAAGCTTCCTCGATGTGATACGTGCGCTCGCAGGCGTCTGCGCAAATCTGCGCCAGGCGGCGGGTGTTGCCCGAGTTCTTGCCGCCCACGATGACCATGCAGTCGCAGCGGTTGGCAAGTGTGGCTGCTGCCTGTTGACGCTCACTCGTGGCGGCGCAGATGGTGTTGATCACGCGCAGCTCCTGCACGCGCGGGGTGATAGCAGCCACGACCTCGGCCAAGTTCTGCGCAGTTTGGGTGGTCTGTACGACGAGGCCTACCTTGCCCTTGAGCGACAAGGCGTTGGCGTCGGCGGCACAGCTCACGACCTGCGCGTCATCACCAGCGTGGCCCAGAATGCCCTCGACCTCGGGATGGCCCGGCTCGCCCACGACGATCACGCGGTAGCCCTCGCGCACCAGGCGCTCGGCCGCCACGTGGACCTTCTTCACGTAGGGACAGGTGGCGTCGACCACGGTAAGGCCGCGCTCGCGGGCAGCATCGATCACTTGCGGCACCACGCCGTGGGCGCGGATGATCACGGTACCGGTTGCGGCGCTATCCAGGTTCTCAGCCAGGCTAACGCCTGCCTCAGCGAGCTCGCGCACCACGATAGGGTTATGGATGAGCGGACCCAAGGTATGGACCTGATTGCACTCCCCTGCCTGCGGCGCAGCGGCCAGCGCCATATCGAGCGCACGCTGTACGCCGTAGCAAGTGCCGGCGTGGGCGGCGATCTCGATGGTAGGCGCGGTTGCCTGGTCGGACGCAGTCGCGGCGGTGTTCGTCACGTTCTCGCTCATGGCTAGAACCTGCCCGGATGCTCGGCGCACAGCTCGTCACGCATGGCGTATACGCGGCTCATGGCCTCGGACTCAAACCAGGTCAGGCGCTCCGTACGCTTAAGCCCGGCCGGCGCGTCCGAAAGCGCGACGGCCTTGCCGGCACGAATCCAGCACTTCTTGGGACGCATGAGCTTTTTGCCCGCGGGCGTGATGTCGGACCAGCCGCAAATGGCGAGCGGGTTGACGGGCGCCTTGCCCATCTGAGCGATGAGCGCAAAACCGCCGTGGACCTCGGGCTTGATCTCGCGCGAGCGGATGCGCGTGCCCTCGGGGAAGATCAGGACGTCCTCGCCGCGCTGCAGCGCATGCTGGGCGGCGCGCAGGCACTTCATATCGGCAGTACCGCGCTCCACGGGAATGCCGCCAACGCGGCTAAAGGCCCAGCGCACAATCTTGCTCTTGGCAAATTCGGACTTAAAGATGGGACGAATGCGGCGGCCCCCAAAGAACAACGCCGTCTCCACGGCCAAGAGCTCGGCCATCGAGGTGTGGTTGCAGATGACCACGCTGCCGCGGCCTTCCTGACGCTCAAACAGCAGGTCAGCGTCCTCGACCTTCCAACGCCACATGAGCTTGGAGAAGGCCCAAAGGATGGCCATGACTACGACGACGGTGCCGCGGATGAGCGCTGGGAACTCTGCGTAGGGAGCGTTGTAATAATCCTCGGGCGTCTGCTTAAACAGGCGCATGGCCTACCTCCTTTGGTTGATGAGGTCCTCGATTATCGAGACGACCTCGTCGATGGTGTGGGCGGTGGAGTCGACGTGCACGGCGTCCTCGGCGGGCACGAGCGGCGCCACCTCGCGGCTGCTGTCGAGTTTATCGCGTTGCTTGAGGGCGTCGAGGGTCTCGTCGACCTCGGCCTCGAGCTGCTCGGTGGTGAGCGTCTGGGCGTCGTTCTGGTGGCGCTGCAGCACGCGGCGACGGGCGCGCTCGCGCGGGTCAGCGGTCAGGAAGACCTTTACTTGCGCGTTGGGGAATACGACGGTACCGATGTCGCGACCCTCGGCCACGATATCGCGGTCCTCGGCGGCGCGGCGCTGGTGAATGAGCATGGCGGCGCGCACGCCCGGGTAGGCCGAGACCTTGGATACGTTGGCGTCGACCTGCGGGGTACGGATGGCGGCCGAAGCGTCCTGGCCGTCAATGGTCAGGCGCGTGTCCTCGCCGGTGCCGTTGGTAAAGCGAATCTCGATCTGCTCGGCGAGGGCGTCGATGGCCGTCTCGTCGTCCAGATCGATGCCGCGGTCGAGCGCGGCGAAGGTGACGGCGCGATACATGGCGCCCGTGTCGAGCTTGTTAAAGCCCAGCTGGCGGGCGATCTCCTTGGCGATGGTGGATTTGCCGGAACCGGCGGGGCCGTCGATGGCGACGATCATGCAGTGCTTCCTTTCGATGGTTGACGTGCTGGTATGGTTCGCGGGCGCTGTATTGGTTGGCGGTCTGCCTAGCCGGTGTAACGCTCGCGGTAGGTATTGCGCTTGGGTGCGGAGCCGTGGCTGCCGTGGTGACGCGTGCGGCTGGCGGTGTTGGTCGCTGGCGCGGCGGTGCGCTTGGAAGCGGCCTGCTTGGGCGGGATGCCGCCGGCCTTGAGGATCTGTACCTCGCGCTCGGTGAGCTCGCGCCACGAGCCCTTGGCCACGTCCTTGAGCTCCAGGCCGGCAAAGTTGCAGCGGTGCAGGCGGATCACCGGATGGTGAATCTTGCTCAGCATGCGCTTGACCTGGTTTTTGCGTCCCTCGCGGATGATGACCTCCACGGCGGTGGTGCCGGGCTTTACGCCTTGCGAAGCCACAGCCTCGGCCTCGGCCTCGCGCGCGTTAATGACGCGGCAGATCGCCGGCTGGCATAGGCCGTCGTCGAGCACGATGCCGCGGCGGAGTGGTTCCAAGTCGCGATCGGTCAGGTGGCCGTCCACGAGCGCCTGGTAGGTCTTGTAGACGTGCTTGCTGGGGTGCAGCAGGTCCTGCGACAGGTCGCCGTCGGTGGTAAAGAGCAATAGGCCCGTGGTGTCGCGGTCCAGGCGACCTACCGGAAAGAGCCCCGGAAAGCGGTCGCGGGGGACCAGGTCGGCCACGCAAGGGCGCTCCTGCGGATCGCTCATGGTGGTGAGGTAGCCGGTCGGCTTGTAGAGCATCAAGTACACGGCGCCCTGGTTGAGCTTGACGGGCATGCCGTCGACCTCGATGTGATCGTGGTCGACATCGACCTTGGTGCCCAGCTCGGTCGCGACCTCGCCGTTGACGGTCACGCGGCCGGCGGTCATTAGGTCCTCCGAGCCACGGCGGCTCGCCACGCCCGCGCGCGCCAAAAAGCGCTGCAGGCGCATGGTGTGCGGATAGACGGGCTGGGCGTCGGTGGCGGGTACTGCGTTACCCATGGCGCGCGTCTCCCCTACTTCGTTAGTCCTCGTCATGCAAATCCTCCGAGGTCTCGTCGACGACCAGGGTTTCCAAGTCCTCGACTGCCTCAACATCTTCAACATCGGTATCGAGCAGTTCGCGCTCTTCGTCCAGGTCATCGGCCTGCTCCTCGAGCGTGGACTGAATGCTGCGGCCGCTCAGGCGCTCGCGGATAAACTGACGCGATTGCTCGTCGGGGGCAAACTGCTCCAGGTCGGGCAGGTCGCGGGTGGAGCGCAGACCGAACTTTTCCAAGAAGGCGTTGGTCGTGCCGTAAATGATGGCCTGACCGCGCTGGGGATCGCGGCCGAGCTCGCGCACCAGGCCCTTGTCCACGAGCGACGCGATGACGCCGTCGGAGTTGACGCCGCGGATGCCCTTGACCACCTCGCGCGTTACGGGCTGGTGGTATGCGATGACGGCCAGGGTTTCGAGCGCCGCCTGCGACAGCTTTTGCGTGTCCCAGCTCAGCACGTAGGCCTCGACCACGTCGTGGTAGGCGGGGTGCGTAAACAGGCGCCAGCCGCCGGCGACCTCGCGCAGCTGAAAGCCGCGGTTGGCTTCCTCGTACTCAACCTTGAGCTCGGCGAGCAGCGATGCGCATTCGCCGGGGGCGATATCCAGCGCACCTGCCAGCGCGGGCGCGCTCACCGGGTCGCTCGACACCAGCAGCAGCGCCTCGAGGGCGCCTTTGAGGCTGTTTGCCTCCAGCGTGGAAAGGGTTGTCATGGTTGCGGCTCCTATTCGGTGAGCTCGGGGCCCGCGCCGGGCACGTATGCCTCGGCGCCCTCGACTCGGTTGATGCAGATGGTTCCGAAGATCTCGTCCTGGCTCAGCGTGAGCGAGCCGCGTTTGGCGAGCTCGAGCATGGCCAAGAAGGTGACGACGAGCTGCTCGGTGGTGGCGTCGCCGTCCAACAGCTCGCGGAAGGTGCAGGTTTGGTGCGCCATGGTAAAGCGGTCGACTGAGGCCACGGTCAGGTCGAGCGGAACGCGATGCGGCGCCACGTGCTCGGCCTCCAGTAAGAAGGTCTGGCGCTTGCCGTCCAGGTCGGCGCAGATGACGGCCAGGCCGCGCAGGGTGATGCCAGCCAGGTAGTCGGGCATAAGGCCCAAAAACTCGGGGTCAGGTCCGGCAACGCGCGGGTGCATGCGGCTTTCGGCCTGCATACGCGCGCCAAGGGCCGCAGCCGCGCCCTTAAACTGCTTGTAGGCGATCAGGCGCTGAATCAGGACCTCGCGCAGGGCGTCGCCGTCGAGCGTGCTGAGCTCCTCGAGGTCTTCGTCGAACTCGCCATCGTCGTCATTAACTTTGCTCGGGGCCTCCTGCGGCACCAGAGAGGCGGCCTTGATGTCCAAAAGGGTTGCCGCGACCAGCAAAAAGTCGCTCGCCACGTCCAGGTCCAGCGCCTCGATGCGCTCGGCCTCGGCAAGGTACTGCTCGGCCACCTCGCTGATGGAGATAGCGCCGATATCTACTTTTTGGCGGGTTACCAGCTGCAGCAGCAGGTCGAACGGTCCGCTGTAGACCTGCGTCGACACGCGATACGACATCTTCGACCTCCTTTTACGGCGCCTTCGCGGCGCGGTTTGGGTGCATATTACGACCGTTTTGCACGGTCGACCTGTAAGTTTACCTTAGATGCCGGCGATTGCGAAGTTGAGCAGCTGCTCAGCAAGCGGATACACGGTAACGTCGAAATAGCGGCCGATCACGTCGATGCCGGTCCACATGGGCAGCAGATACAGCACAATGATGAGGATGGGCATGGCGTATTGCTGCAGGTGGTAGTAGTTGTTGAGCGCCTTGCCTTTGAGGAACGGCACGATAATCGACGAGCCATCGAGCGGCGGGATTGGGATGAGGTTGAAGAACGCGAGTGACAGGTTGACCACGATAAACGTGGCGCCGAAGTTCATGATTTGGGATGCCACGGCAAATGACATGCTGGTGTAGAGGCTGCCATAGGTCAGGCGCATGAGGGCGGCAGCAAGACACGCGAGTGCGATGTTCGACGCGGGGCCGGCCGCGCTCACCAGGACCTCGTCGCGCTTGGGGTGCTTGAGGTTGTTGAGGTAGACGGGCACGGGCTTGGCAAAGGCGAACACCGGGCCGCCGGCTGCGAGCATGAGCAGCGGCAGGATGATGGTGCCAAACGGGTCGATATGGTTGAGCGGGTTGAGCGAGACGCGTCCGCGCGAACGGGCTGTCTTGTCGCCGAGCGCCCAGGCTGTGGCGGCGTGCGCGCTTTCGTGGATTACGATGCCAACAATGACGGCGACGGCGCTGGCGAGCAGGTTCATGAGGTAGCTGCTGGACATGTCGATTCCCTAGCGGACGCGGTGCGAGGCGCGCGTGAGCAGGTAGTCGGCCACAAACAGGATAACGGCGACGATGGCGTAATCCAAGCGGAACACGCCGCCAAAGGGCGATGTGATGACGCCGTAGCCGGCGATGGCGCTCGGCAGCGCGCGAGAAAGCTCAACGACAAAGCCCACGATCTGCAGCTTGGCGGTCAGGCCGCTAAAGCACAGCAGCACAGTCATCGCGCTCATAAAGATGCCGCAGATGCGACAGGCGATGGCGATGATGCTCATCGCCACGGCAGCGGCCTTACGAGAGTTCACGCGCGGTCTCCTCTTCAATCTGGGTGGAAAGCTCCAGCCATTCGTCCTCGAGCTTGGGAAGCTCTTGCTTAAGGCCGTTATATTCCCCGAGCGCGGCGTTGAACTTATCCTGATCGGCATAAAGCTCTTCGCTTGCCATCAATTCCATAAGCTCGTCATAGCGGGCGCGTTTTTTGTCGAGCTCCGCCTCGATCTTCTTGAGCTGGTTGCGCACGCCCTTGAGCTTTTTGTTGAGCGCAGCGCGGGCCTGGGCCTCGGCGCGCTTTTGCTCCTTGGTCTTTTTGCCCTCGGCCGGCTTAGGCGCCGCGGCGGGGGTGTCGGCCTGGGCGGCGCTGACTTTGGTGGACTTGGCCGCGGCAGGCGCGCTTTCCCCTGCCGCCTCGGCGGCGGCGCGGGCCGCGAGGTCCTCGCGCTTGTAGAGGTAGTAGTCGTAGTCGCCGTCGTAGACCGTGACCTTGCCATCGCGGATGTCGATCACGCGGTTGGCAACGGCGCGCACCAGGTGCTCGTCGTGGCTGATCAGCACGATGGTGCCGGGGAAGTTTTGCAGGGCGTTCTCGAGCATGTCCACCGAGTCGATGTCCAAGTGGTTGGTGGGCTCGTCCAGGCACAGGAGCGCCTCGGGGGCCACGAGCATCTTGGCGAGCGCCAGACGCGCCTTTTCGCCGCCGGAGAGGACGCGAACCTGCTTTTCGATTGCGTCGTTGTCGCTAAAAAGGAAGGCGCCCAGCAGGCTTCGCTGCTGCGGCACGGTCCACTTGGACGTAACGGTGTCGATCTCTTGCAGGACGGTATTGGACTCGGTCATGCCCTCGAGCGCGTGCTGGGCGTAGTAGGCCACGCCCACGTTGGTGCCCAGGTCGCGGGTGCCGGTGGTGGGCGGCTCCAAGCCGGCGAGGATCTTCATGAGGGTGGACTTGCCGGCGCCGTTGGGGCCGACGAGCGCTACGTGCTCGCCGCGGTAGAGCTTGAGGTCGATATCGCTGTAGATGTGCTTGTCGCCGTAGGACTTGGATACACCCTCGAGCCCCACGACCATGTCGCCGGAGCGCGGCGGGTCGGGGAACTTAAAGTCGATGTGCTTGTGGCCCTCGGGCAGGATGACGAGCTCCTTTTTGATCTGCTCGATCTTGCGGATGCGCTCCTGGGCCTGGGCGGCCTTGGTGGGCTTGTAGCGGAACTTGTCGACGAAGACCTGCATGTGGGCGATGTCGCGCTCCTGGGCAGCGCGCTTGGCGCGCATCTGCTCCAGGTTGTCCTCGCGCTGCTTGAGGTAGCTGCTGTAGTTGCCGGTGTAGGTGGTAACGCGACGGTTTTCGAGAGCGGCGACGTGGTCGACGCAGGCGTCCATGAAGGCGCGGTCGTGGCTGACGATGAGCACGGCGCCGTCGTAGTTGGCGATAAAGCCGCGCAGCCACTGGACGCTCTCGAGGTCCAGGTGGTTGGTGGGTTCGTCCAGAAGCAGCAGGTCGGGATGACGTAGGAAGAGCTTTGCCAGCGCGATACGCATCTGCCAGCCGCCCGAGAACTCGGAGCACGGGCGATCGAAGTCAGTGACCTTAAAGCCCAAGCCGGACAGGATTTTGCGGGCGTTGCTCTCGAGCTCGTAGCCGCCCAGGTGCTCAAAGCGGTCCTGGACCTGGCCGTACTCGTTAAGGAGCGCGTTGACGTCCTTGCCCTGTTCCGAGAGCTCGGTGATCTGGGCCTGAAGTTCGTTGGCGCGCTCGCCCATGCGGCGAATTTCCTTGGCGGCGGCCATGACCTCGGCGAGGATGGTGGTGTCCTTTTGCTCCAGGTTGGTTTCTTGCTCTAGATAGCCCACCTGGCAGTCCTTGGCGTACTGGACCTGGCCGGCGTCGGGGCTATCGATGCCCATGATGATCTTGAGCATGGTGGTTTTGCCGGCGCCGTTGGGGCCCACGAGCGCGAAGCGCTCGCCGGGGTTGATCTGGAAGGACGCGCCGCTAAAGAGGACGCGCGCGCCGAAGCTTTTTTCGATCTTGTCGACCAGGAGGATCATGGTGCCGCCTTTGACCTTGTGTGCCTATATGAAAAAAGGCCCCAACTTGCGTTGGAGCCTCATTCAATGCTCGGGTGGAGACGAGGGGGATCGAACCCCTGACCTCTTGACTGCCAGTCAAGCGCTCTCCCAGCTGAGCTACGCCCCCGTGCGAAGAAGTACTATACGGGAACTCGGACGGCGATGCAAGG
>CABQHT010000027.1 GCA_902464035.1 uncultured Collinsella sp. | reverse complement strand
CTGCTGGGGCATGCGCGGGGCGCGAGCCCTGCGCCTTGCCGCCGCGCTTTTGCTGCTGGCCCTGTTTGCCCTGCTGACTGCGCTGGTTGTTCTGAGCGTGCTGAGGCTTTTTTGCCACGATCCCTCCCGGTGTTTGTATGCTGCACGTAATTGTAACCAGTCTTTTTGGGACGGGGCTAAAAAGACTGGTGGAGTACATGAGCTGGCGGATCGGCGCGTCGGTGCGGGTGCCGGCGCCGCGCTCGCTGTTTGTTTCCAGACTGTGTATCTGCGCGTTGGGGAACTCGTCTCGCGCGCACGCCATGTTGTCAATGGGTTACAGTATGAACGGCGGCTATATGTCCGCCAACGCACGAGAGAGTCGTCAACAAGGAGGATGCACGACGATGCAGCGTGCCAAACAGATATCGGAGTCTATTGAGCTGGGCATCATCTTGGCGCTCGCCGGTGGCTTTATGGACGTTTATTCGTACATTGGGCGCGACCATGTTTTCGCCAACGCGCAGACGGGCAACATCCTGCTGGTGGGCGTGAGCATCTCGGAGGGCAACTGGGCGCTGGCGGGACGCTACTTCTTTCCCGTGGTGTCGTTTGCCGTGGGCATTATGCTCGCCGACCTGGTTCACGAGCGGTTTGGCAGTGTGATTCACTGGCGCCAGGTGACGGTGTTTTTTGAAGCCGTTATCTTGCTGGGCGTGAGCTTTATCCCGGGCGGCGATTTCAACCTGCTCGCCAACTGCCTTACTTCGTTTGCCTGCGGTATGCAAGTCGAGAGCTTCCGCAAGATCCACGGTCACGGCATCGCCACGACCATGTGCATCGGCAACTTGCGCAACGCGCTGCAAAACGTGGACGATTACATCATCACCCACAAGCGCGGCTTTTTGGAAAACGGCCTGCTGTACTTTGGCGTGATCTTTACCTTTGTGTTTGGCGCCGTGCTGGGCAACTGGTGTATTGAGCGCATGGGGCTGCACTCCATTGCGGTGGCGAGTGTGCTGCTGTTTATCGCGTTTGCCATCATGTTCATCGACCGCGAGCGCGACTTGCGTTTTCGCTGGAAGGTTGCGGCCGAGGCTTGGAAAGAGGGCTGTCGAAAGTAGAGGAATGCGGCAGAGGGGTTGTCCCTTTGCCGCAGTATTTTTCATCTCCTGTTGAAACGCTTTAACAATTTTGACGTTCTCACGTGTTTTTTGTTTCAAAAGCGTTAGGATGGGACTCATAGCGTGGGGCGTAATGGGTGCCCCGCACACGATGGGAGGCTATCAATGGCTAATCGTTTCGTTCTCAACACCATCTCTTATCATGGTTCCGGCGCCATCAAGGAGATCCCCGGCGAGCTCCAGCGTCGCGGCTACAAGAAGATCTTCGTCTGCTCCGACCCCGACCTGGTCAAGTTTGGCGTTACCGCTAAGGTGACCGACGAGCTCGACGCCGCTGGCATCGCTTGGAGCCTCTACTCCGAGATTAAGCCCAACCCCACCATCCAGAACGTCAAGGACGGCGTCGAGGCCTTCAAGGCCGCCGAGGCTGACGCTATCGTGACCATCGGTGGCGGCTCCTCCATGGACACCGCCAAGGCTATCGGTATCATCATCAACAACCCCGAGTTCGCCGATGTCCGCAGCCTCGAGGGCGTTGCTCCCACTAAGAACCACGCCGTGTTTACCATCGCTGTGCCGACGACCGCCGGTACCGCTGCCGAGGTGACCATCAACTACGTCATCACCGACCCCGAGAAGGTCCGCAAGTTCGTGTGCGTCGACACCAACGACGCACCCGAGGTCGCCGTCGTCGACCCCGACATGATGGCCTCCATGCCTGCCGGCCTTACCGCCTCCACCGGTATGGACGCTCTGACCCACGCCATCGAGGGCTACACCACCAAGGGTGCTTGGGAGCTCTCCGACATGTTCCACTTTGAGGCTATTAAGCTGATCAGCGAGAACCTGCGCGACTCCGTCGCCGAGGCCAAGTCCGGCCAGCCCGGCTCCGGCCGCGAGGGCATGGCTCTTGGCCAGTATGTCGCCGGCATGGGCTTCTCCAACGTTGGCCTGGGCATCGACCACGCCATGGCTCACACCCTGTCCGCTCACTACGACACCCCGCACGGCGTCGCTTGCGCCATGCTGCTGCCGATCGCCATGGAGTTCAACAAGCCGGTCTGCGCCGAGCGCCTGGCCAAGGTCGCCGTCGCCATGGGTGTTGACACCACGGGCATGAGCACCGACGAGGCCGCCGACGCTGCCATCGCCGCCGTCAAGCAGCTTTCCGCCGACGTGAACATCCCGCACGTCTGCGAGGCCATGAAGGCTGACGAGATCGAGGTCCTGGCCAAGGACGCCATGGCTGACGCCTGCTTCCCGGGCAACCCGCGCGAGGCGACGCTCGACGACGTCATCGAGCTCTTCAAGAAGATCTGCCCGGTTGCCTAACTTGGTTCGGCGGGCCTCTGCCCGTTAGCCCCACAATCGTCCTCGGACATGTCGGAAGCCCCCGCTGCGCACTTCGTGCGGCGGGGGCTTCCTCCGTCCTGCGGAAAGATTGTGGGGCTAACGGGCAGTGGCCCGCCGGCTCGTTATCGTGGCGGGCTCAGTTCTGGGGAGCTCGATGGGTCATCTCGCTAGGTAAAAAGATGGTTCGCGGTGGTATTGTTGCTGTGAGTTTAATTCGATATGAAAGGGTGACTTTGGTGTCCAAGATGGATTCTACGCTCTCCTATATTACTGACCAGTTGAAGGCGCTTACCTCGATTGCTTCGCCTACGGGCTATACCCGTGCGGCGACTGATTATCTGATGGAGACGCTTCGCGATATGGGGTTTGGGCCTGAGCGTTCTAATAAGGGTAACGTGCTCGTTGAGCTTGGTGGCGAGGGTGAGCCGCTTGTCTTGGCGAGTCATGTCGATACCCTGGGCGCCATGGTGCGCTCCATTAAGGACAATGGCCGTTTGCGCCCCACGACCCTTGGTGGGCATCAGTGGTCTACGGCCGATGGCGAGAACTGCACTGTCTACACGCGCGATGGCAATGTCTATACGGGTGTGGTCCTCAACACCGAGCCCTCGGCACATGTGGCCGATGAGCCGGTCAAGACTATCGAGAAGAATATGGAGATCTTGCTCGACGAGAATGTCGACAGCAAGGACGACGTGCTCGAGCTGGGCATTCAGACTGGCGATATCATCGCCATGGACCCGCGCACCACAGTGACGGAGAGCGGCTACATTAAGAGCCGCTTTTTGGACGACAAGCTGTCCGCAGCGATCCTGTTGGGCCTGGCGCGCGCTGTCGCTGCCGGCGAGGTGACCCTTTCGCGTAAGGTGTCGCTGCTCTTTACCGTGTACGAGGAGGTCGGCCACGGCGGCGCCTTTGTGCCGGCCGACACGCGCGAGATGATCAGTGTGGACATGGGCTGCGTGGGCGACGACCTGGGCTGCACTGAGCGTATGGTGTCGATCTGCGCCAAGGATTCGGGCGGTCCGTACAACTATGACCTGGTGACGACGCTGTCCAACATCGCGCGTGAGCTGGAGCTCGACTACGCCATCGACGTGTACCCGCATTACGGCTCCGACGTTGAGGCCACGCTTTCGGCCGGCTACGACATTCGCCACGGCCTGATCGGCCCGGGCGTGTACGCGAGCCACAACTACGAGCGCAGCCACATCGACGGCGTGCGCAATACCTACGAGCTCGTTCGCGCCTACGTTCAGCGCTAGGGGAGCAGCTTGCGACTCGGCTGACCAATCGCTAAGGTCCGATTTCTCGGGCCTTTTTCCGCTTTTGGTCGTTTAGTATTATGATGTCTGTAATCTATTAACTAAACGTGTAAATTACTTAACGAGGTGATGCGGTGTATGGATACGTCTGAGTACTTGTCTATGGGTGATGCTGCCCGCCTGTTGGGCGTTACGAAAGCCCGCATATCTCAACTTGCCGCATCGGGAACGCTCGCGTGCGATATTGTGGGCGGACGGAAGATGGTTGAGTATGATTCTGCGATCGCCTATCAAAAGGTCCGTAAACGTGGACGCCGTCCTGCGGCCGATGTGGGGCGCAAGTTTACGCTGATGTCCGCCGACCATGAGGTCGCGCATGTCTCATTTGATCCGACGCGTGAGTTTCCCTTCGAAATCGCCGAGGTCCTCGATGCGCAACGAATGCCGTTTGGCACATGCTGGAGCTCTTCTCCAACGGTGAATAAGCGGGAGCTCAACGCGTGGTGGGGGCATCGGTCGGTGCCCGATGTTCGCCCTGGGCTTATCTCGCGCTACCGCGAGCTGGGGATTGTCAACGGCGTTGAGGTGCCGGTTCAGTGCCTGGGCCTCTCGCTTTCGGATTGCTATTGGCTGCGGCCGGCAGAATGCGACGGGTTCGAATGGCGAAACCTCAATTACTTCGAGAATGATTTTGAGCGATCGGCACCCGAAGAGCGTTCGGGTTGGCTGGAAGGCATCGGTCTTAAAAATCCCGATAACACGTCCGAGGGTGAGCTCCCTAAATCGTGGATGATCCGAAACGGCATTCGCGTTTTGGCTAAAGG
Organism: uncultured Collinsella sp.; assembly: GCA_902464035.1. Taxonomy (GTDB): domain Bacteria; phylum Actinomycetota; class Coriobacteriia; order Coriobacteriales; family Coriobacteriaceae; genus Collinsella. The sequence goes on along the minus strand of CABQHT010000027.1, from coordinate 20,108 downwards.
GTGCGGGATGGACGACCAACGGCCCTTTAACGAGGCAGTTGCAACGGCTCTGCATCGTCGCCTGCTTTCCAAGGGGGAGTTTGTTCCTTACACGGTTGAGCGCATGTTCGATGGCCCTGTGTGTCTGTGCGACGACTTTCTTGACGGCCGCGAGGAATATGTTCCGGCTGTTTACGTTAAGAACGCCCTTGGTGGCCAGCGAGGAAGCTCGACGTACGACCGGTACTGCCGCTTTCTTGGTAAGCATGGAGCAGACGAGGCTGCCGTGAGAAGGTCTATGTCGCAGATGATTGTTTGCGATGCCCTTTTGGCCAACAGCGATCGCCATTGGCGAAACTTCGGTATCATCCGCAATGTCGATACCCTGGAGATAAGGCCTGCACCGCTGTTCGATAGCGGCAACTGCCTGTGGTACAACGTACCAACTGCCGTGCTCGCAGCTGGGGAGTTTGGGTTTTCCGCTAAGCCGTTTGGGCCCGACCCTTCCGTCCAGCTGGCGCTTGCGGATTTGCTCGATTGGTTCGATTCATCGCGGCTCAACGGATTTGTTGATGAGGCGATCGAGATTCTTTCGCAGAGCAAATGGGCCACGGCGGAGGGTCGACTCGAGGCCATCCGCCGCGGCCTCGAGCGTCGCGTAATCGAGGTTGGTGCCGCTGTTGAGGTACTTCGACACGTGCGGCGATAATCCCGCGGCTACTTGATGGCTGCCGTAACGGTGCCGCCGCCCAGGACGATGTCGCCGCGGTAGACTACGACGGCCTGGCCGGGGGCGATGGCTCGCTGCGGCTCGTCAAAGGTCAGCAACATTTGCCCGTCTTCTCCGCGCGTAAGGGTCGCCGCCTGGTCCTTTTGACGGTAGCGGTACTTGGCGCCCACGCGAATGCCACCGGCATTGAGCTCAGCCTCCATGCGCTCTGCCGGCGCACTCCAAATCCAGTCGTTGGCCGTGAGCGCCGTGGCTGTCAGGTCCTCGGCCTCGCCCAGATGCACGGTGTTGTTGGCGGCGTCGACGCCCGTCACATACACGGGATGCGCCATTGCGACGCCCAGGCCCTTGCGCTGGCCGATGGTATAGCGCAGCGCGCCGTTGTGGCGCCCGACCACGCTGCCGTCGCGCCACACAATGTCGCCCGGTGCAGCGGGATGTCCGCAGCGGCGCTCGATATAGCCCGCGTAATCACCGTCTGGAATAAAGCAGATGTCCTCGCTTTCGGCCTTCTGGGCGTTGGTAAAGCCCTGCTCGGCGGCTATGCGGCGCACGTCGCGCTCTTTGTCTAGGCCTGCCAGCGGAAAGATCGTGTGCGCCAGGCGCTCCTGCGTGAGCGAATACAAAAAGTAACTCTGGTCCTTTTTGGGATCTTCGCCGCGATGTAGCTGCCAGGTGCCATCGGGCGTCTGGCTTGTTTTGGCGTAATGTCCCGTTGCGATGTAGTCACAGCCCATGTCCAGCGCCGCATCGAGCAGCGCGCCAAACTTAATGTGGCGGTTGCAGATGATGCACGGATTGGGCGTCAGCCCTTCCTGGTAGGCGGTTACAAAGCGCTCGATCACGCTGCGGTCGAACGTCTGCTGCAGGTCGAGCACGTGGTGGGGGATGTCGATGCGCTCGGCAACGGCCTTGGCGTCGGCGATGTCGCGGTCGACTTTGCTCATGCCCGTGACAGGATCGGGCGCGGGGCAAGTGAGGCGCATGGTGGCGCCAACGCATTCGTAGCCCTGGCTTTTGAGCAGGTACGCGGTCACGCTGGAATCGACGCCGCCGCTCATGGCGACGAGCACGCGCTTGTTGTGCATGGGGAGGTTCTCCTTGGTGGCATGTGGCCAAAAAAGAAAAGCGGCGCGGGAGGCTGGTTCCGCGCCGCAGACATTGTAGCAAGTTCGGGCGTCCTGTGGGACACCCTGTTGGGATGAGCTCAGGCTGCCAGAAGAGAGGGAAGACCGGCGTGCCTTGGGCCTATCGACAAGTGACGGGCCCTTAGTCCTGGAAGAGCGCCGTGGACAGGTAGCGCTCGCCGGTGTCGGCAAGCAGGGCCACGATGGTCTTGCCTTCGTTCTCGGGGCGCTTGGCCAGCTGCAGTGCGGCCCACACGGCGGCGCCGGACGAAATGCCCACGAGCACGCCCTCCTTGTGGCCCACGGCGCGGCCGGTGGCAAAGGCGTCCTCATTCTCGACGGGGATGATCTCGTCGTAGACCTGGGTGTCGAGGACGTCGGGCACGAAGCCGGCGCCGATACCCTGGATCTTGTGCGGACCGGCCTGGCCCTTGGAAAGCACCGGGGAGGTGGCGGGCTCGACGGCGACGACCTTGATCTCGGGGTTCTGCTCCTTGAGGAACTCGCCCACGCCGGTTACGGTGCCGCCGGTGCCAACGCCGGCGACGAAGATGTCGACCTGGCCGTCGGTGTCGTCCCAGATCTCGGGGCCGGTCGTGGCCTTGTGAATGGCCGGGTTCGCGGGGTTCACAAACTGACCGGCGATGATGCTGTTGGGGGTCTCCTTCTGCAGCTCCTCGGCCTTGGCGATAGCGCCCTTCATGCCCTTGGAGCCGTCGGTGAGCACAAGCTGCGCACCGTATGCTTGCATCAGCTTGCGGCGCTCGACGGACATGGTCTCGGGCATGGTGATGATCACCTTGTAGCCGCGGGCGGCCGCCACGGAGGCGATGCCGACGCCGGTGTTGCCGCTCGTGGGCTCGATGATGGTGTAGTCGCCGCCGCGCACGAGCTTGCCGGCCTTCTCGGCCTCGTCAATCATGTTCTTGGCGACGCGGTCCTTAACGGAGCCGGCGGGGTTGAAGTACTCGAGCTTGACGAGCACACGTGCCTTGAGGTCCTCGTCGGCCTCAAAGTGGGTGAGCTCCAGAAGCGGGGTGTGGCCGATAAGCTGATCGATGGACGTGTAAACCTTGCTCATGATGAACCTCCAAAGTGTTCAAGTTGCTGGTTGCCGGGTGAATGACGACGTTTCTTATTAGCTAAACCCATAAACCTTATAGGTTGTTCATTTAGCTGTTGAAAAGCATAGTAGACACTAAAGCCTACTAATGCAATAGGAAAAAGATATTTATTGCAAGATGATTAACACGCTGGACTGGAATGGGAGTTTTCAAAACCAGTTTTTCGGCTAGAATTGCTTCGAACAAAAGACCGAAAGGCAGCACTATATATGTTGGTTTCTACGAAGGGCAGATATGCCCTGCGCGTTATGGTCGACCTGGCCGAGCATCAGGCGGCCGGCCGCATCCCGCTTAAGGAGATTGCGGCGCGTCAGGGTATTTCTGAGAAGTACCTCGAGAATATTCTGGCGACGCTCGTGCGCGCCAATATGCTCTCGGGCATGCGTGGCAAGGGCGGCGGCTACGTGCTCACGCGCCCGCCCGAGCAATACACGGTGGGCGAGATCCTGCGCCTGACCGAGGGCAGCCTGGCGCCGGTTGCCTGTCTGGACGGCGACTGCAAGGGTTGTTCGCGCTCGGATGAGTGTCCCACGCTCGACGTGTGGAAGAACCTGGACAAGCTCATCAACGATTACCTCGACGGCGTGACGCTCGACCAACTTGTCGCGCCCAACGAGGGCTACGATTACGTGATCTAGGGCTCTAACGTAATGTGACAGCGCGGGTCGACCTGTGGTGGGTTGGCCCGCGCTTTATGTCAATTGGACTATTCGCCTGCGACGCCGTCGAGGATGCTGCGCATGATGGACACCAGGATGCTGCCCATAAAGGCCGATCCAAAGCTGGCGATGGAGATACCCGCGCCCAGCAGATTGACCGACAGATAGCTGGCCAGCTCGAGCATAAAGCTGTTGACTACGAGCTGAAAAATACCCAGCGTAATGATCGTGAGCGGCAGCGAGATAACCGTCAGGAACGGCTTGACGAGCGAATCGACGATGTTCAGGAACAGTCCCACGAAGGCGAAACAGACCCAGGCCTCGGCAAAACCGAAGGGCTGGATGCCGGGGACGAGGAACGTGGCAATCGCGATGGCGATCGAAGTGAAGAGCCAGTTAAGCATAAAGCGCATGGCGTGAATCCTTTCTTGCGCCGGGGTTGCTGGCGTCGCGTGAAGCGGCTGGTGGCGGCGACTTGGATGGTTGCGCGGGCACGCCGCGGTGTTTGGGCGCCCATTGTCTCAAATATTCGTGGAGCTTACGTGCGCATTCGGTTTCTAAACGGCGTTCGTCCTAAAAAACGTGCCGCTGGCAGAGAGTCTTGTCGCTTTAGTTTAGTGGTGTGCTACACTGCTACGGGCAAATGCCCCATGCATTAGTTTTATTGCATAGAACGGGCGAACGATGCCCGATGTCAGTATCAACTTCGATGCCTTTTGGCGGGTTTGGCGGTGATCGATGAATATCGAGAACATGTTTGACAAGCCTGATGTCAAGCAGCTGGTCCACGCATTTAGTCTTTTGGACGACGAGAACGATATCCAAGCGTTTTTAACCGATATCTGCACGCCGCGCGAGATTTGCGATTTATCGCAGCGCCTGCAGGTCGCGCGTTATCTGGATGAGGGCGAGCCCTATGTTGAGGTTCAGGCCCGCACCGGCGCTTCGTCCACCACGGTGAGCCGCGTGTCCAAGGCGCTCAACGGCGAGTACGGCGGCTATCGCAAGATCCTCATCAAACTGGAGGATGGCGAGTAGGCCAGCGGCAAAAAACGAATTGCACAGAACCGTCCCTCCGGGGGCGGTTTTTTGGTGTGGGGCCATGTTGTCCGCGCGGGCGGGTAGGATGGAAGCATTGAATATTGCGAACGGTTTGAGTGGAGGACCATGCCTGTTCGAATCTATACCACCAACGCCGGCGCGGATTTGAGCGATGCCGAGGCGGCGCTGCTTGCCGACCTTATTGCCCGCCACGGGCGTGCCGTGCTGCTGGCGCCAACGTTTGCCGAGCTCGACCTGTGCCGTCATGATGCGGCGGAAGCCGGCGTTTCGCTGGGTATTGACTACAAGACGCCTACATCGTGGCTTCGCTCGCTTTGGGAGCTTTTGGGCGACGGGCGCGGTTTCGTCGACAACCTGCAGCGCCAGATGCTGTTTTCGGACATGGTAGCGCGCCTCGACGACGCCGACCTGCAGCCGCTTTCGCGCAGCCAGGGCACGGTGCGTATGCTCGCGCGTATGGCTCGCGATGTGCTGCCGGGTGTGGCAGGGACAGGTGCCGAGCGTTGCTGCGACAACGTTTGCAAGCCCAAGCCCAAAAGCGACGCCGAGGCTCGCGTGTTTGAACTTTTGTGCGCCTATGCGCGCGGTTTGGACCGTCGAGATATGGTCGAGCCCTGCGAGGCGGCTGACATGATGGCCGGTGCCTTGGCCGACAATCTGCCAACCTGCGCCCGCGCGGTGTTCGTGCGCGGCGTCACGTCGTTTGCGCATGGCCTGCTTGAGCTGCTGTCTGCCGTGGCGAATGGCGGGGGAGAGGTCGTCGTGCTGCTCGCCCGCGAGCAGGCGGCAATGCGTGAGGAACTTGCTGCGGCCTTTGATGCCCGCGGCGTGCTGTTTGAGGTCGCGCCGCTGGGGGAGGATGCTGTTGCGTTTAAGCCCGCCGCCCAGCCTGCCTTTCTAGAGGTGGCCGGTCCCCATGCCCGTGCCTATGCCTATGCGAATGCTATTGATAAGTTGGTAAAGGCGCGCGAGGGCGCCGTGCCGCACGATGACGCTGCAGCGCCGGCCGATCCTGCGCGCGTGCTCGTGGTGTCCGCTCAGGCACCCCAGTTGTTCGGCGAGCTTACCGCCCGTTTGGCGGCGCGCCACATTGCGGCCGAGACAACCGAGTTCACGGCGTTTTCCCAATCCATCGCGGGCAGGCAGTTCACGGCGCTCGCCGATCTGATAGAGCGCATGAAGGCTGCCGACGAGGGCAATGCTTCCAAGATCGAGTGGTGGACCGCCCCGGAGCTTACCGACTGGATCTACAGCCCGTTTTCGGGTGCCGACGCCGCCAGCGCGCGAACCTTCGATAAGAACATGCGCCTGTCGCGCAGCAAGACCATTGCGGGCGTGAAGAGCCTGCTACAGAGCGTGCAGGGCCAGGTGAGGGGCGCGCGTAAAGCGGCCAGCGACCAGAACTGGTTTAAGAACGTGCCGTGCGTGGTCTCGGATGTGTTCCAGGCGCTATGGCGTGACAAGCCCGTGACGGCACTCAAGGCCATGCTCGCGGTTGCCGAGGCACTGCCCGATCGCGCCCTGGGCGGCCTTGACGGTCAGGCCCGTCGTCAGGCCGAGACCGCCTTGCTGCGCCATGCCATCGACATCCTTATGAATGACGCCCGCGCGCTCGATGTGTCGCAGGCGGCGACCGTGCCCGTGCTCGATGGCGTCCGCACCAAGGTGGATAAGCGCAGTACCGCTTACGATTACGAGACCTACGAGGTCGACCGCATACCGCGCGCCCAGGTGCGCTTTGTGTCGCTTGCCGATGCGGCAGCGCTGCGTCCCAACAGCTACGATGCGGTGCTGTTTGCCGATGTCGACCTGGACAGCTATCCGCTCTCGCATGAGGAGGGCCCGTTGGCCACGTTGACGGAAGAGTTGGGTCGCGACGGCGTGACGCTTGAACCCGCGGCCCTGCTGCGCGTGCGTTTTGGCCGTGCGATGCAGGCTGCGCGCGGCCCCGTTGTGCTTTCCCGCGTGACCCACGATCGGCAGGCGCGCGAGTGCTATCCGGCGGCCGTGTGGACTGAGTTGCGGGCGCGCGCCAAGGCCGCTGACGACGCCGAGGCCGCTGGCGCCGCCAAGGCCGCTGGCACCGCCAAGGCCACGTGCGTGGGCGAGGGCGAGATCGTGAGGGACTTCGACCCCGCCGCCGGCGAAGGGCTCGAGCGCAAGCGGGTCGCATGCGAAGCCCCTCAGCATCTGAGCGCCGAGGCTGTGCCGTATCTGGTTTTGCGCCGCCGCGATGGTGAGGGCGAGGATGCGCCGCTCGTGCCGCGTTTAACGTCCGCCTCGCAGATCGAGGCCTATTCCACCTGCCCGCTGTGCTGGTTTGTGTCCTATCGCGTAAAACCCCAGTCTATCGATGCGGGCTTTGGCAACATGGAGAAGGGCAACTTTGTCCACGACGTGCTGGAGCACCTGCATACTCGCCTGCCGCAGGAGGGCATGGAACGCGTGACGCCCGTGAACCTTCCGCGCGCACAGGAGCTGCTGCGCGAGGTCTTCGACGAGACCCTGACCGAGCACGCCGGCAAGCGCGGTACCGAGGGCCCGCTCGTGCCGCTTTCTCCGGTGGAGGAGCGCCAGGTGGCCGAGATCTTGCCGCAGCTGGAGGGCGTGCTCGCCTATGAGTCCGAGGCGCTTGCGCCCTTTGCCCCGCGCTATCTGGAGTTTGCGTTTAACGAGCTTAAGGTCGAGTATGCCGGCTGGCCGCTCGGCGGGCGCATCGACCGCGTGGACGTGGATGCCGAGAACCGTGCCGTGGTGATCGACTACAAGCATCGTTCGGGCGTCGAGGAATATAAGCTCGCCGACCCCACGGTGTTCGATGAGAAGACGGGCGCGGCGCCCGCCGACGACCCGCGTTGGTTGCCGCCGCATACCCAGACGCTCATCTACGCGCAGGCCATGCGGCGGGCGCTGGACTTGAACACGCGCGCCGCGCTCTACTTTTCGACCAAGGGCGGCAAGCCGGCGCTGCGCGGCGCCGCGAGTGACGAGCTGCTCGAGGAGGAGCGCGGCGACGGTCGTATTCCGGGCCTTAAGAAAGGCTTCCCGGGCGAGGGTGGCAACATGGACTTCGACACCCTGCTCGACCGCGTGGAGGCCGGAATTGCCGAGCGCCTGCGCGAGCTCGAGGCGGGCGTCGTGGCTGCCGTCGATCCGACATCGCCGCAGGCAGCGCACGCGCGCTGTTCGTATAACCACGAAGGAACGTTTGTAAGGAGGGACGTGTAGACCATGGATCTTTCGACTTTGATGCCGCAACAGCTGCAAGTTGTCAAAACGCTCGACCGCCCGCTGTTTGTCTCGGCGGGCGCCGGTTCGGGCAAGACCTTCACCCTTACGCGCCGCATCGTCTACGCACTCTCGCCCGAATCCGGTCCGTTCGTTGAGCATCTGGACCAGGTGCTCGCCATTACTTTTACCAAGGACGCCGCGGCCGAGATCCGCGACCGCGTGCGCCGTGCGCTTATCGAAGAGGACATGGACGAGGAAGCCCTGACGGTTGACGATGCCTGGATTTCGACCATCCACGGCATGTGTTCGCGTATCCTGCGCGCGCATGCGCTGGAGCTGGGCATCGACCCCGAATTTACGGTGCTCACCGATACCGATGAGCTCATGGACCAGGCTGTCGAGCATGTGCTGGGCCGTGCGACGGCGCCCGACGCCGCTCCCGAGCTCGCCGCTTCGCTCAAAACCCTCTATGCCTGGTATCCCATGGCGGGCGAGGGCGGTCCCTTTGGTGGCGGAACTACCATCAAGGGCTTGGTGCGCGACCTGCTGGAGCTGTCCAGCCAGCTGCCGGGTGGTATGGACGACGTGTGCGTGCTTCGCGGACGCTCCGATACCTCGGCACTTGCCGATGCCTATCGTGCGGCGCTCGGCGCGAGCAAGGCCGCGACCGAGAAGGCGCAGGTGGCGCTCGATGCCATCGACGCGTTCGAGGCGAGCGACAAGACCATGGCGGATGTAGCGCGGCTCATGATGTCGTGCAGCATGCCGCGTGCGAGCAAGATGTTCCCCAAGGAGAATGTCGAGCTGCTCAAGGCAGAGGCTGCCGACACGTTTGTCAACATTGTGCTGGCTTGCGGCGATCAGGCGCTCGATGCGCTGACGGGGCTCGCCCGTGCCGTAGAGGCGGAGTACCGCGCGCTCAAGGCCGACCAGTCCGCGCTCGATAACAACGATCTGCTGCGCATGGCATACGAGGCGCTGCGCGATTATCCCGCCATCCGAGCTGCCTACGAGGGCCGCTTTAAGATGGTCATGATTGATGAGTTCCAGGACACCGATCAGATGCAGGTCGATCTGATTCGCTACCTGACGGGTGCGGGCGAGCGTGCGCTGTGCACGGTGGGCGACGCGCAGCAGTCGATCTATCGCTTCCGTGGTGCCGAGGTCGAGGTCTTCCGCCGCCAGGAGCGCAAGGTGGGCGCTTCGGGCGCGGCGGTGGCTGCCGGAACCCCGGGCTCCGTCCTCGCTGCGTCCGGGGCACCGGCTTCGTCCGGGGCATCCGCCGGCGAGCTCGTCAAACTCGTGCGCAACTTCCGCAGTCACGACGAGGTCCTGCGCTACGTGGCGCGTGTCTTTGACGGCGACACCGGTGGTTTGATGCAGGGCTTTTTGGATCTTGAGCCGAGCGATGAGCGCGAAGACAAGCTCAGGGCTAAGGCTTCGCGCCGACAGGCGCTGCTCGTTGCTGGCGGCAGTACGCAGGAGCGCACGCAGGCCAAGGCCCGTGCAATTGCCGAGCGGTTCCATGCGCTCGTCAAGGCGGGGCAGCCTCAGGGCGATATGGTGTTGCTGCTGGGCCGCATGACCAATGCCGACGTCTATGCCCAGGCGTTCCGCGACCAGGGACTCGACTGCGTCATCGCGGGCGGCTCGGTCTTTGCCCAGGCTGCCGAGGTACAGGCGATTCGCGCCCTGGTGTGCGCGCTTGCCAACCCGGCAGATACGGCACAGGGCCTTATGCCGCTGCTGGCCTCGCCGATGTTTGCGCTCGGTGCCCAGGAGTTCTTGGCGCTGGCGACCAAGCTCGACGAGCAGACGGGGGAGACCTCGCGCCGCAATATCGATGCGGGTATTATGAGCGACTACGACGTGCCCGGCCTGCAGAATCTGCCACTGGTGACGCGTGCCCGCGAAGTACTGCGCTATGCGTTCCGTCGCGTAGGCCGCGATTCGTTTGCCGTTATCGCTCGCGATGTGGTCAACGCCTCGGGCTGGTTTGTGCGCCTGGCGCAGCGCGGCCCCGAGGGCAAGGCCATCGCCGCAAACGTGCTCAAGGCGCTCGATGCCGTGGCCGAGGCAGAGGCCGAGTTCGGCAACTCGCCGCGCTCCATTGCGCTTGCCTTCGACCGCTTCTTGGCGGGTAAGGAAGCGCCGGGCGCGCTCAACGAGGAGGGCAACGGCGCGGTGCGCATCATGACGGTGCATGCGTCCAAGGGTCTGGAATATCCGGTCGTGGCGGTTTCCGAGTGCTTTGGCGTACGTAAGTCGACCGGAGCCGCCCAGATGGGGCGTGTCGAGGGCGGCGCGCAGGTTGTGGCGCTGCCGGCACGCTTCGATGGCGTTAAACTCGCGGACGGCACGTTCGTCAAGGGTGACGACGTCAAAAAGCAGTTTGAGCACGCATTTAAGGGCAAGGGTACGTCGCTGTGGCTTTCGCCGGAACTTATGGACGACGTCTGTGCGACGGGTTCTCCCGCCGAGGCATTTGTGCGCCTGCGCAACGACGACCTGCAACTTTCGCTCGAGGAGCGGGCCCGCTTGCTCTACGTCGCCATGACGCGTGCGCGCGAGCTGGTGATTCTGGCGATGGACGTCGCCGTGAGCCGCGGTAAGGTGCCGGCGCCGTCTTTCGACGTCGAGTCCGACCTGATCTATGACGTGCTGCGCCGTATTCTGCCTGGCCAGGGCCTGGGTATGCCGCAGCTCGATGCCGACCACTTGGTGTTCGACAATTCCCAGCCGGGCGACTATGAGCTTATCTCGCTGGCAAATTTTACCTTTGGCGAGCAGGCGTTTGAGGCTAACGCTTCGCTGGATGCCGAGGGAAGGCTTGTCCGCGGTGATGCGGAAACGGAGGGTGCCGGTGCGGGTGCCCGCGCAACCGCACCCGGTCCTGCCGACCCCGAGCCCGATGCGTTTGAGCTCGTGTATCCCCAGGCGGTGGGCGTGCGCATGGGCACCTGCCCGTATCCGGCGCGCGATTCGTACAGCTACTCGTCAATTGCCGCGGCGCTGCATGCCGAGTCCGAGGACCGAGCCGCCGAGGCGCATGTGCCCATGGACGAGGCTGGCGATGATGCGGAGTCGGATGGTTCCGAGATGACGGATGCAGGCGTGGCCGCCGTTGAGCCCGCCGGCAACCCCATGGCGCTGGGCTCGGCGTTCCATGCCGCCTGCCAGTGGCTGATCGAGATGGGTGCCGATGAGCTGCCCGCCGAGCGTGCCGATGCGCTGGCGCGCCTGTGGTGCCTGACGCCGGAGCAGCGCGAACGCTTCGACGTTGCCCTGGACCGCTGGCTCAGGTCGTCGGTCCGTGCCGAGCTGCTCGCGTGGCCGTGTGTCCGCGCCGAGGTACCGTTCTTCTCGCTGGGCTGCGAGGACGAGGACATCGCTCGCTACGGTGCATATGCCGAAGGCGCCATCGACGCTTTGGCGACGAACCCGGCGGATTCGTCACGCGCGCTGGTCATCGACTACAAGACGGGCGGCACACCGGACGAGACGCCGGAACAGCTGCAGGAGAAGCACGCCCTGCAGGCGCGCGTTTACGCTGACGTTCTGCACAAGGCGGGCTTTGAGGCCGTGACCGTCAAGTTCGTCCGCGTGGAACAGGCCGATCCAACCATCTTCGTCGAACCCGCCGAACCTCAAGTAGTCACCTACAACTTCTAGCCCTCAGATAACTTGCGGTGGAATACGGACTGTTTTGGCCAAAAAGCCGCCAAACAGTCCGCATTTCACCGCAACTCAATAGGAGCCGTGTGGGTTTGGCTAGGTTCGGGTGCCGTCCGTGCCGTGCGGTAAAATCGTTCAGTCAGAACACGAACCCGCATCGGAGCTCATCACATGGCATTCGTCCATCTGCACAACCACACTGTTTTCTCTATGCTCGACGGCGCAACCCGTATCCAGGATATGGTCAATCGCGCCGTAGAGCTGGGCATGCCCGCCGTCGCCATTACCGACCACGGCTACATGTATGGCGTGCCCGACCTGGCGCTGGCCTGCGACGCCGTCAACCACAACACGCCCGAGTACAAAACCTGGAGCCATGACAAGGCCTTCTTGGAAAAGGACCGCCGCGACGAGCTGGTGGAGCCCGACCCCGAGGCAAACCCGCGCGAGCATGCCCAGTATGTAAAGGACATGGCCATGTGGGACGAGAAGGGCAACATCGACGAGCTCAAGCCGCCCCTGGTCATCAAGCCCATCTTTGGCTGCGAGGTCTACTTTACGCCGGACGAGACGCTCGCCCGCGACCATAAGCCCGAGCTCTACCACATGATCCTTTTGGCCAAGGACCAGGAGGGCTACGTTAACCTGATGCAGACGGTCTCCGAGGCCGCCGTGCAGGGCTTTTACTATAAGCCCCGCGTGACGCTCGACAACCTGCGCCGCCACGCCAAGGGCATGATCTGCACGAGCGCCTGTATCGCCGGCATCATCCCCAAATACATCGACCGCGGCGACATGGAAGGTGCCATTAAATGGGCCGAGACCTTCCGCGACACCTTCGAACCTGGCGACTTTTACATCGAGATCCAGGAACACGGCATCACTACCGACAATGGCCTGACCGACGAGCAGATGGACCGTGCGCTCATCGATATCGCCAAGCAGGTGGGCGTCAAGGTCATCGCTACCAACGACTTCCACTACCTGCGCCGCGAGGACGCGCCCGTGCAGGATGTCATCATGTGCATCGGTATGAACGCCAAGGTCGACGACCCCAACCGCATGCGCATGACCGGCTCGGAGTTCTACATGAAGACCGAGGAGGAGATGCGGGCGATGTTCCCGTATTGCCCCGAGGCCTGCGACAACACGCTCGAGATCGCCGACAAGTGCTACGTTGAGCTGGACTGGGACTCCATCATCCTGCCGCGCTTCCCGCTGCTCGATCCCGGCGAGACGCACGAGAGCCAGTTCCGCCGCGAGTGCGAGAAGGGCCTGCGCCAGCACTACGGCGACGACTGGGCCACGCGCGAGATTGGTGGCGTCAACATCAAAGAGCGCTTTGAGTACGAATACAAAGTCATCTGCGACAAGGGCTTTGCCGCCTACTTCTTGATCGTTGCCGAGTACGTGCAATGGGCCAAGGACAACGGCATCGGCGTCGGCCCCGGCCGTGGCTCGGCCGCCGGCGCTATCGTCGCCTACGCCATGAACATCACCGCGTTCGACCCGCTCGAGAACGGCCTGATGTTCGAGAGGTTCCTGTCCCCGCAGCGTACCGAGATGCCCGATATCGATATGGACTTCGACGATGAGCGGCGCCTCGAGGTCGTGGAGCACGTTCGCCAGCTCTACGGCCCCGAGAAGGTCACCCACGTCATCACCTACTCGACCATCAAGGCCAAGCAGGCCATCAACGACGCCGCGCGCGTCCTGGACTATCCGGTCTACATGGGTCAGCGCCTGTCCAAGATGGTCTCGAGCGACCCCAAGGTCAAACTCAAGCAGGTGCTCGACAAGCAACCCGGCAAAGAGGATCTGTTTAACCCCGACTTTGCCGAGGCCTATAAAAAGGATGACGACGCCCGCCGCATCATCGACACGGCGCTCTCGATCGAGGGCCTCACCCGTGGCGAGGGCGTGCACGCGTGCGCCGTTCTGATCTGCCGCGACCCCGTCAACGAGCACGTGCCCACCAAACTCGACACCAAGGGCGGCGTCGAGATTACCCAGTACGAGGGTCATACCGTTGCCGACATGGGCCTGCTCAAGATGGACTTCTTGGGCCTGCGCACGCTGACGGTAATCTCCAAGGCCAAGGCAAACATCAAAAAGAACTTCGGCATCGACATCAAAGAGGAAGAGATTCCCTTTGACGACCCCGAGATCTTTAAGCTCATGGGTTCCGGCCACACCGCCGGCGTCTTCCAGGTCGAGTCCGCCGGCATGACGGCCACGATCAAGAACATGAAGCCCACCGAGTACAAGCACGTCGTGGCATTGATCGCCCTGTACCGCCCGGGCCCGTTGGGCGCCGGCATGGTCTCGTCCTACATCAACCGTATGAACGGCAAGGAGCCGGCCGTCTCCTACGACGACCGTCTGGACGACATCCTGGGCGAAACCTACGGCACCATGGTCTACCAGGAGCAGGTTATGCTCATCTCCGTCGAGATGTGCGGCTTTTCCAAGGGCGAATCGGACTCGCGTATCCGTAAGCCCGTGGCTAAGAAGAAGATCAAGCTGCTCACGTCGACGGTGCTCCACTGGGAGGACGGCTCGGACGAGACCACCTACGACCACTGGATGAACGGCGCCATCAAGAACAACTACACGCGCGAGGTCGCCCAGAAGATTTGGGACGATGTCCTCGAGTTCGCGTCCTACGCCTTCAACAAGTCGCACTCCGCCGGCTACGCCATCCTGGTTATGCAGACGGCGTGGCTCAAGGCGCACTATCCGCACGAGTACATGGCGGCCGTTCTGACGTCCTATACGGGCAAGACCGACAAGATCGTGCACTACGTCTCGGCATGCCGTCACGACGGCATCCCCGTGCTCTCGCCAGATGTCAACGAGTCCGGTACCGAGTTCACGGCTACCAAGGAGGGCGTGCGCTTTGGTCTGGCCGGCATCCGCGGCGTGGGCACCGGTGTGGCGCAGGCGATTATCGCCGAGCGCGAGGCGGGTGGTCCGTTTAAGACGCTGCATGACTTTGTCGAGCGCGTGGACTCGAGCCAGGCCAACCGCCGCGTAATCGAATCGCTGATCAAGGCAGGCGCCTTCGACTCCACGGGGTATCCGCGTCGCCAGATGATGCACTTTGTGGACAAGAACAACCCCGAGAACATCATCGATGCCGCGGTGAAGCGCCAGAAGGATCGTGCGAGCGGCCAGACGTCGTTCTTCGATATGTTCGGCGACGTCGAGGGCTCGGGCTTTGAGGTGAGCGTGCCCGATCCGGATGGCCAGGAATGGGACCGCCACCTTAAGCTGAGCCAGGAGAAGGAAGTTCTGGGCATCTATGTCTCGGACCACCCGCTGCGCCCGTTTGAGTATGCGCTAGCCAAGGCGCGCGACTTCTCGTTCTCGCAGATCGATACTGGCTACGAAGTGCAAAACCCCACGGGCGGCACCATCAACCAGGAGATTCCCGAGGGCAAGGCACTGTGGTGGGCCGGCATGGTCTCGAGCGTGTCCAAGCGCGTGACCAAAAACGGCGATCCCATGGGTATCGTGCAGCTCGAGGACATGGAGGGCGAGGCCACCGTCGTCGTCTTCCCCAAGACCTACAAGGAGGCCGAGGGGTACCTGTACGGCGAGGTCGATCCCGAGACCGGCGCGCAGCTGTCCGATGCCTTTGTGCGCATTAAGGGCAAGCTCGAGCGCTCGGACCGCGGCGACCAGATCATCGCGCAGGAGATCGTGCCGCTCGAGCTCAACGAGGAGAACAACAAGCCCAAGGTGTTTGAGGTCATGGTGCCCAACAGCCGCTTTAGCCAGGGCAATATGGCGCGTCTTGCCACGGTGCTTACCGCCAACCCGGGCGGCGACCGCGTGGAGATCTTTATCGAGCAGGTGGACGGGCGCGTGCTACGTGCCGAGGTGCCTGCCAAGGTCAACGCGCGCTCGATTCCGCTGCTGGCCGAGGCCAAGGCCATCGTGGGTAACCAAGGCAGAGTGACGGTGATCTAAGGGCGACCTTGCTGGTCCGTGCGAGATTGGAGGAAGTGATGGCGCAGGGGACGTTTGTGCAGGCGCTTCGCAAAGAGGCGGCGTTGAGCGGCACCTTTATGAAGGGCCGCTCGCTCATGCTCAACGGCGCCGTGCTGTCGATTGAGGACAGCGGCTCGCGCTTCTCCAAAAACGTGACGGTTGAGGGCTTGGTGCGCGGCTCGCGCGGCGACCTGTACAAGACGCACGTGGCGCTCGATATGGACGAGCACGAGGTTATCGACTACGACTGCGACTGCCCCGCCGCATACCGCTATCCCGGTATGTGCAAGCACGCCATCGCCACAGCGCTGGCGTACCTGGACACCAGCGGCATTGAGCCTGTTGAGGGGCTGCGCACGCCGGTTCGCACGTTTACGGCGCAGCCGAAACAGCCCGCGCGCACCGCGCCCAAAGCGCCGGCCGTCAACCCCAACTTTCCCTTTCCGGCGCCCGTCCCCACGAGCCCGAGCCTTGTGGCGGCGCTCTCCGATCTTTCGGACGCGCGCATGGATGAGCTGGCGAGCATGCGCCGCAAGCTTGCCAGTGCCGTTGATCCCGACGCCCCCAAAGCGGTGTTGGAGCCCTCGTTGGTGCCGTACTACAATCCGCTGTTCGCCGACCGCTTTAGCTGGGCGCTCGAGTTCCGCATTCGCTGCGGCTCGGTGTCCTACGTGGTCAAGGACATCGACGGCATGGCTGATGCCTACGTGCGCGGCGGCACGTTCTCCTATGGCAAGAAGCTCACGTTTGTCCATTCACCTGAGGCCTTTGACGAAACATCGGCAAAGCTGCTCAACCTTGTTGTGACGACAGTTGCCTATCTCGATGACATCACAAGCTCGCGTTCGGCGTCGTACGACTTTGCCCGCAGCGGTTTTGTTGCCGAGCGTCAGTTGCCGCTGTCCGAGCATAGCATCGTATATGTGCTGGACCTGCTGCGCGGCCAGACCATCTCCTTTGAGCCCGCCTGGTCGCGCGGGATGACGACGCATCGCACCTACGACGTGGCGGTTGAGCTGTCTCCGCAAGGGGAGGACGAGGCGTCCGCTAAGCGCCCGCCGCTCCTTGCCGCCAAAATCGCGCCGGCGGCTGGTGGTAGCTATGACCTGCGCCTGCCCGCCGATATGTACTGCTTTGCGTCGGGCGATGCCGCCTACTTGGTTGATACGCGCCGCGCGCGCCGTACCGACGCTGCATTTGCTCAGCATGCCGCACCTTTTTTGTCACGCTTGCTGCCGTGCCGCACGCCCGCCCATATTGCCGCCGAGCAGGTGGGGGAGTTTTGCCGTATGGCGCTGCCCATTTTGCGCGACTACACCGACCTCACCGCGCCCGCCGCGCTCGATACCGTGGCACCCGAGCCGAGCTTTGCTATGGCGATCGGTGTCGACGATAGGCTCGTGACCTGCAAAATTACGGTTACCTACGGCGATTGGTCGGCGGATCTCTTTAGCCTGGGCGCTCCGGGCAGCCCCTTCGAAGAGCAGCGCCCCGGTGTGCCGCCCCGCGACGAGGTGGCGGAGTTTCGCGTTATGGATACGGCGGCCCTGTACTTCGATTTCTACGAGCGCGGTCTGGCGTTTGAGGAGCGCGATGACGCTCGCTTGTTCTGCCTGCTGACCGAGGGCCTGTCTGCCCTGTCCGAACTGGGTGAGGTCATGCTCAGTGACCGTCTGCGCCAGGTCTCGGTCCGCCCTGCGCCCAAGCTTTCGGTGCGTGCGACCGTCAAGAGTAACCTGCTCGACGTCGAGCTGGGCGCGAGCGGGCTTTCGGCGGCAGATCTTGCCATCTATCTGGACTCGTACAAGCGCCACCAGACGTTTGCGCGTCTCACGTCGGGCGACATCATTCGCCTGGACGAGGGGGCGCGCGCCGCGTTTAGCCTTGCCGAGGATCTGGGGGTCGATGCTGTCGACCTGCTCGATGGCGTGTCGCTTCCCGCATCGAGTACCCTGTTCGTCGACAGCATGCTTGCGCGCACGCCCGCGCTCGAAGCCGATCGTGACGCTGCATTCCGTCGCACCGTCGAACGCTTGGATACGCTCGGCAAGATGGACTTTACGGTGCCGGCATCTCTCAAGGCCACACTGCGCGGCTATCAGGTCGACGGCTACCAGTGGCTCGGCTCACTCGAGCACCTGGGCCTTGGCGGTATTTTGGCCGACGATATGGGCCTGGGCAAAACGCTGCAGATGATCGCACATATCCTAGCGCGCGTGGAGGCGGGGGACACGAAGCCCACGCTTGTGGTGTGCCCTGCGTCGCTTGTGTACAACTGGACCGCCGAGCTGGAGCGCTTTGCGCCTTCGCTCGACGTGTGCGCCATCGTGGGTGCCAAGGCGCAACGCCGCGTGCAGATAGCCGGCGCCGCCGAGCATAACGTGGTCGTGACCTCGTATGATCTCATGCGCCGCGATATCGACGAGTATGCCGAGCAGGACTTTGCCCGCGTGGTACTCGACGAGGCCCAGTACATTAAAAACCCGCTCACGCAGGTGGCGCGCGCCGCAAAGCGCCTGCCTGCCGGCGTGCGCTTTGCCCTGACGGGCACGCCCATCGAAAACCGCTTGTCCGAGCTTTGGAGCATCTTCGACTTTTTGATGCCGGGCCTTTTGGGGACGCGCGAGTCGTTTGCCAAGCGCTTTGAGAGCCCCGTCGAGCATGCCGAGGGCGATAGCGCCGCTCGCCTGCAGGCGCTCGTGTCGCCGTTTGTGCTGCGCCGTGTTAAGGAAGACGTGGTGGCCGACCTGCCCGAGAAGATCGAGGACACCGTCATGGCACAGCTTACCGGCGAGCAGCGCAAGCTCTACCTGGCCAACCAGGACCGCATCGCCCAGCAGGTGCAGCACCGCGAGGCTGGGGAGTTTAAGAAGGACAAACTCAAGGTGCTCGCCGAGCTCACCAAGCTGCGCCAGATCTGCTGCGACCCGCGTCTACACTACGAGGATTACAAGGCGGGGAGCGCCAAGCTCGATACGTGTATGGAGCTCGTGCACGGCGCACTCGACGGCGGGCGTCGCATCCTGTTGTTCAGCCAGTTCACGGGTATGCTCGATATCATCGGTAAGCGCTTGGCCAGGGAGGACATCGCCTTCCTTAAGCTCACGGGCGCTTCGTCTAAGGAGAGCCGCGCCAAGATGGTCGCGCAGTTCCAAGCGGGCGAGGTTCCGGTCTTTTTGATTTCGCTCAAGGCGGGCGGCGTGGGCCTTAACCTGACGGCGGCCGACGTGGTCATCCACTACGACCCGTGGTGGAACGTGGCGGCGCAGGACCAGGCGACCGACCGCGCGCACCGTATTGGCCAGCAACATACCGTGACCGTGTACAAGCTCATCGCCAAGGACACGATCGAGGAACGCATCATGCAGATGCAGGAGTCCAAACGCGACCTGGTCAACAGCGTGCTCGGCGGCGACGGCATCTCCTCGGCGCTTTTTACCCGCGAAGATGTTCTGGCGCTGCTGGGCGGCGACGGGCGCTAACCCGCTCGGGTGGGGCCGCCAGGACGGATGGCACACGCTGCCCCATCGTCCCCGCCCGTTATGTGTTCATTTGCAATGTCGTGGATGGTTTGTCTGCCTTTGGGCATAAGAACCGTCAAGAACATTGGCACGTCAGCAAAGGAGAACATCATGGCGAAATTCTTTAAGGACCCCGACGGTAAGCTCATTGCCGCCCTTGGCAACGACGTTGCAACCCCTGCCGGTTGCACGGAACTGACCGCAAACACTGAGGACGCGGCGCACGAGAAACACGTGCCTGTTGTCGAGACCGAGCGCGACGGTCACGTGATTCGCGCACGCGTTGGCTCGGTCGAGCACCCCAGCCTGCCCGAGCACTATATTGAGTGGATCGCCCTTGAGGCCGAGGGCCGCTTAGAGGTCCATTACCTTGAGCCCGGCATGAAGCCCGCGACGTTTTTTGCCGGCGGTTCCAAGACCGGTACCGTCTATGCCTACTGCAACCTGCACGGGCTGTGGTCCGCGACATTCTAGGAGCGCGCCCCCGCTCGGGGTATCATAGCTAGCATATGCACATGCGAGCGCCGACTGCATCATGCGGCCGGCGCTTTTACTACGATTTCGATGGTTTACGACGGAAAGGGCTGAGCCATGAAGCTCGCGCTTGCACAGATCGATATGCGCCTGGGTGATATTGAGGGCATTTGCGGCCGCATCGAGGACCAGGCTCGTCTGGCCCACGAGCGCGGGGCGCGCGTGCTGTGCGTTCCGGCTCCGCTCTTTATGGGCGCCATGCCCGGGGGCCTGGTGGGCACTGCCGACTTTGAGCACGACATGCTTGCCGGCTTGACTGGTGTCGCCGAGCGTATCCAGGAGCTTGACATGATCTGCATCGTGCCCGCGGCGGTTTCGTTTGAGGGCCAGCCGCTGCTCGACTACATGATGCTCAAGGACGGTCATGTGGTGCCGGCGCGTTCGAGCATTGCCCTGCAGCGTGGTGAGAACAACGACACGCGTTGGGCGCCGCCGGTGTTCGACGTGGACGGCGTGCGCATTGCCGTGAT
>CABQHT010000026.1 GCA_902464035.1 uncultured Collinsella sp. | reverse complement strand
GCAATGAAGACGGAGAACACCTCGGCAAGGTTGGCGGAGAGAAGGAACTGGATCACCTTGCGGATGTTGTCGTAGATGCGGCGACCCTCCTCGCAGGCGTTGATGATCGTCGCGAAGTTATCGTCGGCAAGCACCATGTCGGCCACGTTCTTGGTGACGTCGGTGCCCGTGATGCCCATGCCCACGCCGATGTCGGCGCGCTTGATGGACGGGGCGTCGTTGACGCCGTCGCCCGTCATGGCCACGATCTGGTCGCGCGACTTCCAAGCCTCGACGATGCGGGTCTTGTGATCGGGCTGGACACGGGCGTACACGCCGTAGTCTTCGATGTGCGCGTCGAGCTCCTCGTCGCTCACGCGATCGAGGTCGGCGCCGGTGATAGCCTGGCTGCGATCGGTAACGATTCCCAGCTGTTTGGCGATGGCCACGGCGGTGTCGATATGGTCGCCCGTGATCATGACGGTGCGGATACCGGCGTCGTGCGCCTCGCGGATGGCGTCGGCGACCTCGGGGCGGACAGGGTCAATCATGCCGGACAGGCCGCAGAAGACCAGGTCATGCTCGAGCGCAGCGGGACTGCAGTCGGCGGGAACCTCGGTGTAGGTGCGGCTTGCCAGCGCCAGCACGCGCAGGGCCTCGTCGGCCATGGCCTTGTTGGCTGCCACGAGCTCGGCACGGCGCTCCTCGGTCAGGGGGACGACCTTATCGCCCTCGTAGATATGGGTGCACAGGCCGATCACCACGTCGGGCGCGCCCTTGGTGTACTGCTCGTACTCGCCGTCCAGGGTCTCGACGATCACGGACATCATCTTGCGGCCCGAGTCGAACGGGGCCTCGCCCACGCGCGGGTGCTCGGCAGTCAGGCCGGTAAGACCAGCTTTGCCGGCATCATTGACGAGCGCACACTCGGTCGGCTCGCCCACTGCCTCGCCCAGTTCCTCGTCCCACTGAGCATCGGAGCACAGCGCCATGCCGGCCAGGAACTTCTCCTTGGGCGCAGCGAGCTCGTGCTTGACGACGGTCATCTTGTTTTGAGTAAGGGTACCGGTCTTGTCGGAGCAGATGGTCTGCGTGCAGCCAAGGGTCTCGACAGCAGAGAGCTTGCGGATGATCGCCTGGCGCTTGGCCATCTTGGTCACGCCGAGCGAAAGGACGATGGTCACGACGGCGACCAGGCCCTCGGGGATGGCGGCGACGGCGAGCGAGACGGCAACCATAAAGGTGTCGAGCAGGGCAGTCGGGTCGGTGAGAACGTTACCCACGCCGTGGCGCAGGATGTCGACGCCAAAGATCACGACGCAGATGACGATAACCATAATGGTAAGGATGCGGCTGAGCTCGGCGAGCTTCACCTGCAACGGTGTGAGCTCTTCCTTGGCCTCGGCAAGAGCGCCGGCAATCTTGCCCATCTCGGTGTTCATGCCGGTGCCGACCACGACGGCGCGACCGCGACCGTACACTACGGTGGAGCCCATGTAGCACATGTTCTTACGGTCGCCGAGTGGCACGTCGTCGGTGCCCGCAGCGAGCTCGATCACGTTGGTGTGCTTCTCTACGGGCACGGACTCGCCGGTCAGCGCAGCCTCTTCGATCTTCATCGTGGCGCTCTCGAGCACGCGGCAGTCGGCCGGGACGGAGTCGCCCGCCTCGAGCATGATCACGTCGCCGGGCACGAGCTCGGCGCTCGGCAGGTGCACGAGCTTGCCGTCGCGCAGCACCTTGGACTGCGCCGCGCTCATCTCCTGGAGGGCCTCGAGAGCCTCCTCGCTTTTAGCCTCCTGGACCACGCCCAGCACCGAGTTGACGATAACGACGAACATGATGATGGCGACATCGGCAAAGTCCGCCTCGCCCTTGACCATGCCCGTGAGCGCGCTGATAACGGCGGCAACGATCAGCATGATGACCATGGGGTCGGCCATCTGCTCAAAGAAACGCTTCCACAGCGGCGTCTTCTCGGCTTCCTCGAGCTTGTTAGGGCCTGTCTTGGCGAGGCGCGAAGACGCCTCGCCGTTGCTCAGGCCGAGGTTCTCATCGACACCTTGGTCGCTGAGCACCTCCGCCGCGGCGGACAGGTATTCCTTTTGCATATAGAGTCCCCTCCTGGGATTCGGGCCACTCAGCAGATTGATGCCCGATCATAATTCCCAGGAGAAGGGCAAGGGCTCATCAAGGCTGCCGTGCTGAGCGGCAGTTGATAGTGGAGCTATGGTACCCCAAAGCGACGCGTCTAGCCAAAACAATCGGTTTGGAAATATGGTCCGCACGCAACGGTGCAGACCGTGTGATGCTCAACATTGGTAAAACGTTTTTTCTTCGGCACATCGTCAAACTGAAATATCGCCCAGATAGCAGCGGTTAGAGCGGTTGGTAAAGATTTTTCATATACCGTTTTTCTCGCAAAAAATGAACTTCCATTTCGGCATACGGTCGATTTTTTGGGGTATTCGGTCGGCATTTCGTTATAATCATTTCGGTTTTATTTCTTATGGTTTATCTATCAGCGCAAGACGATGTCAGATGGAGGTCTGAATGTACAAGCGCACCAAGATTGTATGCACCATGGGTCCCGCCTGCGATAGCGACGAGACCATCCGCGAGATGATCAAGGCGGGCATGAACGTCGCCCGTTTTAACTTCTCGCACGGATCCTACGACGAGCACCACGGTCGCATCGAGCGCGTCCGTCGTATTTCCAAGGAGCTCGGTCTGCCCGTCGGCATCCTGCTCGACACCAAGGGCCCCGAGGTCCGCACCGGCCTTCTGGTCGATGGCAAGAAGGTTGCCGTCAAGACCGGCGACAAGATTGTCGTCACCGCTCAGCCCACGTCCGAGGATTTCCACGGCACCGCTGAGCACATCTCCCTCGACTACCTGGCTCTGCCCTCCGAGGTCGAGAAGGGCTCCCTCATCCTGATCGATGACGGCCTGGTTGCCCTCGAGGTCGAGTCCGTCAGCGGCCAGGACATGACCTGCGTCGTTAAGAACGACGGCCTGATTGGCGAGCGCAAGGGCGTCAACATGCCCAACGTCAACATTTCGCTGCCCGCCATCACCGAGCGCGATCGTCAGGACATCCTCTTTGGCCTGACCGAGAACATCGACTACATCGCCGCTTCCTTCATCCGTGACGGCGAGTCCGTCCGCGGCATCCGCGAGCTTTGCCGCGAGAACGGTGGCGAGCACGTGACGATCTTCCCGAAGATCGAGTGCGCCCTGGGCGTCGAGAACTTTGACGAGATCCTCGAGGCTTCCGACGGCATCATGGTCGCCCGTGGCGACCTGGGCATCGAGATCAAGCCCGAGCTCGTTCCCCACATCCAGAAGGAGATCATCGCCAAGTGCAACGCGGCTTACAAGCCCGTCATCACCGCTACGCAGATGCTCGACTCCATGCAGCAGAACCCGCGCCCGACGCGCGCCGAGGTTGCCGACGTTGCTAACGCCATCTACGACGGCACCGACGCCGTTATGCTCTCTGGCGAGTCCGCTGCCGGTAAGTACCCGGTCGAGGCCGTCAAGATGCAGGCCAGCATCGCTCTCGAGACCGAGAAGTACCTCCCGGCCCACGCTCCGCTCGAGGTTCCGGCCGATGCTCACGGCACCCGCGTCGTCAACAACGTTGTGGGTATGTCCGCTGTGAACATGGCTACCACCGTTGGCGCCAAGTGCATCACCGTGCCGACGACCACCGGTCGTACCGCTCGCCTGATCTCGCACTTCCGTCCCAACATGCCGATCTGCGCGTTCTCCCGCCACGAGTGGGCCGTCCAGCAGATGATCATGTACTGGGGCGTTATCCCGCACCAGGCCGAGATTACCCAGGGCACCGTCAACGGCACGATTGTCAAGGCGATCGAGACCGCTAAGGAGCTCGGCTACGTCGAGGCCGGCGATCTGACCGTCGCCACCGCCGGCGATCCCCGCATGAGCGTCCAGCTCGAGGACAAGGTCTCCTCGACCAACGTCGCTTACGTCGCTCAGGTGCGCTAAATCGCACTTGCAAGCAGATTTGCATTGCAAAGGGCCCGGAAGGCTTTGCCTTCCGGGCCCTTATTTAAACCTTCTTCGTATGCCGCATCATCGATTTGTGTTCAGTCGCGAACCTTTCCGATGCCGAGCGTACCACCGAAGATGCCCTGCGACGGGAACTGTTGGTCAATTGGAATGAACTGTTCACCGTTAAGCCGGCCGGCTAGCAGCTAGCGATCAGGGGGACTGCGGGAACGTCAGAAGCAGCAACGCGAGCCGCAAATCCCGCCTCGGTCAGCTCGATGACCTCGGTAAACGTTGCATCGAAGAACTCCTCGGTTAGCAGGCGATACGGCGGATGATCGGGCTCGCCGGGGTTTTCGCGTACAATCTCGTGCATGACGCCGATAGTCTTGAGCACATATTCTTTATGGATGGGATACTGCCCAAAACGCGTCGCAGCGGTATAGAGGCGATCGGTCGCGCGCGGAATCGAAACAATGCCGAGCGTCTTACCAAACCAGTCAAAGTCACCTTGTTTTTTAATGCGGAATTCCTCGCACGGCTTGCCGCCGTGCGCCTCCAGGTACTGATTCACACGCGTATTCCATACGGTATCGGCCACCAGATGCGACCAGACACCCAGTGTCAAATCGAGCAATGACTGCGCCACGTCCTCGGACGCAAGCGAGAACTCACGAGCGCCGGGACCAGCAATCGGCTCGGCATCCCTGTAGCGCTGGGGATAATGCACGCGGTTCAATCGCTCGCGCTCCTCGACAATCGAGGTAGCCTCAGCGGGTTCGCCCGCGGGCGCGCCTTTAAGCAGCGGCGCCACATAGGTATCCCAGAACTCGTGCTCGCGCGGCTTAGGGATAGGCTCGGGCTTTGCAAAGTGCGTAATGCGGTACGGGATGGGATCGGCGATGCCAGGGACCATATAGCCCACGAAGATATCCGGAACCACGCAGCCAAACAAAAAGGCATTGCGGTCGCGCACGCTATCGGCAAGCGCACCGGTGCGCTCCAGCAAACGCTCCGTCTGAGCGATATGAATGTTCCAGCTTGGCATAGCCACCCCCATAAAAAAACCTGGATAACTATACCATCACGGCAAAGCCGCGCGGGCGGCTACGCACGCTCTACGCAGCAACTATTCTGTAGCACCGCTTTCGGTTCCATACGACGGCACGGGCGCCTCGACCACATGGTGATATCGATCGATATAGATTGCACGGGCCCCTAGGCGTCGCACCAAATCCTGGTGATGCGTGCTCATCAAAACCGTCTTACCAGCAGCAACGTAGGCCAGCAAGAAGTTGACCACGATGTCGCATGAATCCTCATCGAGACCGTTGGTGGGCTCGTCGAGCACCAAGATATCGGGGTTCATCGACACGACCGCAGCCAGCGCCACGCGCTTCTTTTGCCCACCCGAAAGCTGATAGGGCGAGGCATCGACCAGGTCGGCAACTTGAAACAGTTCCATGGCATCGCGCACGCGACGGTCGAGCTCGCCCGTCGGCAACCCCATTTGAGCCGGGCCAAAAGCGACTTCCTCGCCCACCGTGGCACAGAACAGCTGAGCATCGGCGTTCTGGAACACAAAGCCCACGCGCTGATGGAACCGCTGGGCCATCGCGGAATCCTTGAGATACGCTGCGTCGACCACGTGCCCGTCAAACAGGTATATCCCTGCGTCCGCAAGTTCAAGGCCGTTAATAAGGCGCATAATCGTCGTCTTACCGCAGCCGTTGGGACCGAGTAGGGCAACGAGTTCACCACGATCGACCTGCAGCGAAACGCCATCGACCACCGTATGGCCCGTATAGGAAAACACCACGTCGCGCAGCTCAATAAGCGGCGCGACCTCGGCGCCCGCACCGTTCGTGCCCGCCGCACTATTCATATCGATCGTCAAAACGTCGCCCTTCCCTATTTCCATCCCCAGCCAGAACCAGCAGCGCCTACAGCACGGCGCACAACACTGCCAGCAGCGCCACGCCGGCCGCATAGACCGCATCGCGCCAGCCAAACCCGGCGCGCGCGGGTGCCGGATACGCACCGGCAAAGCCGCGGCAAAGCATGGCCTCGTCCATCGCGTGGCTGCATTCCATCGCCTTGATAAACGTCATGCCCATGATACCCGCGACCGAGTCGGTGCGCGAAAACCCCTCAGGCGCGCGACCCACACTGCGCAGCATGACCGATTCGCACAGATTGTGCGCCGTTCGGCCCAGCACCTCGATGTGCTTGAGCGCCATATCAAACGTAAAGATAACTTCGTCGGGTAGATGCAGCATCTTGAGCGCCGCCGACATGCGGCTCCACGTGAGGGTCCACGAAACGCCCAGCACCAGCGACACATTAATGAAGGTCTTGAGCGCAATCTTGAGCATGGCGCCCGCGGCGGAAGCGCCCAGTAGCAGGGCAGGCAGCGCCAGAACCACCGCGAGCCCCGCAGCGCCAAGCGCCGGTACAAAGGTTGCCCGCAGCCCGCGTACGGGGCGCACGGCAACGAGTACCAACGCGATAGCCGCCATCAACATGAGGTACAGCGGGCTCTGCGTCAGACACACGCACAGGACGCAAACGAACATCCCCACCAGGCGCACCGGCGCCGAAACGCAAGAAAGGGCGCGGTCGACCACCGACCCGCCCTCGTGCGCGCCTCCACCCAGGCGAACCCGCTCAAGCAGGCTCGCCAGGTGCAGGACATTCTTTTGCATTACACGATGCCGAGCCCCCACGGGCTCGTAACGCTGCTCGACCGCAAGCCAGCTAGGCAGCCCGGCTATTGCCATGAGCACCGCTTTCCTTGACCGTCAGCGAGAACAGGCGGAATGCGATGGTGAGCACCGCCACGCCAATCACGGCCGAAAGAATATACATCGCGGCCTGGCCGGCAAAGCCAAGGCCCTGCTCCTCGGAATAGGCCTGCAGATAATCGCCCGTGGGCAGGGCATCGGCAAAGGTCGGGGTATCGAGACCGACCGAAGCCTGCAGGCTGTCGTCGCCAACCTCCTGAACGGCGGTCGCGGCGCCCTCGGCGTCCCACTCGCCCCATGCGTCACCTGTGGCCAACAGGCCCAGCGGCGTGGCCACGACAAGCAAGGCGACCAGGATGAGCGTGGGGGCCAGCGAGGTCTTCTTAGCGGCAGCGCTCTCGGCAGCAAGCTGGCCATCGACGGCCTCGGGACCGACGATAACGCTCGGCGCCGTCTTCTTAATGAAACCGTAGATGGCGGCCGTCGCTACGCCCTCGACCACGCCGGCAACCAGCATATGCGGGATCAACATTGCCGGAATAGCCACGGACAGCGGGAAGGGGCAGTAAAGCGGCGCGCCCGAAGCGTTGGTGAAGAGCATCGGCTGAATACCGAACTCGATTGCCGCGCACAGGGCCGCCAGGCACAGGCCGACCCAACCGCTCACGATGGCAGAAGCCGAGGCGCCCCAGCTCTTGTCGTGCAGACGGCTGTTGAGCGCACGGAAGACGATAGCAGCGGTAAACGGCAGCACAAAGGCCATGTTAAAGCAGTTGGCGCCAAAGGACAGAACGCCGCCGTCGCCAAACAGCAGCGCCTGCAGCGCGAGTGCAACCGAGACTGCAATGGCAGCAGCCTCGGGGCCTAGCAGCAGCGTGATGAGCGCGCCACCAACAGCGTGACCAGTGGTGCCGCCAGGCAGCGGCACGTTGAACATCATGAGCAAAAAGGAGAATGCGGCGCAAATGCCCAGGAACGCCATGTGCTCGCGATCGAGCGTGGCGCGTACCTTTTTGATGCAATGGACCCAAACGGGCACCATCGCCACCGCCATAACGGCATCGGTCTGCGGGGACAGATAATTATCGGGAATATGCATGAGCCCTCTCAATCAGAACGTTGCGTGTTACGTTTCCAACAATCCGTAACACCGACTCTGCATACTAACAAAAAGGCGCACCGCCCACAACGCAGCACGCCCTTGCAATACGTCCGTTATTAACCCAGGTCCACGCACCGTCCAATAAAGGCCCATGCACTCCCAACTTTCCGGTCACCCGGAAGAAGGTGCGGTCCGCTCGCAACAAGGTTAACGCAGGAACCCGCCCCCGAGAGGGGTTTTCTAAGGCAACATCCCGCAGCCGCGAAGCGGCGAGGACGTTGCCGTGAAAACCCCGCAGGGGGCGGGTTTCGAACGGCAAAGATTACGAGCGAACCTCGCCGTTTACGCCCTTGCACACCTTGGTGACGATCTTCTGGTGCGCCTTCTCGACCTCTTCGCTGGTAAGCGTGTGGTCGTCCGAGCGATACGTGAGCGCAAAGGCCATGGACTTCTTGCCCGCACCGATGCGGACCGGATCGCGGTAGACATCGAACAGGCGCACGCCCTCGAGCAGCTTGCCGCCGGCACTCGTAATACGGCGCTCAAGATCCTCGCAGGTCACGGCGTTGTCGACCACAATGGCAAGATCGTGCTCAACAGCCGGGTACTGCGAGAACTCGCGGTAGTTCTCCTGGTTGCGGGCGCCCTTGATCAGCTTGTCCAGGTCAAGCTCAAAGGCAACGACAACCTCGTCGATGCCCATCGCCTCGCGCGCCTCGGGGTGAATCTCGCCGACCCAGCCCAGCACGGTTCCGCCGGACAGAACCTCGGCCGCACGACCCGGCTGCAAAAAGGCATAGCCCTCGCCCTCGACGGGACGGAAGCGAACCTTCTCGATGCGCAGCTGGGCGAGCAACTCCTCGACAATGCCCTTGCCAAAGAAGAAACGCAGTTTACGGTACTTCATGTTCCAAGACTGCTCGCTCCACTGGCCCGAGAGCACGCCCGCGACGGACTTGGTCTCCTTGGGCAGGCTGGCGTTCTCGCGGCCATGGAACAGGCTGCCGACCTCGTACAGGTGCACGTTGGGCGTACCGTGCGCCTCGTTGTAGGCCACGGACTGCAGCAGGCCTGGCAACAGCGAGCGGCGCATCTCGGTCTGCTCGGCTACCAGCGGGTTCATGAGCACCACGGGGCAGCCGCGACCCTCGGTGGGCATGCCGATCTTCTCCAGGTCGCCCGGGGCGGCAAAGCCAAAGGTCGTGGTCTCGTTGAGGCCGCAGGCGCGCAGGATCTCGCCGACCTTGCGGGTGAGCTTTTGCTCGCGGGTCAGGCCGCCGATGTGGTTCTTAGCGGCCGGGATGGTCGCCGTCACGCGGCCCATGCCCCATAGGCGCAGGACCTCCTCGATCAGGTCGATCTCGCGCGGTAGGTCGGGGCGGAAGCTCGGCGGGGTAACCATAAAGTCCTCGCCGTCGCGCTCGACGGTGCAGCCCAGACGGGTGAGCGAACGCTCGATAAAGTTGGGCTCGATATCGGCACCGCAGATGGCGTGCACGCGGGCCAGGCGCAGCTTAATGCTGTCGATGGTCTTGGGCGCGGGGAAAACGTCGACATAGCCGGGAGCGACCTCGCCGCCGGCGATCTCCTCGATGAGCGCGCAGGTAACGTTGGCGACATCCACGCAGCCGGTCTCATCGACCTGGCGCTCAAAGCGAATGGAGGCGTCGGAGATCAGCGACAGATCGCGGCTGGTGTGCGAGGTGCGACCGGCATTGAAGCAGGCGCTCTCGACCATCACGTCGACGGTGTCGTCCTCGATCTCGGAATCCATACCGCCCATAACGCCGGCCAACGCCACGGGGCGCTCGCCGTCGGTGATAAGGCCCATGCCGGCGTCGAGCGTACGCTCCTCGCCGTCGAGCGTCGTGAACTTCTCATCCTGCTGGGCGGCGCGAACCACCACGCGGCGGTGGCCATCGCGCTCGGCAAAGGTGTCCAGGTCAAAGGCGTGCAGCGGCTGACCGGTGAGCATCATCACATAGTTGGTGATGTCGACGATGTTGTTGTGCGGGCGCACGCCCAGGGCGTTGAGGCGCTTGACCATCCAGTCGGGAGAGGGGCCGACCTTCACGTTACGTACGATGCGGGCGACGTAGCGGTCGCACAGGCCCTCGTCGGCAATCTCGACGGAAAGCTCGTCGTCGGTCGCGCGGCCGGTTTCGGCCTTGATGGCGGGCAGCTCAACGTGGAAATCGCGGTCGAAGATGGCGCCGGTCTCGCGGGCCATGCCGATCATGGACAGGCAGTCGGGGCGGTTGGGCGTGATCTCGCAGTCGAGCACGGTGTCGCTCGAGCCCACGTACTCGGCAAACGGCATGCCGCAGGGCGTATCCTCGGGCAGGATCATAATGCCGGAGTGGTCGCCGCCCAGGCCGAGCTCGCGCGCGGAGCAGTTCATGCCCATGGACACGACGCCGCGCAGTTTGCTCTTCTTGATTTTGATGTCGCCGGGAAGCTCGGCGCCGATCATGGCCGTGACGATGTGGTCGCCGGCCTCGAAGTTCTGCGCGCCGCAGACAATCTGCAGCGGGGCGGGGTTGCCGTCGGCGTCGAGGTTCTTGTCGCCCACGTCGACCGAGCACACATACATATGGTCGCTGTCGGGGTGCGGGGCCTTGGTGAGCACCTTGGCGGTCACCACGTGGTCGAAGGACTCGCCCACGGTGTCGATCGCCTCGACCTCGGTGCCGGTACGGATATACTCGTCCGAAAGGGTCTTGGGATCCTCCGGAATATCGATCATGGTCTTGAGCCAGTCGTAAGAAACGCGCATGTAGCTCTCCTAGTTCTCAATCTCCGCATAGGGAGGAAATATCAAATGAAGACGTTCGCCTTAGGGTTGTCCAGGTGCCCCAGGTTGTCGTGAAAGAGGAGCGACGCGTACTAAAGGTACGCGAGCGACGGTTTGAACGCCAAGATGGGGTGCCTGGGCAAGCCTAAAATTGGTTCAGGAAGCGCATATCGCCTGTCATGAGCGTTCTGAGGTCGGGCAGGTCGTAGCGCAGTGCCGCGACGCGCTCGGCGCCAATACCAAAGGCGAAGCCGGTGTACTTCTCGGGATCGATGCCGCAGTTGATGAGCACGTTGGGGTCGACCATGCCGCAGCCCAGGATCTCGATCCAGCCGCTGTGCTTGCAGAAGTTGCAGCCCTTGCCGCCGCACACGTGGCAGCTCACGTCCACCTCGCAGCTGGGCTCGGTGAAGGGGAAGAAGTGCGGGCGGTAGCGCGTCTTGCGGTCCTCGCCAAACATGCACTTAACAAAGTAGTCGAGCGTGCCCTTAAGGTCGCCAAAGGTGATGCCCTCGTCGACGACCAGGCCCTCGATCTGGTTGAACTGCGGCAGGTGGCAGGCATCGGCCGTGTCGGGGCGGTAGACGGTGCCCGGGCAGATCATGTAGATGGGCGGCTTTTGCGACTCCATGGTGTGGATCTGCACGCCCGAGGTCTGGGTGCGCAGCAGCACGTCGGACTCGCCGTGGGCGTGAGCCTCGGGGTGCGCGACGCTGCCGGGATTGTTGTCGACCACGTAGAACGTGTCGCGGGCCGAGCGGCTCGGGTGATCCATGGGGGCGTTGAGCGCGGTGAAGTTGTAGTAGGAGGTGTCGACCATGGGGCCGGACTCGACGGTGTAGCCGATGCCGCAGAAGATGTCCTCGGCCTCCTCGATGATCTGCTTGATCAGGTGCTGGTGACCAATCTGCGGACGGACGCCCGGCAGCGTGATGTCGACGGCGTCGTGCTCCAGTGCGCGCTTGAGGGCGGCGGCCTTCATCTCGGTGGTGCGCTCGTCGAGCATGCCCTCGATCAGCTGGCGCATCTCGTTGGCGCGTTTGCCCATGACGGGGCGATCCTCGGGGGCGAGCTTGCCCATCATACGCATCAGGCCGGTGATGCGGCCCTTGCGGCCGAGCAGTTCAACGCGCGCAGCCTCGAGCTTGGCGGCGTCGTCGGCGCCTGCGACGAGCTCCTTGGCCTCTTCCTCGAGTTTGACCAGATCATCAATCAGACTCATGTCTTCCCTTTCGTCTCTCGCGCATCCGCCTGCCGGGGTGGCTGGCGCCGCCCGACGCTTGCGGATGTGCGGCCCGGTTCGGTAACAAAAAACCGTCCTCGGGCATGTACATTGCCCAAGGACGGTTGAATTCCGCGGTACCACCTTGTTTGACCCGGCGGATGTCTGGCCCGCCGCGCCCACTCTTTGCCCCTTATCGCGAGGCTCACGGCTTCCCTACTGGGGCTTCGCCGCCGCTGGCCGCGCGCCCGTTGAGGTCGCTGCTCGGGAGTGAACGCTTGGCCCTTGCCGCCGCAGGAAGGCTTGCAGCCCATGACCTTCCCTCTCTTGCCGGCGACGCGGCGGGCAAAACCCTCTCCGTCAACGCATTGGGCTATAGGATAACACATTGTGTGGGTCTATCGCCGCGTTCCGTTTTGTCTGCGCTGGGTACAAGGTGGATAGCTGTGCAAACTGGCCGCGCGCCCACCCGTGGCGCTCGACCTGCGAGATCAAGGATATGGTATGGGAAAGAGTAAAGATAAGAAGGCCAAGCCCGCAGCGGACAAGATGTCCAAGAGCATGAAGGTCGATAAGGCCGTCAAGAAGTTCCGCAAGCTCGAGGGCAAACTGTGGACCCGCGAGTACCTGCTCAAGATTGCCGAGTTCGATGGAGCGACGATTGCTCCTGCCAACGGCGCAGCAGCGCGTGCCGACGCCATGGGCACGCTTGCCGGCGAGCATCACAAGCTGCTGACCAGTGAGAAGTCCGTTGAGCTCGTACGCTCGTTAGCGCGCGAGACCGTCGCCGGCGGCAAAATCGACGACCCTCAGCTGCTCGACGAGATCCGTGTGCTCGGCCGCGATCAACGTGAGGCCAGTGCCATCCCCACCGAAGAAGCCGAGGCCTGGACCAGGCTCACCTGCGAGGCGGACGCCGTGTGGCACAAGGCCAAGGCAGCCAACGACTGGGCGAGCTTTGAGACCTATGTGGATAGAATCGTCGCCCAACTTAAGCATCAGGCCGAGCTCATGGACCCCAAGCGCGATCCATACGACGTTTGGCTCGACCAGTACGAGCGCGGCCTTTCCGCCAAGAGCTTCGATGCGTTTTGCGATGAGGTCAAGGCCACGGTCGTGCCGCTCGTGCACGCCATCGGCGAGCGCGGCCAGCAGCCGGCTGCCGACTTTTTGCACGCCCACGTGCCCGAGGCTGCCCAGCGCGCCATGAGCTTCGACCTTATGAAGCTTGTCGGCCTGGACCTGGACGACACCACGCTTGCCTTTACCGAGCATCCGTTTAGCGAGGGCTTTGCCGTGGGTGACGCGCGCATCGCGACGCACATCTACGAGCACGACTGCATCTCCAACGTCTACAGCATCATCCACGAGGCGGGGCACGCCATGTACGAGCTGGGCGTCAATCCCGCCTATGCGCGCACGTGCTTGGAGGGCGGCACCTCCATGGGCATCCACGAGAGCCAGAGCCGCTTTTTCGAGAACACCGTGGGTCGCAGCCGCGCCTTTATGGGCCCGCTGCTCGAGGTGCTGCGTCGTCACGCGCCCGAGGTCTACGGCGACGTCGACGAAGACACGCTCTACCGCGCCGTGAACATCGCGCAGCCGTCGTTGATCCGCACCGAGGCCGACGAGCTCACCTATCCGCTGCATATTATGGTGCGCTACCAGATCGAGCGCATGCTGTTTGCCGGCGAGGCTACGGCCAAGGACATCCCCGCGCTTTGGAATCGCTTTATGGACGAGTACCTGGGCATTCCCGTTCCCGACGACACGCACGGCTGCCTGCAGGATACGCATTGGAGCGGCGGTTCGTTTGGCTACTTCCCCACGTATGCGCTGGGTAGCGCCTACGATGCCATGTTTGTGCCGGCCATGTGCCGCGACGGTGTCGACCTCAATGGCGCCTGTGTGAGCGGCGACCTGGCACCCGTCCGCACCTGGCTGGGCGAGCACATTTGGCAGTGGGGCCGCGCCAAAGACGCGCCGGAACTCATCAAGGGCGCATGCGGCATGGCGTTCGATGCCCGCTACTATTGCAGCTACCTGCAGGACAAGTTCACCACGCTGTACGAGTTGTAAGGATTGACCAGCACGCCATCGCCAACGCCAACCATGTTGACGCCAATGTCTTGGCAACGTCAGCGAAAACAACCCTAAGCGAGCAAGGTGACGTGAAATGAAAGGGCGCTGACCTTCTGGTCGCGCCCTTGAAATTGAACGTCAGATTGCCGCTTAGGGGCGTTTGCAGCGTCGAGCAGTTACGCGGTTTGGTAAAACCGCGTAACTACAGAGCCTCGAGTGCGTTGGCGATGCGCTTCATGGCGGCATCGGCGGATGCTTGGTCGGGCGCCTCGGCCAGCACGCGGATAACCGACTCGGTTCCGCTCTTGCGTACGAGCACGCGGCCCTCGCCTGCCAGCGCAGCCTCGGCCTCGGCGATGGCGTTCTGCACGCCCATGTTCTCGAGTGCGGCGTCCTTGTCCGCCACGCGCACGGCCACCTGCGCCTGCGGTAGCAGCTTGCACGGAGCCGTGAGCTGCGAGAGCGTCTCGCGCTCGGCGCGGATCACTTCCATCACGCGCAGCGAGGTCATAATGCCGTCGCCCGTGCGCTCGATATCGCCAAAAATCGTATGGCCCGTCTGCTCGCCGCCCAGGCTGTAGCCACCCTCGCGCATCTTGGCATACACGTGACGGTCGCCCACGCCGCTGGTCACGGCACTTAGGCCGGCAAGCTCCAGCGACTTGATCAGGCCAAAGTTGCTGGCAATCGTCGGCACCACGGTACCGCCCGAGAGGCGACCGTGCTTGTTCAGGTACACGCCGCACACGTACAGAATCTGGTCGCCATCTACCACGCGACCGCGCTCGTCCACAGCCAAGCAGCGATCGGCATCGCCGTCATAGGCAAAGCCCACGTCCAGGCCCTGCTCCACCACATGGCGCTGAAGGCGCTCCATATGCGTGGAGCCGCAGTCAACGTTGATGTTAAAACCATCGGGCGCGGCGTTGATCACGCGTACGTCGGCACCGAGCGCGTCAAACACCGGCTTGGCCACCGAGGACGCCGAGCCGTTGGCGCAGTCGAGACCGATCTTGACGCCCTGCAGCGAAAAGTTCGCGCTCGCGATGAGCGAGGCAATATAGCGGTTGCGGCCCTGCATGTAGTCCACCGTGGCGCCGATGTGGTTGCCCGTGGCCAGCGGCACCTCGCTCTTGCCATCGACGTAGTCCTCGATGAGCTCCAGTACGTCCTCGTCCATCTTAAAACCGTCGCTATTGACGAGCTTAATGCCGTTATCGCAAAACGGGTTGTGGCTCGCGCTGATCATGATGCCGCAATCGAAGCAGCCCTCCACGGTCTGATGCGCCACGCCCGGCGTCGGGATCACGTGTAGCATGTAGGCGTCCGCGCCGCTCGCGACCAGGCCGCTCACCAGCGCCGCCTCGAACATGTAGCTCGAACGGCGCGTGTCCTTGCCCACAATCACGCGTGCCTTGCGCTCGCGGTTGGCGCCGTAATACCAGCCCACAAAGCGACCGATCTTATAAGCGTGCTCCACCGTCAGCCCAACGTTGGCCTCACCGCGAAAGCCGTCGGTGCCAAAGTACTTCATGCGCTCTCCTTACAAAATAGGGGCGAACAGATTGTCTGTCCGCCCCAAAATGGTACTCGATTATCTGCGCTACCAGAAAAACCCTACGCCGACGCGCTGTCACGAGCCGCCTGGCATGTAGGAGTCTGGCGCAGCGTAAGCGGCTTGTCCCCCGCCTCGGCCGACGTGGTCAGCGTATACGTGATCGTCGTCGTCTCGCCAGCATGCAGGTCAACGGTGCCCGAATAGAAGGGGATTCCATGCCACGTAGCGGCGCCAAGACCAAACTGGGTGCCCTCAACCGTAAGGTCACTGATGTTGCCGCCCGTCGGGGCAAACAGTGAGACATTCAGGCGTTCGTCGTCACGCGCGGCATCGGGTGCGCTCGCCGCAACGTAGTTGGGCAGCTTGCCAGCCTCCTCCTGCGTCATGATGTTCGTCAGGGCAACGGTGATGCGATAGGAGCACGTGCCGTCGCCGTTCTTGACGCCCTGGCCAATCTGCGTGTCGGCGTTCAGATACCAGTCGAGCTTGGAGAAGCTCAGGTTGTTAAAGTAAACGCCGGCAACGGGATCGGCACTCGGATCATCCGGATCGGGCAGCGAGGCGTCAATGCCCGTCTCTTTGATGGCATTCTGCTCATCATCGTTTCTCATCCAAGCAATCAGACGACCCTCTTCGGCACCGCGCTCAACGGCGCTGACAAGCTTCGTAACATCGACATCGCCGATACCGCCAAGGATCTTGTCGAAGGCAGCGCTGGCGACGGATGCAAAGATGCCGTCCGACTCCTCGACCGGATAGTTCCAGTACACATCGTGCATGAGGACCTTTGCGGCGTTGGTGCCGTCGACAACCGTTCCGTCGGGCAGCGACACGTTACCGACCAGGCCCAGCAGATACTGCAGGAACACCGGGTCGATACCCACGACGCCGTCAACGTCCTGGCCATATTGAGATTTCCACAGGGCTGCGACACGCTGCGAGTTGCGGGGCCAATCAGGCGAATAGGTATTGCCCGAGTTGTACAGGTTACTGTGGTTGCCGAACAGCGCCTCGTCCTCTTCGTCGACGCTCTCGACTGCCTCATCCTCGCTGAGTCCAATGCGGGGAACAAACTCGCCAATCGACATCTGGCCGTCGGTGACCGAAATCAGGCCCTGC
Source organism: uncultured Collinsella sp. (assembly GCA_902464035.1). GTDB lineage: Bacteria > Actinomycetota > Coriobacteriia > Coriobacteriales > Coriobacteriaceae > Collinsella. Next base: position 9,529 of record CABQHT010000026.1, on the reverse strand, counting down.
GAACCGCCAAAGCCGCCGCAGGCACGAATCTCGACGTTGTTCATGGCGTACACAAGGTAGTTGCGCGTCTGGCCGTTGGCGCCGAGCATCTGCGGAAGGACGGGGGCGACCTTCTCCGCCGCGTCAACCGCGCCGTTGAGGGTGGCAAAGCCGTCCTTGGCCTTATCGACCAGCTCGGTCACCTGGGAAATATGAGTATCGCCAATGCCCTGGATCTTCTCGTTGGCGCTCTTGAACACCTTCGAGCTGCTGGAAAGCGAATCGGCGACCGCCTGCAGCGCGGACACGTTAATCATGCCGTCCTGAAACAGCTTGCCGGGCGCGGCCTGCGAAAGGTTATCGGCCATGGGAACCAGCGCATTGCTCGAGACATCGGACAGGGCGTCGATCATGGTGCGGGCCGCATTGATGTCGCCGCCATACACCGGGATAAACGAAGCCGCCGTCCACAGCGGGCTCGAGGTCTCCGCCTTCATGCTGTCGCAAAGCTCATCAATCTTCTTCGCGTCGTCAGGCAGCGTCGAAAAATCGCCCGACGTGACCTTGTCCTTAAGGCCACCGACAATCTCGACGGCCTCCTTCGCTTCACTCTTTACGGTCTTTGCCGAGTTAAGCAGCATAAAGCCGCTTGCGCCAAGCGCAACGAGAAGCACCGCGACTACAGCGGCAATAATGGCGCCGGTGTGACGCTTTTTGCGTTCGCCCTTGCGATGGCGATGACGGACCAGACCGTCAGAGGTCGAACTCGACGAAGCGTCGCTACCGTAGTTCAAGCCAAAATCGTAATAATCTTCCTTGGAACCCGAGCCCGCAAACTCGGCACCGCTATCATCCAGGCGGGCGAACGTGCCAGTCTCGGAGGCGCCGGTGTAAATCGTGCCAAGGTTACCCGTAAGCCCCGCGCCACCGGCAGAGGGAGTATTGTTGGCGGCCTTGCCGGCATTAACGTTGCCGGCGGCATTCGCGGCGTTGGCAGCACCTGCGTTGTTCGCGGGTACCGAAGGAGCCCCACTCGGCCGCGACGCGGAGGTTGCACCGCCCGCAAAGACATTCCCTCTTGCACGGCCGGTCTTTTTTGCCTTTTGTGACTGCTCGTACAGAGCGGTAAACATCGCCGTCTCGCCCGGGGACACGCGCTTACCGGAACCGCCCTGTCCAGCGCCGCCCGGCGTGCCGGCCTTACCAGCCCCGTTCGGACGCGGCGGAACTGCAGGACGGCCGCTATCGCTGCCCTTAAAGTGATTACCAGCCATAAAGAAATCCTCGCAATTGAGTCGCAATGAAAAAGTCCATAACGTTACTAGTCTATGGCATTTTGAGCATCGACAGCTAAACTCCAGACACGGACATCAATTGGCGAAAATGCGGCACAACACCTTTTCTGTCTTGGCGGCGGCGCCAGCTACACCGTGAGGAACATCATCACGATGATCATGGCAAAGCCGATAAGGTCGGTCGGCAAAAACACCGTGCCCAGCATAACAGCGCTGGTGATGGTCGCCGAAACCGGCTCCACAGTTCCGATGAGGCTCGCACGCACCGAGCCGATGTCCTTAACGCCCTGCATATAGAGCATGTAAGCAAAAAACGAGCCGATAACCACGAACACCGCGAGCGCCTCGACGCCGGCAGCGTCGAGCGCCGGCATATGCGCCCAGGGCTGCACGAAGACACACGAGACCACGCCCGCCGTGAGCATTGCCGAGCCCGTGACGATGGGGCTGCCGTATTCGGGCAGGATCTTGGCGGGAATCACCGCCATACACGTGGCGCTGACCGCGCACATAAGACCTGCTGCCAGGCCAAGCGGCGAGATATTCAGGCTGGTGGGGTCGCCGCCGGTGGCGATTAAAAAGGTTCCACCCAGAGCCAGGCCAATGCCGATGACTTCGCGAGTACGCGGCATGCGGCGATCGGTCACGCAGGTGTAGCCCATGATGATAACGAGCTGCAGGCACTGGAGCACCGTCGCGGTTCCGGCGTTCGTCAGGCGCACGGCCGAAAGATAGCAAAACTGATTGAACAGCAGGCCAAAGGCGGTAAAGAGCAGCAGCTGCTTGCGATCGGCGGGCGTGGTCCAGAGCTTAATCAGGCGCTCGCGGTCGCGCGTAACGACCACGGCCATAAAGAGTAGACCGGCGAGAATCTGACGCACGCTCATAAGCCACAAGGTGTCGACGTGGTAGGTATCGAACAGAAAGCTCGCGCTGGTGCCCGAGAAGCCCCAAAACGAACCGCCCACCAGCGTAGCCAAGGCGCCCGTGATCATCTTGCGCGTCGAAGCGCTGTTCAGGCGCTCGCGCCAAGCGCGGCGGGTGCTACGGCTGAGCTCATCGGTGCCCTCGGGCACATCAATGTTCGATATATCGGTCATCGGCACCGAAGCCCCTGCGCCTTCGACCTGCTCGACACGCTCTTTGCTCATTCCATTCCCTCGAAGCAGCCTGGAAACAATTCGGCTTACCTTACCACGGCGAAGGCACCAGCTGGAGGCTTGTCCGCTTATCGGTAGGACAATTCCGCAGACGTCTTTCCATAGCTCGATACCGCAATGGCCTTGCATTATGCGACAGTCAAATCGCGGCAGCAGGCTCTTTTGAAATGGATATGACAAAGCCCCCGAATTCCACAATGTAAGCGATTTTTAAAAATGTTCTTGCCACCGAGTTCAGGCTCCGTTATATTATCCCTTGCGCGCTTGCGCACCCTTGATCGGGCGTTTAGCTCAGGGGGAGAGCGCTTCCCTGACACGGAAGAGGTCAGAAGTTCAAATCTTCTAACGCCCACCAAATGTTCGCAGCTCAGAGGCTATGTCCTCTGGGCTGTTTTGTTTTATGTCGCTAAATCCGCTGGCAGTTCCAACCGTCATCGCAACGTAACATCAATTCACCTGACGAATGGCAGCCAAATATATTCAATACCCCAACATCAACAATAGCCAGGCACAAAACTGCGCCGCAAGCTGCTCCAACCGCCCAACTGGTCAAAAGCCGACCATCTACTTGCCAATTTATCTAACGGCGTAACCAAGCAGTCCGCGCCGCAACTTCTCAGCAAAACGCCGCGATGTCTGCGCCCTGCGGTATCCTTGAGCCACTCGCACCTGCAGCACCAAGGAGCCGCCATGCGCACCGAGCTCGATGTCCCCTTTTCGCACAAAGAAGAAGCCAAGGCGCTGGGCGCCAAATGGGACCGGACCAAGAAGATCTGGTATGTACCCAGCGGCGTCAACCCCGAGCCCCTTGCCGAGTGGCTGCCCGGTGTTGACCGATCCGACCCCTCAGCGCCGTATATATATCTAGTACTGGGCAAGCGCGAGTGCTGGAAGTGTCACAAAGAGACCTCGGTCGCGGCCTTCGGCATTCCCTATCGAACCGATGACGACAAGGGCATCGCCATCGCGCACGCGCCCAACGAAGCCGGGCACATTGCCATCGACACGGCCAACGCCAACGCACTCGCCATCGTGCCCGCTCTTGGCTGCGTGCCGGACGAGATCCGCGACTATCTTTCTAAGCGCTGCGGCTACAAGCCCGTAGGCGCGCGAGCCTCCAAAGCCCCGTCGCTCGGCAACACGTGCACCAGTTGCGACGCGCTGCAAGGCAGCCACTATCTGTTCGAAGAACCCACGTCCCCGTTTGCCCTCACCGCCATCAACAAGCTGCCGGCACTGGAGTTTGTGCGTGTCGAAGTTGCCGGCGTCTTTGGCGTCCCGGCCACGCGCACCGACTTTGACCAGGCACTCTTTACTTGGGCACGCGACCATCACGCCGAGTTCCACAAGCAGCTCGGTGAGGGGATTTATTTGTAGAGATGGAGATGCCTTCACAGCCAGCTCCTCCACATTACCTATCCCTCGTCGCCGGCGTCGTACACGATACCGAGACCACAAACAGGGCATTTCTCCTGATACACCGGCATATGAACGCCTGTCCGTTTTCTCGCTTCGTCGCTAAGCCTGTCGCGCGCATCGATGAACCGAATGTCGAGGCATGGTATTTGCGAGCCGCAGCAAGAACAGGCGACGACAAACGGTCCGCAATCAACTTCTACGCTCGGAAACATTTTGTTGTCTATAAGGGCACACGGCAGTTTTCCGTACTTCCCCATCGCAATATCGCCTCGCCAGCTCACGCTCGCTCCCCTCTCGCTATACAAATCAGGAAGAGCATGCACCAGCAGGCGTGCGCGAGATTGCATCGCCGCGCGATCCGATCAAACAACACGATCGTAAAAGACCGCCAAAGCCAAATACGCTAATACGGCAGAAGCCCCGCCTTTTCATGCCTCTTTTCCGAGCGATCGAACTCAATGCGATGGGCCTCAAGAAACACCGTATTGGGTCCAAACCATCCGTTTTCGGGCTCGAGCCGCTCAACAAACGCAAGGCCGAGCACCTTAGAGCCCACCTCGGTTGCAAATATGACTCCGACTGGGACGTCACATTCCATGCAGTTGAGCATTTTACGGTTGTAATTCTGGTCTCGAAAACCAACGGTACCCGGCGCTTGAACCGAGTACTTAATGACGCACGTACCATCGTCCAAATAGAGCGGAGGCACATTGTTGATGCTCTCGGTTTGCCGCTGGCGCACTTGTACCCCGCTACCCCACTCCCCTGTATACTGATGTAGCACGTGTTTCATCCGGGCTTGTTGGGCCGGATTGTTCATGGGAGGGTCTTATGACTGCTTCGAATCCGCCTAAGGGGAGCGTTTCTTCTTCGTCCATCAAGCCGGTTACGCGCAAGGCCGTGCGCTGCCAGCGCGAGGTCGCCTGGCTTGTCACGCAGGCGGCGGGCAGGCTTGTAGCGACCACTCAGGACGTTAATGCGCCTACGCCGAGCTTTGTGTTAGCGGCGGCGCTGGATTTTGTGCGCCAATTGGAGCTTGCCGCGCAGGATGTCAGCGGCCACCTCGACTACCAGAATGTTATGGCGCCCGACCTGCAAACGTTCTGTCACATGGCCAAGTTGCCCGCCGCGCCCAATGCGCTTTCGGACGTAGGCTACATGTTTACGCTTTCGGGCGCGGACCTTATCCGCGACATCTATGCATACTGCAGCGAGCTCGCCGAGCGCAGCGTCTTTGGCACGGCTGAAGTCAAACCGGGAAATGTCATCAAGCTGGTTCTTAGGCTGTTCCTGATGGACGAGCACGAGGCTGCGCAGGAATAAGTCGTCCGGCAGAGCCATTACCGATCCGGCGATGACGCCTTGCCGTAGCCGCCACCGCACGAGCGAAGATTTTCGGACGGTCGGATATCGAGAGTGGGTATTTGGACGATTTTTGGGGCTTTTGCGGCAGATTCCGTCCAAATATCCACTCTCGTTCGATAGATGTCCGAAAATCCTCGCTCGTTTGTCCGAATATCCACTCTCGTTTGGCGAGCGTCCAATTTTCCACGCTCGTTCGTCCAGATATCCACGCTCGTGCGGCGGGCGAACCGCGAGTGATCGACGATCAGCCGGCATCGTCTCCAGTTCGCCGCAGTGCCGCGGCCCCATATGGGTATACTCTCGAGGATTCGACTCGATTCGCCCCCGCTGGGGCGTCAAAGGAGACTGCATATGCCCACCACCTCAACCGACCCGCGCGCCGCTGCCGCCGCGCTGCTGGTGCCCGGCACCACCTGCCACGGCTTTGCCGTCGAGCGCTGCGAGACCGTGCCCGAGCTCGACTCGGACGCCTACGTGCTGCGCCACACCGCCTCGGGCGCTCGCCTGCTGTACCTGGCGTGCGACGACGAAAACAAGGCCTTTGCCATTGGCTTTAAGACGCCGCCGGCCGATTCCACCGGCGTGTTCCATATTCTTGAGCACTCGGTGCTGTGCGGGTCGGCAAAGTTCCCCGTCAAGGAGCCGTTTGTCGACCTGATCAAGAGCTCCATGCAGACGTTCCTCAACGCCATGACCTACCCCGACAAAACCATCTACCCCGTTGCCACCACCAACGAGCAGGACCTGTACAACCTGATGGACGTGTACCTGGACGCGGTGTTCAACCCGGCCATCTATACCAAGCCCACCATTTTTGAGCAGGAGGGCTGGCACTACGAGCTGGACCTGCCGGAGGGCGCCGTGGGCGAGGGCGACAGCAGCTCCGCCAGCCTGCGCGAGGGCACGCTGCGCTATAACGGCGTGGTGTTCAACGAAATGAAGGGCGCGCTGTCCGACCCCATGAGCGTGCTGGACGACGCCGTCAACGCCGCGCTCTATCCCGACACTGCCTATGCGCACGAAAGCGGCGGCGACCCGCGCGCGATTCCCGCGCTCACCCACGAGCAGTTCCTGGACACGCACGCGCGCCACTACAATCCTTCCAACTCCTACATCACGCTCTACGGCGACCTGGACGTGGACCGTGCACTGGCCTTTTTGGACGAGCGTTATCTGTCGCAGCCGAGTGCCGCGAGCCGCCGCATGGACGCTGCCGTCGCCGCCGGCGAGGACCCGTCCACGCTGGCACCCAATCCGCTGGACGTGCAGGCGCCCGTGACCTGCGAGTACAAGCGCATCGAGATGGCCACCACGCCCGAGAACGCCTTGGTGGGCCTGGGTCTTGTGCTGGGCAGTGCGCTCGACCGCAAGCGCACGATCGCGGCGGACATCCTGTTCGAGGCGCTGCTGGGCTCCAACGAGGCACCAATTAAGAAGGCTATTCTTGCCGCCGGCCTAGGCGGCAACGTGGTGAGCTACACCGCGGCCGAGAGCCTGCAGCCCTACGAGCTCATCATGCTGCAAAACGCGCAGCCCGGCGTGGCGCGCGAGCTACGTCGCGTGTTCCAGGATGCCTGCCGCGACCTGTGCGAGCACGGCGTTCCGCGCGAGCGCCTGGAGGCCATCATCAGCAGCAACGAATACGACCTGCGCCAGCGCGACTACGGTATCGCCGACGGCGTGGCCATTGCGTGCGACGCGCTGAGCACCTGGCTCTATGATGACAACGCCGCGACGCTGGCGCTCAAGTACGGCCCAGTGTACGAGGAGCTGCGCGGCGAGCTGGACGGCAGCTACTTTGAGGACCTGCTGCGCGAGTTGGTACTGGAGAACGACCACATGGCGCTCGTCGAGCTGGTGCCGGTGAACGCTGGCGCCGGCTCGGAGGGCGCCGAGGCCGCTGAGCTGGCAGCCAAGCGCGACGCCATGACCGATTCCGAGCTGGCCGACGTGGTCGAGCGCACGGCCGCGCTGCGTGCCGCGCAGGAAGCCGAGGACACGCCCGAGGACAAGGCCACGTTGCCGCGCCTGCGCGTGTCCGACATTGGCGAGGCGTGCCCCGAGCCGCCGCTGGTTGTGGACACGACCGCGCCCATCCCCTGTCTGCGCCACGACATTCCCACCAACCGCCTGGCCTACGCCATGCAGTATTTCGACCTGAGCTGCGTCGCGTTTGAAGACCTGCCCTATGTGACGCTGCTCTGCCGCCTGCTCAAACAGCTGCCCACGCGCGAGCACTCGGCCGAGGAACTCGACAACTTGCTCGCCGGCAAGCTGGGCTTTTTGAGCTTTACGACCGAGGTCATGACCCAGCCCGACGTGGACGGCGTGCGCCCCTACCTGCTGGTGAGCGCCGGCGCCCTGTCCGAGAAGATCGATGCACTGGCGAGTCTGCCGCGCGAGGTATGGTCGAGCACGCTTTTGGCAGATGCCGACGCCGACCGCGTGCGCGACGTGCTCACGCAGATTCGCATTGGGCTTGAGCAGGGCTTTATCAACAACGGTCACTCGACGGCGCTCGGTCGCGCGATGAGCTACAGCTCGCCTTCGGCCGTGGTGCGCGAGCAGCTTTCGGGCGTGGACTTCTACCTGTTCCTGCGTGATCTGCTCGAGCACTTTGACGAGCGCCTGGACGGCCTGCGTGCCAAGCTTGCCGAGCTGGCGGGCCGCATCTTTGTGGCCGATGGCTGCCTGGCGAGCTTTACCGGCAGCGACGAGGACTTTGACGCGTACTGGGATGCCGCGGGCGACCTGGGGCTTGGCGCGGGCGACGGCGCCGATGCCGGCCGCGACGCGCTCGTGGTGCCGGCGCCGTGCGACCGCCACGAGGCTTTTGTCATCCCCAGCGACATCTGCTTTGCGGCAAGCGCGTGCGACCCACGTCGCTTGGGGCTCGACGTGACGGGCGCCTGGGCGGTTGCCGCCAACGCGCTCTCCTACGACTACCTGTGGAACGAGATCCGCGTGAAGGGCGGTGCGTACGGCTGCGGATTCCGCGCGGCAGGCGAGCGTCAGGCGGCGTTCTACACCTACCGCGACCCGGCAATCGATCCCTCGATTGAGCGCGTGGCGCGCGCAGGCGAATGGCTCGGCAGCTTTGAGCCCGACGAGGCCGCCTTTGAGGGCTTTATCGTGAGCTGCGTGAGCGGCATGGACGCGCCGGTGAAGCCGTACGCGCTCACCAAGCGCCGCAACACGACCTACCTGGCCGGGCTCGATCCGCACGCGCGCAAGGAGCGTCGCGCCCAGATGCTCGCCGCCACGCCCGGTGAGCTGCGCTCGCTCGGCGCCGATGTCACGCGCATCGCAGCCGAGTCGCCCACCTGCGTCTTTGGCGGCCGCGACGTCATCGCCAAGAGCAACGCCAACTTCAACGTAGTCGACCTGCTGGGCTAGCCACAGCAAGCAAAACCACCACAAAGGGGACAGGCACCTTTGTGGTGGTTTCGACATTTGCCCAGATAAAACCTGCCAAAATAAACCTGTCCCTTTTTGGTAGGTTTGGGGGAGGGGGCTAGGATGGATAAGGCTGAGTTGCGGCGGGCGGTAATTGCTCGGCGCGATGCGATTGATTTGGATGTTCGGAAGGCAAAGTCTGCTGTCATTTGCATGCGGCTGGTTGAGCTGCTGGGCCGCTTGGATGCCGCGGCGCCGCGCACCGTTGCCGTCTATGCCGCGATGGGTTCCGAGGCAGACCCTGCCGCGTTTGCCGCTGCGGCCGCCGCGCGCGGCTGGCGCGCAGCCTATCCGTGCATGCTCTCGGCAGCCGAAGCCGCAGCTTGTGGCCAGCGTATGTGCATGCGGGCAGTTGCCGCCGACGATGCGTCCGCGGCTCCGTTTATCACTCATCCCACGCGAACCTTCGCTGCCGCGGACATCGGCAGCAACCGCTTCCCCATCGTGCCTGCCGAAGCACTCGACATGATTGTTGTGCCGCTCGTGGCCTTCGACCAAACCGGCGCGCGCCTGGGCTACGGCGGCGGCTGCTACGACCGTTACCTGTCCATGCTCTCGCCCGCATGTCAAATCGTCGGCATCGCCTTTGACGAACAGCGCATCGACCACGTCCCCACCGACGTCCACGACCTGCCGCTGCCCAACATCGTCAGCGCCTAAATGTCGTTGTATCGCACCCGCAAGATAAGCGTGGAAAAACTCCCACTTTGGGACTGTTCGGGGGCAAAAAACGGGAGATTATCCACGCTCATGGTAGCGCGCAGAGATGTGGTGTAAGAGGCGGGGCATGCCCCGCCTCTTCCCTTTCTTGAAAGGGAGGGGACACCGCCTAGAATTCGTCGTTGGAGTAATGAA
>CABQHT010000025.1 GCA_902464035.1 uncultured Collinsella sp. | reverse complement strand
TACTCGAAATACTGAAACTTATTCGTTGAGAAGGCAAACGTGACGACGAAGCCTTCGCCGGGCTCGGATGCCGCGGTGACGTCGATGCCCATCTTGGAGCACAGGCGAGCAACCAGATAGAGGCCGATGCCCGTTGCGCGCTTGGTGGTGCGGCCGTTGTCGCCGGTAAAGCTCTTCTCGAACACGCGCGGCAGGTCTGCCGCGCACACGCCGCAGCCGTTATCGGCAACGGTCAGCTCAATACGCTCACTCGCCAGGCCCTCGTCCAGCAACGCGCCCGAAAACACGATCTTCGCGCCGTCCTCGCGCGCGTATTTAATGCTGTTCTGAATGAGCTGGCCCAAGATAAACTCGAGCCACTTCTCGTCGGTGAACACCTCAAAGTCGAGATTCTCGCACACCGGCGCCACGTGTGCCGCGATGAGCTCACGCGCGTTGGCTTTAATCGCGCCCGTCACCAGGGCCTTGAGATTCCAGCGGCGAATCAGGTAGTCGCGCTCCACGACTTCCGAGCGCGCGTAGTACAGTGCCTGGTCGATATAGCGCTCCACGCGGGCAAGCTCGCGGCCCAAATCGTCCACGCGCGACAGGTCGTCTTCGCTGCCGTCCAGGTTTTCCAAAATCAGATGGGCTGCAGCCAAGGGCAGTTTGGCCTCGTGGACCCAGCTCTCGATATAGTCGCGATAGTCGTCGGTTTGACGTCGCCCTTCCGCCACCTCATCGCAAGCCGCCTTGCCCACGCGGCGCAAGACCTCGTACTCGAGCTCGCCTTCGGCATACGTCGGGCACTGCACCATCTCTTGCACCCATGCGGGGCTCTCCAGTTCCTCGGCCGCCCGCTCCAGCTGACGCAGAAAATGGCGGCGACGCGCATACTCAATCACGATGCCCAGCATGCCAAAGATAAAGGACACGCCGACCGCCACGATCACGATAGAAACGGGTGCGCCCGCGACCGTCAGCACAAAGCAGCTCAGCAGCACACCGCAGGTCCACACGGCGACGGGAAGCAGCGCATCTTTAAAAAACTTGGCAAACGACATGACCGACCCCTAGACCGAATAGCCCTGACCGCGGTGCGTCGTCAAATACCCCTTGATGCCGATTTTTTCGAGCGTGGTGCGCAGGCGGTTGATGTTGACGGTAAGCGTGTTGTCGTCCACGAAAGCATCGGAGTCCCACAGGTCCTGCATGATGGCCGAGCGCGAGACAATCTTGCCCGCGCGGCTCAGGAGCAAAGAGAGGATGCGCAGCTCGTTTTTGGTGAGCTCGGTACTGTCGCCGGTTTGCGTGTTGGTGACCGCGGAACGGGCGAGGTCGAGCTCCAGCCCCTTGTGGACGACCGTGCTGCGCTCGCCGGCAGCCGCGGTGCGTCGCAACAGCGCGTTAATGCGCGCCACAAGCACGCGGGCGCTGTAGGGCTTGGGGACAAAGTCGTCCGCGCCGAGCGTCATGGCCATGACCTCGTCGATCTCGGTCGTGCGCGACGTGAGGACGATGATGGGGACCTCGGATTCGCGACGGACCTCGTGGCAGATGTGCTGGCCGTCTTTGACGGGAAGCGTCAGGTCGAGCAGTACCAAGTCGGGTGCAGCGGCCAGGATGTCACGCGAGACGTGCTCGAACGACTCGCAGGCCTCCACCTCAAAACCGGCACGGGCCAGAATGTCGGCGAGCTCGCGACGAATGGGCTCGTCGTCCTCAACGATATAGATCAGCGCCATGGATTCCGCTCCCCTCTTGGTTGTCTTACAGCCATTATTACCGCGAAGCCGCCGGTACGCGCCTCGCGCGGCGCCAAGGTGACAGAACTGTTCGCGAACGAAAGCGTTCGGCTCGACCCTCGCTCGCGGCGGGCGCGGGGATTACATGATTATAAAATCCCCGTCCCAGAAAAATCATTTAGCGGCGGGCGCGGAGCTTTTCGTAGCCGTCGGCGAAGAAGGCGACCGTGGCGGCGTCCGCCTCGGCGGCATCGGCATCGTCGGCGGGGACCACGCCGTGCTCGTCGCTCACCAGGAACAGCGCGCCCTTGAGCTGAGCGGGGATGTCTACGCGCGTGACCGGGATGTCCTTGGTCTGGGCCAGCTGTTCGATGAGTGTCGCCGTGCCGCACAGGCACTCGTCCGCCGGCGCCACAAAGGCCAGCTCACCGTCGTTGACGGCAGCGAGCAGCTCGGGCGCCACGCCGGTCTCGTCGGCCTCGGAACGGGCCTCGGCAGAGCGGGCACGCAGCGCCTTGGCCGACGTATCGGCCAGCGGCTCGTACTCCCCAACCGTCATGGCGGCATTGCCGTTAACGTCGATCACCAGCATGAGCACGCCATCGTGCGCGGTATAGTCGCCCTCGGCTAGCGACCACTCAACGTGCTGTTTGGCCCAGCTGAGCATGTTATGGGTAAGCGGCTCGCCCTGCACCAGGCGCTCGGACAGCGCGCGGATGTGGCGGTTGAGCATGGGCACCTTTTTGTTGGACATGCGCCAACGACAGACAAGCGCGGGCTTGTCGAGCGTAAACTTCTCGACCGCCTCCTGATTGGCGCAAAAGTCCTCGTACGCACGCTGATCCTCGGCATTGCCAAACAGCTCGGCATCATCAATCTGGGGCATGGTTGTACCTTTCGTGTTAGTCATTCCGTCCTCTTATACCAAAAAGACGGCCCTCCAAACGGAGCAGCCGTCTTTTGCAGAGATTATTTTGACGATATGGTCAGGCGACCGAACAGTTTAATGGGATAGAGAAACATCCCATTAAGGGTTTTCCAAGTGCCCGAGATTGCCCCGAAAGAGGAGCGCCGCGTACTAAATGTACGCAAGCGACGGTTTGAGGGGCAAGGTCGGGTGCTTGGGAAAGCCTCTAGTGCCTAAAATGCCTAGCTCCGGTGAAGACCATCGCAATACCATGCTCGTTGCAGGCCTGGATGCTCTCATCGTCACGCTTGGAGCCGCCGGGCTGGATGATGCAGGTCACGCCGTGCGCGGCAAGCACGTCGACGTTGTCGCGGAACGGGAAGAACGCGTCGCTTGCACAGGCAAAGCCGCCCTTCTCCACGCCCTCGCGCTCGCAGAAGTCCTCAGCACGCTCGCAGGCCAGCAACGCGGAATCCACGCGGTTGGGCTGACCGGGGCCCATGCCAATGCCGGCCTTACCCTTGGAGACCAGGATGGCGTTGGACTTGACGCCCTTGCAGACCTTCCAGGCAAACTCGAGCTCGGCCATCTCGGCGTCGGTGGGCTTGCGGTCGGTGGGGAACGTAAAGGTCGCGGGATCCTCGGTCACGTGGTCGACTTCCTGCACCAGCATGCCGCCGTCGATGGAGCGCAGCTCCACCTGGGCGCCGTGGTCCACGCCGCCGGTCGCTAACACACGCAGGTTAGGGCGCTTGGCCATGCGCTCGAGCGCCTCATCGGTGTAGCCCGGGGCGATGATGACCTCGACGAACTGCTTGTTCTGGTCGGCGAAGTGCTCAACCAGCTCAAAGGGAACCTCGCGGTTGCAGGCGATGATGCCGCCGAAGGCGCTCTTGGGATCGCAGGCGAAAGCGCGGTCGTAGGCGGCCGTGATGTCCTCGGCAACGGCGGAACCGCAGGGGTTCTGATGCTTGAGGATCACGCAGGCCGGCTCGTCGAACTCGCGAACCAGGTTCCAAGCGGCGTCGGCGTCCAGATAGTTGTTGTAGCTGAGCGGCTTGCCCTGAATCTGCTCGGAGCCCACGAGCGGGAACTGCGAGCTCGCGGTGTTCTCGCAGCCCTCGGCAAAACGATAGACCGTGGCCTTCTGCTGTGGGTTCTCGCCATAGCGCAGGTCGTCGACCTTTTCCAGCGAAATCTCGAGCTTGGCAGAGGTGTCCGCCACGTCGCTTGCCTGGGCGGCAAGCCAACGGGAGATAGCCGTATCGTAGGCGGCGGTAGTCTGGTAGACCTTCACCTGCAGGCGACGACGGGTGGCAAGCGTGGTGCAGCCGCCGGTCTCGCGCATCTCGGCCAGGACGGCATCATAGTCGGCCGGGTCGGAGATGACGGTAACGCTCGCGGCGTTCTTGGCGGCAGAGCGCAGCATGGAGGGGCCACCGATGTCAATGTGCTCGATGGCATCCGCAAAGGTGACCTCGGGGTTGGCGACGGTCTTCTCGAACTCGTACAGGTTGACGACGACCAGGTCGATCAGCTTAATGCCGTGCTGAGCGGCTTCCTGCATGTGCTGCTCGGAATCGCGACGGGCAAGCAGCGCGCCGTGAACCTTGGGATGCAGCGTCTTGACGCGGCCGTCCATCATCTCGGGATAGCCCGTGAACTCCTCGATGGGGGTTACGGGAACGCCCGCGTCCTCGATGGCACGAGCCGTGCCGCCCGTAGAGATGATCTCGACGCCAAAGTCGTCAACCAGCGTCCGTGCGAAATCGACGACGCCCGTCTTATCGGTAACCGAGATCAACGCGCGTGCGATCTTCACATCAGATCCCATGCAGTCCTCCTGTCTGGTACGCCGCCGTGCTCTGTGAGTCGGTGATACGTCGATCTGCAGCGCTCGCGCAGCGGCATTGAAAATACTGATTTAATGTAGCGCATCGAGCGCGACGATGCACCCCGCAACGCACGGCTGTGCAGAAAAAGCTTGCGAGCGGGGGCTGCGGAAGCCCCGCCGGGCACGGTGAGTTGATGGAGCACAAGGGCACCATAATTGAATGCCAATAGCGTGGTAGAACTGTGCTCGATATGCATCCGCAAAAGAAAGAGGCACCATGGTCTCGCGGGTTCTCTACCGACCGTTTGATACCGAAGACTTCGACGCCATCGCGCTGATTCTGCAGCAGCTTTGGCATAACAATTCGGATAACGATGAGTACAACCGCCTTGAGGCCGCATGCGACCTCGCCTATTGCCTTTCGTCATCGACGTTTTCGCAGGTTGCCGTAATCGACGGTCAGGCGCGTGGCATTGCGCTCGCGCGCGCGGGACAGAGTTCCGGCGCCACCGTCAAGGAACATTGGATGGATACCGAACGCGCGCTGCTTTCGCAGATGCGCGAGCTGGAGCCCGATGCCTGCGCCGAGTATCTCTCGTTTGTGCGCGCAACCATCCGAACCAACAACCGCCTGCTCGACAGCAGCCCGTTGCCACACGACAACGAGGTCACGCTGCTTGCCGTTGATCGAGATGTCCACGGCTTGGGCGTTGGCTCGGTGTTGCTCGATGCCGCTGTCTCGTACCTTTCCTCGCGCGGGGCGACAAGGGCGCACCTGTACACCGACTCCAACTGCTCGTGGAAATTCTACGAGCTACACGGCTTTAAGCGCACCGCCACGCACCGCGCCAACCGCGAGGAACGCCGCCACGCTATGCCGCGCGAAAGCTTCCTCTACGAGCTGGACCTAACAGCCTAGCCTCGGCAGCCACACCTAGTCATTTAAGTCTGTCCCCAATGAGTAGCCTAGGGGGTCTGCAAATGGCTGTGGTCAAAAAACATCAAATATGAGTACTGTTACCTTTTTAGTAGTAGCGATTTGGGGCATTTTTGAGGCTTTTAGACATGGTAGTCAGCCGGGCGAGCTGACGTATCTCCCCAAATGTTCGATAAAATTGGCTCTTAACGAGAAATACTCTCATTTGAAGCCAATAGATGAACGCAAATTAATGTAACTATTTCGGCAACAGTACTCATATTTGCCATTTTTTGCCCACTGCCCCTTGCGCGAAGGTCCGCAGCGGAAAGTATGGCCCATTTCGATGCACAAAAATGGGATGGATCTTCCCTGGCAACCGCCCAGAAAGGTCCACCCCAAAGCAAGCGCTCGCTAGAACGTTCCGCCGCCGCCTCCGCCGACGACGCCGCCTCCGCCGCCCGAGAAGCCGCCGCCTCCGCCGCCACCCGAGCTGTCCGAGCTCGACGCGAGCTCACGGATGCTCTCGTGATACACGCCGTCGAACGAATCCATCGGCGACTCGTTGCCGTAATGATGGTAGTACCACCAGTAGCAGGGGTAATTATCGTAGAAACCGTCGGCCTCGCGCACCTCAAGAGGAACAGCCTCGGCAAGCTGACGCAGGACTTCCTTCGAAACGCCCAGCGCCGCACCCATCACCAGAAGCTTATTCCACAGGACCAGATCGCCGGGGACGGCTTCCTTGAGGCGCGTGAAGTCCTCGAGCCAATGCTTAAGCGCCTTGCAGCGAGCCGCCACCTCGGCGCCCTCCGACGTAAAGCGGCGGAACGTAAGGCCCACGCCAATACCCACCAGCACAATCGGCACCGAGATAACCGCGGCGATAATGTTCGCCTGTGCGCCGTCGGTAAAGAAGATGGATCCCACGGGAACAAAGGCGATCAGAATACCAAGAACCAGGCAAAACACCATTGCGACAATGCCGTCCGAGGCAACGTACTCGCTATCGGCCAGCTTGCCCTTAACGGTGTTCCGATAGTCCTCGAGCTTGTCGCCCACGGGCGTAGCGTGCTGCTTGACGTAGTGCTGCAGCTCGTCAAACGTGCGCGAGCGATCACCGTTCTCGTCGGGCTTAGCACCGGCAAAGAAGACCTTGAGCACCATGTGGTCAATGCCCTTGGCCGACTTCCAGCCCGCATCACTCACCGTCACGCGATACGTCTGTTCTTCTTTTTCGCGCCCCAACAGGCCCTTCTTGGCCTTGGTCACGGTCGCCTGTTCCAGCTTGATCACACGGTCGTCAGTGAGCTTCATGAGCGTGGCGATATATGCCTGATCGGGCACCTCGTTCCAGCTCATGAGGGCCGAAAGCACGGCGGGATGGTCGGCCGAAGGCACATCGCGGAAATATTCGTCCTGGAAAAGCGGCTTGGGCTTGCGGCGGCGCAGCTTGAGCACAACGATTGTGCCGGTAAAGGCCACCGCCGCGACAACACTTAGCACGGCAAGTGCATTGGCAATCATGCGAGCGTGAGCGCGGCGGGCGTTAGCCTCGTCGGCCCACGCCTTCTCCTCGCTTAGGATCGTCGGCAGACGTTCCTCGCCCGAGGCGGCAAGCTGCGGCACCCAGTCGCTGGGAAAGGCGATGCGCGCCTCGGCGAATTCGCCCTGATGCACACAGGGAATGGTATAGGTGACCATGGGCTCGTCCTCATCGAGTGACACGTCGCCCGTCAGCGGGCCGTGGCCCCATGCGCAGAAGTTATCGCCCTTGACGGCCGCCGTCCCAGCGGCGGCGTTTGCGAAGTAGACTTCCATCTCGACGTCATCGGAATCCGCCGACCAGCCGTCGCCAACGAACTTCCAGTAGAGCTCGGCGGTATCGGACCAGTTCATGACCGCACCGGTCATGGTGTAGCTCACGTAAAAGATCGCGCTGTCGCCGCTCTCGTGGGGGCTGAACACCTTGATCCTTACGCCGCCGTCGGACTGCTCAACCGCATAGACGCCGCTGTCGCCTTTGTTTGCGCTGTCGACCTTGTTAAACGCGGTGTCGTCTTCCTCGACGCTCAACACATTGACGCCCGCCGCGCCGCCCTGCTGGTTGGTGCCCGCATTGATCTCCCAAAACACGCCGTTGATGTCGTCGTCGAAATCGAACTGGCGTCCCTCGACAACGGTCAGCGATCCATCGGCCTCGACCGTGGCACCGATATAGGTTTGGGTCATGGAGTAGCCGTCAGCGTGGGCGGCGACAGGCAGCAGCAGCAACGCAAACGCGACAAACGCGCAGACGGAAACGAATCGCGCAAACAAGCGGCGCTGCCGGCAGGCATTGGCAACGGGGGCGTTCATAGGCACATCCTTTGTCTGTAAAACCAACATCGCCATTGTCCCACGTTTGCGGGCACACATGACGAATATCTGGGCCAACGGAACGTCAAATGGGACAAAAGTCCCACCCGATTCGGCACTTAGGGACGTTCCTTATCTGCCGGCAATTTGGGACACTCTTTGGCACGGCCTACATCAACGATAGACACCACTTCACAGCTCCGTCACAGGTGTAGCGGCTTTGTGTTGCTGCGACGCGTGCTGATTGAGCCCACGAGCAAGGGGCATAAAGGAGTTGAGCGAAAACGGTTGCCCCTTTCCCGTTCGCTCGAGGATCATGTCCCCCTTTTCCGCGGAAACCCCGGCAGTTGCGAAGAGCTGCCGGGGTTTCTGTCGTGTATAAGGCCGAGTCGGCATGCGGCGATCGAGACGTTGAGCTGCAGGCCCACCGTGCGCAATGCGCAGCGCCGCCAACTTGCGAGCCACGGCAACGCCTTCCCTACCGTGCCCCGCGCTATACTCGTCCGCATGGATATCAAAGCACGCAACACACCAACGCCCGCCGTGGCCACGTCGACGGCGCCGGCCGCTTCCGCCCCCACGCCCGTCGTGGGCCGCTTTGCCCCGTCGCCCTCGGGCCGCATGCACCTGGGCAACGTGTTCAGCTGTCTGTGCGCGTGGCTTTCGGCCCGCAGCCAGGGCGGCAGCATCGTGTTGCGCATCGAGGACTTGGACGATCGCTGCAAGCGCCCGGAACTTGCCGCCCAGCTCATCGACGACCTTGCCTGGCTGGGGCTGGAGTGGGACGAAGGCCCCTACTATCAGCACGATCGCCTGGACTTCTACGAGGACGCCCTGCACCAGCTGCAAGACGCCGGTCTCACCTATCCCTGCTTTTGCACGCGTGCCGAGCTCCACGCCGCGAGCGCGCCGCATGCCAGCGACGGCACGCCCATCTACCGCGGCGCCTGCCGAGGCCTTTCGGCCGAAGAGGTCGCCCGCCGCAGTGCCCTGCGTGCTCCGGCCACGCGCCTGCGCGTGCCCGCCGTCGACGACCTCGCGGGCGACGTAATCGAATTCGTTGACCGCACGTACGGGGCCCAATGCGAGGCGCTCGCCACCGAGTGCGGCGACTTTTTGGTGCGCCGCAGCGACGGCGTTTTTGCCTATCAGCTAGCCGTGGTGGTCGACGACGCTGCCATGGGCGTCACCGAGGTCGTGCGCGGATGCGACCTGCTGGGCTCCACGCCCCGCCAAATCTACCTGCAGCATCTGCTGGGACTTCCCACGCCGCACTACGCGCACATTCCGCTGCTCATGTCGCCGGACGGCCGCCGCCTTTCCAAGCGCGATCGCGACCTGGACCTGGGCGAACTACGCGCCCGCTTTGGCACACCCGAGGCACTGCTGGGCTGGCTCGCCGGGCAAACAGGCATCGCGCCGGACACCACGCCGCGCTCTGCCGAGCAGCTGATCGAGCACTTTAGCTGGGACGTCATCCGCGCACACCGGGAAAACATCACCATAATGGCCGAGTAGCCAAATGCCTTGCCGCTACGCAACATCCCAGGGCTGGAGTTCGTCGCCCAGGCGAACGATGCAGTCGTAGAGCACGGTATGGCGCTCGGCCGGGTTGGCATCCCGATGAAAATGCCCGTAATACCAGCGTTTGTAGTCCAAGCGATCTTCCAGCTCATCGAAAAACGCCGTAAGTCGATCAACGCCGGGGCAATCCCAGCCGGGCGCCGGATAGAGCGTGGGCGAAAGCATGTGCGTAGAGCAGGTGTGGGTGATTACGTAGTCGACCTTCCAACCCACGCTGTCGAGCTTTGCCCGCGCCTCCTCAAAGTTGCGCTCGTCCGGCAGCTCCTGCGGCCACCAGCTGGAATAGGGAATGCGGTATTCCTTATCCACGCTCGTGGCACCGCCCATGGTAAAGATCGTTGAGCCATCGAGCTCAAAAATCTCGCCACGCGTCAAGCGCCGTATGGGAGAGGTATCCGACAGGCGCTGCGTCAGCCCACCGTGCCACAACTCCATGGGTCGCTCTGCCCAGTGATCGAAACGCTCGTGGTTGCCGTCGACAAACAGCACGGTATAGGGGCGCGATTCCAACCAGGCGATATCGGCGCATTCCTCGGCAGAGAAATCCCACGGAAAGCCAAAGTCGCCCGCGACAATCAGATAGTCATCGCTCGTCAGGCTATCCCCAAGATCCCAGTCGCGCAGCTTTTGCATGTCGACGCCGCCGTGAATATCGCCCGTCGCATAGACCGTCATCGGATCACCGCTTCCCCGTAAGTAGCTAGTCCACATTCTGCACGATCACTAAGCCAACCGTTCCAGCCCTTCCATCCCTTAGGGCTTACCCCTCGTTCTTCCATCCAAACGGGTCAAGCACCCAAAAAACCAGATCGAGCACGCCGCCGGTCATCATGGCGCCGGCAAGGGCCATGCAAACGTGCAGAGAGCTGGCACTTCGGAGCACGTCGAACGGCCCCAGAACAGCCAGCAGCGCGACCGCTGCGCCGGCAAGGCACAGCGCGAGGCACGGCCCCACGTCCTTGACGCACTTCTTTGCGAGATGCTTGGCGTTGTCACTCATCAATATCGAACTCCTTAGAGAATCGTTGTTTGGACACATGCCGCCGCGACAGAACGGATCGGCAGGGGAAGTGTCCCATGTCGTGCGGACATCAATGGAGAAACCGCCTGCTCGACCAACCCTTGGCGCCGTTTTGCATCGGCCCACCATCCTCTGCTATCGAGGTCTAATACTTTTCCGCGAAGTGAACGTCTGTTTTTGGACCCCTGAAGCATCCATATTTTTCGTCGGCAAAATCGCAGGATTTCAGCATCGAAACCGCAGGAAACGGCGCCCTCAAAGTGTCGATGCTTCGGGGGTCCGATTTAGCTCGTTCACTTCTCGGAAAAGTATTAGACCTCGCTGCCAGCTACCCAGAAGGACACCTCTCCCTTCCCCACCGCCACCCAAAAACTCATCCAACATTAATCTTGGCTCAAGAATCGCTTAATCTATAACCTGCACTATAGAGTTCGACCAAGGGCGGGGCGGCACCGCGCAACGCAGGCCGCCGAACGCAACGCTCGCTCCCGGGCAATCGCCCGGCGTCGCGCCCATCGAACGAAAGGAAAGGTCATGGACGACCTCGAAAAAGTTGAAACCATCCGCGCCAAGTGCAACGTGAGCTACACCGATGCCAAGGCCGCGCTCGACGCCGCCGACGGCAACGTTTTGGACGCCATCATTTGGCTCGAGTCGCAGGGTAAAACGCAGACCACGTCGGCCCACGCCGCCACCGAGCCCGCGCCGGTCGACGAGCCTTCGGCCGAGATGGTCGCCGCGCAGGCCGCCTACGAAAAGTCGAGCGAAAAGACCGACTTCTCCAAGAAGATGGACAGCGTGTGGGAGTACCTCAAAAAGCTTTTCCGCCTGAGCCTGGACACCAAGTTTATCGCCACGCGTCGCGATGCGATCATCCTCAACATTCCCATCCTGATTCCCATCGTCGCGCTGTTTGCCTGGGGCGCCACGATTTGGCTGATGCTGCTTGGCCTGTTCTTTGGCATGCGCTACCGCATCGATAGCGACGGCGACGTGCCCGGCAGCATCAACAACCTGATGGACAGCGCTGCCAATGCCGCGGACGGCATCAAGCAAAATCTGAACGACGACAAGTAATCGCAGACGGGGGCACGTATGGCACGAATCCTGATCGTAGAGGACGAGGAGAAAATCGCCCGCTTTGTGACACTCGAGCTGGAGCACGAGGGCTACCAGGTGGAGCACGCCGCCGACGGACGCACCGCCGTTGACCTGGCGCTGGAGCGCGACTACGATCTGATCCTGCTCGATGTGCTGTTGCCGCAGCTCAACGGCATGGAGATGCTGCGGCGCGTACGCAAGCACAAGGATGTGCCGGTGATCATGGTCACCGCGCGCGATGCCGTGATGGACAAGGTGGCAGGGCTTGACGCCGGTGCTGACGATTACCTGACCAAGCCGTTTGCGATCGAGGAGCTTTTCGCACGGATCCGCGTGGCGTTGAAGCGCGCTGAGGCCGTACGGGCGGCTTCGGGCGCGGTCGGCACCGGTGCCGGGGCGGGCACGGCGGGCGGCGCGGGCGGCAACGCCGCCGCGACGCCTCCAGCCAGCGACACGGCCCAGGTCCCTGCCATGCCCTCTCCCGCTGCGCTCACCGTGGGCTCGGTCGCGCTCGACCCCGACCGCCGCGAAGTCACGGTCGGCGGCTCGCCCATCGCGCTCACGGCCCGCGAGTTCGATGTCCTCGCCCTGCTTATGGCACATGCCGGCACCGTGCTCACGCGCGAGCGCATTGCGCACGAGGCGCTGGGCTACGAATACGTGGGCGACACCAACAACGTCGACGTGCACATCGCGCACCTGCGCGCCAAGATCGAAGACGCCGGCGGCGCCCGCATCATCCAGACCGTGCGCGGGGTGGGCTATGTCTGTCGCGCGTAACGACGAGGCTAAGCGCGTCACCTCCATCGCCCGCGCCATCAACTGGAGCTATATGTGGCGCCGCTTGGTGAGCTACGTCTGGCTGGATCTGTTACTGCTGCTTGTTGCGGCGGCGATCCTCGTCTATGGCTACAACCAGACGCTGCCCGATGGCGCGTTTACCGCGGGATGGATCCCCGGCGCCGCTGTTCGCAGCATGTCGCTGACCCCCGCGCGCGGCTGGGACCTGACCACGCTCACCTATACCGTCGAGCTTGCACGTAGCACCAAGACCTTCCCCCTCGCACAGGACCTCGTCACGCTATGGGCTCTCTACCTTGTCGTTGCGGGCTGGCAGGTTATCAGCGTGCTCGATATGCTCGGCGGCGCCCGCCGCGTGCGCCGCACTATGGCGCCGCTCAACGACCTGGCCCTGCGCGTTGACGAGCTCGGCCGCATGCAGCTCGCCGGCGGCAAGATGGAAACGCTCGAGCAGGCCATCGAGCGCGCGAGCGTCGACTCGCCAAGCGTCACCACCGGCGACGCCGACTTGGCGAGCATCGAGGTCGCGCTCAACCGCCTGCTGCGTCAGATGCAAGAGGCAAAGCTGCAGCAGATGCGCTTTGTCAACGATGCAAGCCACGAGCTGCGCACACCCATCGCGGTGATTCAGGGCTACGTAAACATGCTCGACCGCTGGGGGAAAGACGACCCGGACGTGCTAGCAGAGTCCATCGCCTCGCTCAAAGCCGAAAGCGAGCATATGCAGGAGCTCGTTGAGCAGCTGCTATTTTTGGCGCGCGGCGATGCCGGTCGCACCGTGCTACGGCGCGCAAATACCAACCTGGCTGCACTGGTCGGCGAGGTTTGCGAAGAATCTCAGATGATCGATGCCGGGCACACATATCGGCTGGCGTATGATGCCGCACTTACCAGCGACCCGCGCTGCAACGCATCGGTTGACGTGGCACTCGTGAAGCAGGCGCTGCGCGTGATCGTGCAAAACGCCGCCAAGTATTCGGACGCGGGAACGACCGTCACATTTGGCGTAGCGCCGGATGCGGGCGCGGGCACGATCGACATAAGTGTTGAGGACGAGGGCATCGGCATGAACCAGGAATCCGCAGCTCACGCGTTTGAACGGTTCTATCGCGCCGACAACGCACGCGATGCCGGCGCGCAGGGCTCGGGTCTGGGGCTTGCCATTGCCAAGTGGATCGTCGATAGCCATGGCGGCGTCATTGGCGTGACCTCGGTCGAGGGCGTCGGCAGCCGCTTTACGATTCGCCTGCTGCGGTAGGGGCGTCTCTTACGAATCGAAGGTGAATGCTTTTCCGCGAAGTGAACGACCTATTTTGGACCCCCGAAGCATCCGCACTTTTTGGCACCAAAACCGCAGGAAATACCTGACAAAACCGCAGGAAACGGTGCCTCCAAAGTGTCGATGCTCCAGGGGTTCGATTTCACTCGTTCATTTCGCGAAAATCTATTCACCTTCGATTTACGGCAGCCCGTCAGTCACCCTCTCGGCATTAAAAATGGGGCAAGGCCACGCGCCTTACCCCATTTTTCGTTAGCTATGACAGCTTGTGCGCTACCCGCGGCACAGATGCACGGCGAAGCCGGCGAACTCGCGCTTAAAGTACACGAGCTTGGTGCCGCCGTCGGGCAGCAGCACGCGCGACTCCTCGTTGACCTCGAGTCCGCGCTCGGCAAACCACTTCTCGGCCGCATCGATGTCGTTGACGGCAAAGCCAATGTGGCCCTTGGCGCCACGACCGTTCTGCTTCATGATCTCGACCAGCGAATCGTTAAAGTACGAAACCGGGGTCTCGATGACGGGCAGGCCCATCATCGTCGAGAACAGCTCCGCGATCTCCAAGGCGTCTGCCGGGTCGGCGGCGTTAATGCCCACATGGGCGACGCGCATGCCAAAGAGCTCGGCCGGGTTGGCGTTCTGCTCACTCATACAGTCAGCGCCTACTGAGCCATAACGTCGAGAACGGCCTTCTCGGCAGCGACGCGGTTCATGCCGGTCATGAAGGGCACGCCGCTCACGTACGGGCAGGTGAGGCCCTCGGGGGCAACGGTGGTGGCGATCAGCAGGTCGGCGCCCTCGTCGCAAGCGTCCTTGGCCTCAGAGATGGCGCACTGCACGATCTCATACTTGCCGGCATAACCGTTGGCGTCGAGCATGGTAGCGACCTTCTGGGCAACGAGCGTGGAAGTAGCAGCGCCAGCACCGCAAGCCAAAACGATCTTCTTCATAGGTAATGTCTCCCTTCATGGTTTACTTTAGGTAAGTGTACCGCAGCGAGCGATGGCACTCAGCCTCGATGAGCTTTTATGCCAGTTTGCTTGCGCGCTGCGTATAATACATCTAGTACGTGTTGTCATACCGCTCGCTATATGAGCGACTAAGGATCCCAATATGCCCGATTCCCGCACACTCTGGACCGCCGTCGTTATCATCTGCATCGGCGTGTCGGTGTTCTTTAGCGTCAAAAAACGCACCACGTTCAAGCGTCTGCAGCAGCTTATGGCTGCCAAGCAGTGGGACGAGTTCGATCGTTTGCTCGACGGCAAACTCACCAGCATGCTGTACCCGCGCTACAACCGCGACTACCTGCGTCTGAACTCCTATCTGCTGCGCGAGGACCACAAGCGCGCCGATGAGATGTTCGATTTGCTGCTGGGGCTCAATCTGCCCAAGATGCAGCGCGTCGACCTGGTGATTAAGGCCTTTAACTACTATGCTGGCCAGGAGGACCGCAAAAAGTCCAAGGAGCTTCTGCACGAGATCAAGGGCTTTGAGGGCGGTCAGGCCGAGGCGGTCGCACACGAATGCCAGCTGATGTACGACACGATGATCCTCAAGCGCCACAACGACATTCCCGAACTGGAGCGCATGCTCAAGGAAGCCGGTGACGACAAGGTTAAGAGCTGCCGCCTGGAATACCTGCTAGCCCTGCAGTACCAGAACAAGGGCGACGAGGCCAAGTTCGCCGAGTACTTGGAAAAGTCGGGCCAACACTCGATGGCCGTCAACGCGTAACGGACGGCTTGTGCTAGACTTCTAGTCTCACGGGGGCGTGGCGGAATTGGCATACGCAGGGGACTTAAAATCCCTCGCCGCAAGGATTGTGGGTTCGAGTCCCACCGCCCCTACCATATGGAGCTTACGAGCCCGTGTCCCCCAGGGATGTGGGCTCGTTTCTTTTAGATGCCGGTGGGGCTCGAACCCGCGAGGGGGCGAGCGTTAAGCGGACGCGCAGCGTCCGTAGCGAGCCGGCGAGGGCGCCGGCAGGCGACCGAAGCCGGTGCGGATTTGCGCAGCAAATACGCAGACGTCCCACCGCCCCGCACCACTACGAAGCAGCTAATTTGGGACGGGGTTAAAAAGACCACCTCGATCCCCTCGGAAGTTGCGGTGGAATAGTTCCTGTTTTGGCCGTTTACCAGCACATTTAGGAACTATTTCACCGCAACTTATATGCCAACTCCCACATTTTTCGATGGAAAAACGTGGTTGTCTCCCACATTATTCGATGGAAAAACGTGGTTTACTCCCACTTTTTCCGAGGGAAACGCTTGGACGGCCTAACCTATATCGACTCAAGGACTGTCCCAAGCTGCCGGCAGGAAAGGAACGTCCCCAGGTGCCGGCTATTGAGTTGCGGTGGAATAGGGACTGCTTGGGCCTTGAAAGGACGATTTTAATCCGTATTTCACCGCAACTTATTGGAGAGGACTGAGGCTGGGGGTCCAGGCGATGGTGGGGTCTTCGCCGTCGAGGACTTCGTTGATGGTGGCGGCCATGCCGGCGAGGAGGCTGTTCTCACTTACGGTGAGCGTCTTGTAGCCGCCGGCTCGCATGAGCTCGCGAATCACCACGGCGCCGGCCAGAATCACGCCCGCGCGTTTGGGCTGTACACCCGGTAGCGCGGCGATACCCTCCACATCCAGCGCGGACATACGCTCGATGGCAGCCGAAACCTGCTCCATCGAAAGCTCGCGCAGGTGCACAAAGCTAGAATCATACGGCTCCAGCTCGTGAACGAGTGCCACGAGCGTGGTGACGGTGCCGCCCACCGCAACGAGGCGTTCGGCGCGCTCAAAGTCGCTGGGCAGGCCTTCAAAATAGGCGGAGAACTGCTCGCCTGCCCACGCGGCGGCAGCCGCAAGCTCGTTCGTCGACGGCGGCAGTGCAGAGAAAAACCGCTCCGTCACGCGGCGGCAACCGATGTCCAGTGAGCGCGTTCCCTCCAGCGCAAAGACCCCGCGCTCAGGCGCATAGACGCCCGTCGCGAGCTCCGTGGACCCGCCGCCCGAATCCGCGACGATGATGCGCTCGCCGGCAAAGTCGTGCGCCACGCCAAAAAACGTCAGGCGCGCCTCGACCTCGCCCGGAATCACCTGCGGTTCGAGCCCCAGATCGCGCAGGCCGTCCAGCAGCAGTGCGGCGTTGGACGCATCACGCGCAGCACTCGTGCACGTGGTGCAGATGCACGCGGCCCCAAAGGCACGGGCTTCGTCCACAAACATGTGGCACGCAGCGAGCACGCGCTCAACGGCCGCCTCGCAAAAGCGCCCCGTCGCGTCCACGCCCTCGCCCAAGTCGGTGATCTCGGTATGCTTGGACGATTCCACGATCGCCCCGCCCTCGACCTGCGCTAGCACTAGTCGCGACGACACCGTTCCCAAGTCGAT
Source organism: uncultured Collinsella sp. (assembly GCA_902464035.1). Lineage (GTDB taxonomy): Bacteria > Actinomycetota > Coriobacteriia > Coriobacteriales > Coriobacteriaceae > Collinsella. The sequence goes on along the minus strand of CABQHT010000025.1, from coordinate 10,150 downwards.
CGCGGCCACCTTATATCGTTTGCAATTTGTCATTGCGGGCTCCCCTCTGGGCGCTACTCGCCGCTGGACGCGACCGTCTGGCCTTCGACGCCGCTAAAACCAAACAGCATGTCGAGCGTCTGAATGTACCACGGCGCGTCCTTGCCGACCTCTTCGATCTCTTTGGCCACTTCGCTGGCCTTCTTGGCGTTTGAGGACTTTTTGCTCGACGACGAATCCGAATCCTCGTCCAAGCCTAGCACGTCAATCTTCTTCTCGCCGGGCATCACCAGGCCCAGGTCCTCGGACGCCGCGTCCTTGATACCCTCCTCCGAGAGCAGCTTGTCGACGCTTTTTTGCAGCTCATCATTGTATTGCTGGCGAATCTCGACCTGCTTGGCCAAGATATCGCTCGAACGCTTTGCCACGTACAGATCGCGCACGGGAAAATACAGGCTCACGAGCACCAGCGCCACCACGATACCGATAAACAGCGGACGCAGAGAGCCATGCGTAAAGTCATAGATCGCCTTGACCACCGCGTTGTCGTTGGCGTAGCGCATAAAGTCCGAGCCCGAAAGACGGCTCGAAGGTCTGCTCGATTTGTCGTGTGTCTGAGTCGAGGGGCGCGACGCATGCGACGAACGTGCCGGGTGCACCGGTCCATCTGCCGAAGTATTCGATTGAGCATTGGGGCGCGAGGTACTTGTCGGGCGCTGTGTGGAGCGGTCGACGCCGGCGTAGGCGGACCCACCGAGCTGCACCGTGCGCGCACGGCGAGGCGACGGCTCGCGCGAACCGGCGGAATAGTACCTGTTGTCGTAAATCTGATCCATGTGCGCCTTGTGCGGTTGAGGTTTGTTTGCGCTAAGTCCTTTAGTTATAGCACGAGCGCCCGCACCGCCTTCGCCAGCCTTTGCTCGACATAAAAAAGGCGCTGAGCCGTATGGCCCAGCGCCCATGGCGCTTTGCAGCATCCAGTCAAGGCGGGACGGAACCGAGTCAGCCTCCCCCTCGCCAAATTCGCCCGTTTAGCGAATGTTGTAGAACGCGGTCTTGCCGGCGTAGCGCGCGCTGCCCTCGAGCTCGTCCTCGATGCGAATGAGCTGGTTGTACTTGGCGATACGGTCGCTGCGGCACGGGGCGCCCGACTTGATCTGGCCGGCATTGACGCCCACGACCAGGTCGGCGATCGTGGAATCCTCGGTCTCGCCGGAGCGGTGACTCACGATGCAGGCGTAACCGGCCTCCTTGGCGGTCTCGATGGCCTCGAGCGACTCGGTGAGCGTGCCGATCTGATTGACCTTGACCAGGATCGCGTTGGCGGCACCCAGCTCGATGCCCTTCTTGAGGCGCTCGGTGTTGGTGACGAACAGGTCGTCGCCCACCAGCTGCACCTTGTTGCCAATGCGGCGGGTAAGCTCAACCCAACCGTCCCAGTCCTCCTCGGCCATGCCGTCCTCGATGGAGATGATGGGATAGGTGTCGACGAGCTTCTCCCAGTAATCAACCATCTGGGCGCTCGTGTACTCCACGCCCTCGCCCTTGAGCTCGTACATGCCGGTCTCGGCGTTGTAGAACTCGGTCGAGGCCGGGTCCATGGCGTACATGAAGTCGACGCCGGGCTTAAAGCCAGCCTTCTCGACGGCCTTGGTAATGTACTCGAACGGCTCGGCATTGGTCTTGAGGTTGGGCGCAAAGCCGCCCTCGTCGCCCACGCCGCCGCCCAGGCCCGCCTCGTGCAGCACGCCCTTGAGGGTGTGGTAGACCTCGGCGCACCAACGCAGGCCCTCGGCAAAGCTCGGGGCGCCCACCGGCATGATCATGAACTCCTGGAAGTCAACGTTATTGTCGGCATGGACGCCACCGTTGAGGATATTCATCATAGGCGTGGGCAGCAAGTGGGCGTTGACGCCGCCCAGGTACTGGTACAGTGAAAGACCCGCCGACTCGGCAGCGGCGCGGGCGACGGCCAGCGACACGCCCAGAATGGCGTTTGCGCCGAGCTTGGTCTTGTTGGGGGTACCGTCCGCGGCGATCAGCGCGGCATCGACGGCGCGTTGGTCGAAGGCATCGAGGCCCACGACGGCGTTGGCGCACTCGTTGTTGACGTGCTCGACGGCCTGCGAGACGCCCTTGCCCAGGTAGCGACCCTTGTCGCCGTCGCGCAGCTCGCATGCCTCAAAGGCGCCGGTCGAAGCGCCCGAAGGCACCATCGCGCGGCCGAAGCTGCCGTCCTCGAGCACGACCTCGACCTCGACAGTGGGATTGCCGCGGCTGTCGAGCACCTCGCGACCGTAGACGTCCAAAATATCGCTCATGTTGTCTCCCTCTCACTTGGAAACGGGTTGAATGCTTGGCGACACGGCTTGCACGCTACAGTGGCGCGCAGGTTCATAAGTTAGCCTTATCGCACTTTTTGCATTATGCCCTAAGTTAGCCAAGGGATACAATCTTTTTAAAAAATAATAGGGGCGATGGGACAAGTCCGTCCCGTCGCCCCCGCAGTCTTACTCCTCTGCCTTTGCGGCATCCCAGAGGTCATTGAGGCCGTGGGTCGAAAGCTCGGCCAGATCAACGTGGGCGTCGGCCGCCATCTGCTCCATCGCGGCCCAGCGACGGCGGAACTTGGCCGTGCTCGCGCGCAGAGCACTCTCGGCGTCTATACCCTCCTTGCGTGCAACGTTGACCAGGGCAAAGAGCAGGTCGCCAAACTCCATCTCGCGCTCGGGCGAGCCAGGAGCCTCGGCCTCAAACTCGGCACGCTCCTCGGCGACCTCGTCCCACACGTCCTGGACCGTCTCCCACTCAAAGCCCACGGCCGCTGCCTTGCGCGACACCTTCTGCGCCTGCATCAGCGCCGGCAGATGCGTGGGCACGCCGTCGAGCAGGCCCTCGGGCGCAGCCTCGCCTGCCGCCACGGCCTTGTCCTTGGCGGCCTTCTCGGCAAGTTTGACCTCGTCCCAGATCTTGAGCACTTCGTCGGAGCTCTCGGCATCCGCATCGCCAAACACGTGCGGATGACGGCGAATGAGCTTGGCGTCGATATCGCGTGCCACGTCGGCAAGCGTAAACTCGCCGGCGTCCGCCGCAATCTGCGCATGCAGCACTACCTGCATGAGCACGTCGCCCAGCTCCTCGCGCAGATGCGCCGCGTCGCCCGCCTCGATGCAATCGAGCGCCTCATAGGCCTCCTCGATCATGTTCTTGCCAATGCTGCGGTGCGTCTGCTCGCGGTCCCACGGGCAGCCATCGGGCTGACGCAGACGCCAGATGGTCTGCACCAGATGCTGCAGCTCGACCGACGCGTCGACCAGCGTGGACAAATCGCGCGAGCCCTCGGCATTTTGCTGAGCCATATGCTGCGCCATGGTTATTCCTCCTCCAGGATCACGTGGCGGAACGCGCCGCCCTCGTAGATGCCATAGCTGTGCGTACCGTCCTTGGGAATACTCACACTGCCGGGATTGAAGAGCCACAGGCCCGGGTGCGCCTCGCTTGCCTCGTTAACCTTGATGTGCGTGTGGCCGTAGACGAGCGCGGAGCCCTCGGGCAGCGCGGGCACGTGGTCGACGCTGTTGTGCATACCGGCGCCAAAAACGTGGCCGTGTGTCAAGAACAGCTCGCGGCCGGCCTCGTCGAACAACGTGGCGTAGTTGGCCATGATGGGAAAGTCGAGCACCATCTGGTCGACCTCGGCGTCGCAGTTGCCGCGCACCGCGATGATGCGGTCGGCCAGGGCGTTGAGCAGCGGAATCACGCGCTTGGGGGCGTAGTCGCGCGGCAGGTCGTTACGCGGGCCGTGGTAGAGCAGGTCGCCCAGCAGCACGATGCGGTCGGGCTGCTCGGATTCGATGGCAGCGCAGAGGCGCTCGGCCCAGTATGCCGAGCCATGGATGTCGGAGGCGATGAGGTATTTCATGGGGAGTCCTTTCGAAGCGGAGTTGATGGGGGCTGAATACGGGGTCCGGCGGATGTGGAGCCCATCTACCGTGTTACTCAAATCGCAGCGCCGCGCTCTGAGCCGCCTGCATCACGCGTTGGAGCGGCGCGCCATGCTCGCGGGCAAGGCGGGCGCAATCCTCGTATTCGGGAGCCGCGCGCTCGCTGCCGTCGGGCAGAGTCGCCACCTTAACGGATACCTCGCCCCAAGGCGTCGTCACCTGCTCGAATCGGCGCGGCAGGCAAACGCGTTCCATCACCTGGCGACGAACGGCGTTGGTCGTGGTTTCCAAAAAGATAATCGTCTGCAGGCGTTCGATATCCTCATGCGAGCAAATCACCTGCAACTGCCATCCGGGGCGGCCCTTTTTGCAGTAGAGGGGCAGCCAGTGCACCTCGCGGGCGCCGGCCTCGCGCAGGCGGTCCGCGGCATAAGCGAGTACCTCGGGCGACGCGTCGTCGATGTCGCACTCCAGCTTGACGATGGTTTCGGGCGCATCGATCTCGCGGGACAGCGGAGATGTACTTCCACGTTGCATACGGTCCGGATCCTTTCCGCACGGGCTCGTTTTATTCACCCAAACGCTAACACATCGGACGTGGCGCAGGCGTGACTTTCGTCCGTCGCCGCCCTCGCCCCTATCCAAACATGTACGCCAGCCTCCAAACATGTCATATTTTGCAGCTTTTGGAGGCTGACGTACACGTTTTGGAGCGGGCCGCACACGATCAGAATTGTGCCCGCACTCCATCCACCACAAAGTTCGCCGTACTCAACAATTTTGAATTTTCTACGCAGTTCATCGGCCAAAAAATAACCCTCGGCATACTTACCCGCTGCACGATGTTACTCTAGTTGCATTTGGCTAACTAAACGGCTGCCGAGCATTCCGCGCGGCACCGTCACGACACCGGAGGTTCCATGTTCGAGAAGCGGCTCTTCTCCCTTGTTCCGCAGGCGACGCCCTACATTGTGGCAAGCGTCCTGTTTAAGTGGATCGCGCTCATGGCAAACATCACCGTGATGTGGGTGCTCGCGCATATCTTGGGCGGCGTCATCACCGGCGGCTTCCCCGCCTCGCTCGCCGTCGAGGCGCTCATGCAGGCCGCCCTGCCGCTCGCCGCCGCCATCATCGTGCGCGCCGCTTCCATCTACCTGGCCCAGCGCGCCGGCGACAAGGCCGCCTTCGAGGCCGTCCGCCGCGTGCGCTCGCTCGTCTACGACAAGCTCACCGCGCTCGGCCCCTCCTATACCGAGACCGTCCCCACCGCCGAGGCCGTGCAGACCAGCGTCGAGGGCGCCACGCAGCTCCAGGTGTACTTTGGCGGCTACCTGCCGCAGCTTTTCTTTGCCGGCCTGGCGCCCATCACGCTGTTCGTGCTGCTCGTGGGTCAGGCGGGCCTTCCCGCCGCGCTGCTGCTCGCCTGCGTTCCGGTCATCCCCGTCTCCATCATGATGGTCATGCGCAACGCCAAAAAGATCGGTGCCGAGTACTGGGGCAGCTACGTCGATCTGGGCGGTATGTTCCTGGAGGCCGTTCAGGGCCTCACCACCCTTAAGGTCTACCAGGCCGACCGCGACTGGCACGAGCGCATCAACGCCGAGTCCGAGCGTTTTCGCGGGGCGACCATGCGCCTGCTGGTGATGCAGCTGCGCTCCATTTGCGTCATGGACCTGGTCGTCTACATGGGCGCCGCGCTCGGCATTATCGTGGCGGCGCTGCAACTTGCCAGCGGCAAGATCGGCTTTGAGGCCGCTTTCCTCATCGTCTTTTTGTCGCAGGAGTTCTTTTTGCCCATGCGCCGCCTAGGGTCGCTGTTTCACACGGCCATGAACGGCATGGCCGCCTCGCGCCGCATGTTCAGCATTTTGGATGCGCCCGAGCCCGAGCGCGGCAATGTTGAGCTTGACGGCCGCGGTGATATCGAACTTTCCGGCGTGGGCTATGCCTACGGCGACCGTACCGTGCTGGACGGCGCCGACGCGACCATCGCGCGCGGCTCGCTCGTGGCGCTCGTGGGCGAAAGCGGCGGCGGCAAGTCCACGCTCGCGGGGATCATCGCAGGCCGCAAGGATGCCTACCGGGGCAACGTTCGCATCGGCGGCGTTGAGCTGCGCGACGCCACGGCCGCCTCGCTTATGCGCGCTGTGACCCTGGTGCCCACCAACGGCTATCTGTTCGCCGGCACCCTGCGCGAAAACCTGCTGCTCGCCAAGCCCGATGCCACCGATGCCGAGCTTATGCGCGCGCTCGACCGCACGCGCGTGGCAGCCTTTGTGCAGGCCAACGGCGGGCTCGACATGGCGATTAACGAAGGCGGCACCAACCTTTCGGGCGGCCAGCGCCAGCGCGTATGCATGGCCCGCGCTCTGCTGCACGACTCGCCCATTTATGTGTTTGACGAAGCCACGAGCAACGTCGACGCCGCGAGCGAGGCGGCAATCGGCGAGGTCATCGCGTCGCTTGCCGGCGAGCATACCGTAATCGTGGTGGCGCATCGCCTGTCGACGATCGTGGACGCCAACCAGATTCTGGTGCTGGAGCGCGGTCGCATTGCCGAGCGCGGGACTCACGACATGCTTTTGGCGGACGCGGGCGCCTATGCAAGCATGTGGAACAGCCAGGAGCAGCTCTCAGTGTATGCGTATGCCGAGGATGAGGTTGAGGATGCGGGCGCGGCTGAGGCTGTTGACGGTGCTGCCTGTGCCGACAGCCGCGATGGCTCTGGCGCGGCTCCCGCCGCCGCAGCACCCGGCTCTGCCCGCATCCGTCGCTCGGCGCCGTCCATCATGTGGCGCATGATGGGGCTCGCGCGCCCGCTTGCCGGCTGGCTTGTACTGGCCGTCGCGCTCGGCAGCATCGGCATGCTTACCGCCGCGTTTGTTCCGGCGCTGGGCGCCTTTGGACTTATGTCGGCCCTAGGCCACAACGCCCTGGGGTTGGGCCTGGTCGCCGCATGTGTGGCTTGCGCCGTCTGCGGCATCGCGCGCGGACCGCTCCACTACGGCGAGCAGCTCTGCAACCACTACATCGCCTTCCGCCTGCTCGCGCATATCCGTGACCTGGTGTTTGGCGCCCTGCGCCGGCTCGCCCCCGCCAAGCTCGAGGGCCGCGGCAAGGGCGAACTCGTGAGCCTCGTTACCTCGGACATCGAGCTGCTCGAGGTCTTCTACGCGCACACCATCTCCCCCATTGCCATCGCCCTGGTCTGCACCGTTGTGTTTGAGGGCTTTTTGCTGGCTGTGAGCCCCGAGCTCGCGGGCATCGCGCTCGTGGCCTACGCGGTCCTGGGCGTGCTGCTGCCTCTGGCTTCGGCCAAGGCATGCGGCACCACCGGCCGCCAGAGCCGCGAGGGCGCCGGTAAGCTGGGCGCCTTTGTGCTCGACAGTCTACGCGGCGCGTCCGAGACCATCCAATTTGCCGGTGGCGCCGATCGCAGCCGTGCCCTGGGCAAACTGACCGAGCAAGTCGGCGCCGTGGACGCGCGCCTCAAGCGCCGTCAGGCGACCAGCGAGGCCGTAGCCGATGCGCTTATTCTTGCGGCCAATCTGGTGATGCTCGGGCGCGCGCTGCAGCTGGTGGCTGCGGGAACGATTGACTTTGCCGCAGCGTTTGTCGCCGTCTTTACCTTTGTGTCGTCGTTTGGCTCGGTGATGGCCGTGAGCCGCCTGGGCGCCTCGCTGCAAGAGACGCTCGCCTCGGGCGCACGCGTGCTCGATTTGCTCGACGAGCAACCCCAGTGCGCCGAGGTCGCCGACGGACAGGACGTTGAGTTTGCCGGCGCCGCAGCCGAGCGTGTGAGCTTTAGCTATGCGGGCGGCGTGGACGCGGGCGGTGCCGACGCCACAGAGCCGGCCGCGAACGGCCCCGCTTCAAGTCTCATCCTCGACGGCGTGACCTGCACCTTTGCGCCCGGTACCATGACCTGTATCATGGGACGCTCGGGTTCGGGCAAGTCGACGCTGCTCAAGCTGCTCATGCGCTTTTGGGACCCTACCGCCGGCACTATCACGGTGAGTGACGTCGATGCCCGTCGCATCAACACGGCGAGCTTGCGCGGCCACGAGGCCTATATGACCCAGGACACGCACCTGTTCTGCGGCACCGTACGCGAGAACCTACTCGTCGCGCGTGCCGACGCCACCGATGCCGAGCTGCTCGACGCCTGTCAGTCCGCCTCGCTCACCGCGCTCATCGACCGCCTGCCGCAGGGCCTCGACACCCCCGTCGCCGAGCTGGGCGACTCACTCTCGGGCGGCGAGCGTCAGCGCATCGGCCTCGCGCGCATCTTCCTCAACGACGCGCCCTTCATTTTGCTCGACGAACCCACGAGCGCGCTCGACGCCCTCAACGAGGCGGCCGTGATGCAGGCGGTCGATGAGCTCAAGCGCCGTGGCAAGACCATCGTGCTGGTGAGCCACCGTGCCAGCACCTGCGCGTTTGCCGATCGCTCGCTTTCGGTCGAACACGGGAGGCTGAGCTAATGGCGCGCCCGGTCGACACACCGGAGCTGGCACGCAAACGTGAGCGCGAGGCCCAAATGGTGTCGCAGATGATTGCGCTGTGGTGTCGTGGACATCATGGCAGCGAGCATGCGGTCAAACAGTCTGGCGACGATGAGCCCGTGCGCGTGAAGCTCGGCCTTCGGACCATTACGCTCTGCCCCGAATGCGCCAAGCTGCAGAAATACGCCATCGCGCGCATTGAGCACTGCCCGCACATGGGCACCAAGACATTTTGCTCGGCATGTCCTTCGCATTGTTACCGGCCTGCTATGCGCGAGAAGATCCGCGAGGTCATGCGCTGGTCGGGCCCGCGCATGATCCGCTATCGCCCCATCACCGCCATACGCCACGCAATGGTGACCGTGCAATCCAAACGGGCGGCGAAGCGGAGCAAGTAGCACTGAAGCCGGCGCGCCACTCCGCCCCCGCCTTCGCCTCAAACGTGTACGTCAGCCTCCAAACATGTCATTTTTTGTCGGTTTTGGAGGCTGACGTACATGTTTTGAGAGCGCAAGCGAGGCGCCACCGCACACCGTCCGCCCTTTCCGCTCGATTTTGACTCGCAGCGTACCCGACGCGTTAGACGCCGCGCCGTTACAATGGAGCGGATTCACCAAATGCAAAGGAGTCGCCATGCCCGCATGCCCACTGGTCGATTGCCACACCCATACTTCGTTTTCGGACGGCCATGCCTCGTTCGAGGACAACGTCCGCGCCGCTACCGCTGCCGGATGCCGTGTCATGGTCTCGACCGACCACCTCACCCTGCCTGCCAGCATGGATGCTAACTGCGAGGTGCAGGTCGTCGAGGGCGACTTGCCGGCACATCGCCTGGCCTTTGAGGACGCCCGCAATCTCGCCGCGCAGATTGCGCCGGAGCTCACCTTTATCTACGGTTTTGAATGCGATTGGTACGAGGGCTGCGAGCCCCTGGTAGAGCGCTGGTCCCAGGGCGCCGTGGTGCGCCTGGGCAGCGTGCACTGGATTGGCAACCCGGGCGATATCGCGGCAGGCGCCGCGGGCACGGCAGAGACAGAGGGCGTCGCGCGCCCCGATACACCCGATTCCCTTTGCGGTTGGATCGACGACGACACTAACCTGCACGTTTGGGAAAACCTGGGCGTGCGCGGCGTGTGGGAGCGCTACGTCGACGACTGGTGCCGTGCTTGCGAAAGCTCACTCAACTTTGACGTGATGGCCCATCCCGACCTGGTCATGCGTTTTTCGAAGGACGGCTTTGCACCCGACTTTGACCCCGCGCCGTTTTGGGAGCAGATGGCCGAATGCGCCCACGATACGGGTCGCCGCGTTGAGGTCTCGACCGCCGCACCGCGCAAGGGGCTCGACGATTACTACCCCGCGACCGGCCTTTTGCGCTGCTTTGCCCATGCCGAGATACCGATTACTTTTGGCTCGGACGCGCACCGCGCCTGCGACATCTGCTGGAACATCCGCGAGGCCCAAGCCCACGCCTACGGCTGCGGTTATCGAACCTTTGACATCCCCCACCCCACCGGCGAATGGGAACCCACGCCCCTCGCCTAGCCATCCCTTCATGAGTTGCGGTGAAATAGTTCCTGTTTATGGCCCTAAGACCGTCAAACAAGAACTATTCCACCGCAACTTCTATTTCATTGGCAACTCCCGAAAGACTGTCCCTAACGACTAGTCGTTTAAGAACGTCCCCAATGACTAGTGGCGGCGGGCGTTGAGTTCGCCGGC
>CABQHT010000024.1 GCA_902464035.1 uncultured Collinsella sp. | reverse complement strand
TTACTTGAGGGTGACAGCAGCGCCAGCAGCCTCGAGCTTCTCCTTGGCAGCCTCGGCGTCCTCCTTCTTGGCACCCTCGAGAACAGCCTTGGGAGCGCCCTCGACGACCTCCTTGGCCTCCTTCAGGCCAAGGTTGGTGAGCTCACGGACGGCCTTGATGACCTGGATCTTGTTGTCGCCGAAGCCCTCGAGCACGACGTCAAACTCGGTCTTCTCCTCAGCCTCAGCAGCGCCAGCAGCAGGAGCGGCGACAACAGCGGCAGGAGCAGCGGCAGAAACGCCGAAGGTGTCCTCGATAGCCTTGACGAGCTCGGAAGCCTCGAGAAGGGTCATTTCCTTAAGAGCATCGATGATCTCATCGGTGGTAAGCTTAGCCATTTCTAAGTCCTTTCGGTTTCCGTGCGAATGCACGGAGATCAGTTAAAACACGGCGCGGATGCGCCAGGGGTGCGGCGTTGCCGCCGCGGGTGAAAACAGCGACTAGGCTGCCTTCTGCTCGGAGACCTGCTGGATCGAACGAGCGAGACCAGAGGAAACGCCGTTGACGCAGACAGCGATGTCGCGAGCGAAACCGGAGATGAGACCGGCGATCTGGCCGAGAAGCTGATCCTTGGTGGGCAGCTCGGCGATAGCCTTAACATCATCAGCGGAAACGGCCTTGCCGTCGGAGATACCGCCCTTGATCTCAAGGACGCCCTTGGACTTAGCGGAGAAGTCCTTAAGGGCCTTAGCGGCCTCGACCGGCTCGGTCTCGTAGAACACATAAGCGACGGGGCCGGCGAGAATCTCGTCGAGCTCGGGCTGCTCCTGGTTCTTGAGAGCGATCTTGACCAGGTTGTTCTTGTAGACCTTCATCTCGGCGCCGCACTCGCGAAGCTGATGACGCAGCTCCTGAGCCTGCTTAACCGTCAGACCGTTGTAGTTGACGACGAACAGACCGGCGTTCTCGGCGATACGGGACTCGATCTCTGCAACCTTGTCGATTTTGTACTGCTGGGGCATGAATTACACCTCCTCGAATTCTTTCCGGGCACGGTCCGCCACAAGGACGTGACGGGGGCATGTCCAAAAAGAAAGCCCCCGCGCTGCATGAGCGACGGGGGCGAGAAGACATATCTACTCGACCACCTCGGCTGGCGGGATGTCCCATTAAGCTCGCGGGTAAGACCCGTTTGCGCCGGCTGTCTCTGGCAGCGGATTCGTGCGTGAACCGAAAGTATTATGGCGGGGACCCCGGCGTCGGTCAACGGGCGCGAGGATTCGCACACAAACCCTGCATACGCTCCGGTCCGAGGGGACGGGTCGAGATTTTCGCTCGGTCAAGTCCTGGCTCGCACGAAGAGCACATTAAGTGCTCTTCGGCTCGTGCGGAATCTACGAAAATCTCGACCCGTCCCCTCGGACCGGAGCTACGGTAACTTTGCTGCGAATCCTCGCGCCCGTTGAGCGGCGCGCCCCACACATAACCCTTATGTCGGTGGGCTGATGGGTTGGGTCCCGTTGGACTACAAGGTTGAAACGAAGGTGGAGAGGCGGGTTAAGCCTTCGTCCAAATCTTTGTCGGAGACGCAGTAGCTTAGGCGGATGTGGCCTTCGGTGCCGAAGCAGTCGCCCGGGACTAGGGCTACGTTGGCCTCTTTGATGGCTTTGATGCAGAAGGCTTCGCTGGTTAGGCCGAATTGTTTGATGCTCGGGAAAGTGTAGAAGGCTCCTGCGGGCTCTACTACGTCGAGGCCCATGTTGTTGAGGGCTGTAAGAACTCGTTTGCGGCGGACTCGGTAGACTTTGAGCATGGGGGTTGGGTCGACGGTCAGGGCTCGCGCTGCGGCGTCCATCTCGAAGGAGACGGCGCTCGATACTAGGTATTGGTGGGCCTTTGCGATCTCGGCGATGACGGGGGCTGCGGCTGCAAGCCAACCTAAGCGCCAGCCGGTCATAGCCCAGGGCTTGGAAAAGCTCTCGATGACGACTGTCTGCTCGCATAGCTCCGGGTGGCGTTGGGCAAAGCGCTCGTAGCCATCCACGTAGACGAGGCGGTTGTATACGTCGTCGCAGATTACGTATATGCCCGCCTGCTCCGCCACGCGCGCCACGGCGTCGAGTGATGCCGCGTTGAGAATGCAGCCCGTGGGATTGTTGGGCGAGCAGATAACGATGGCCTTGGTCGCCGGGGTCACACAGGCGCGAAGCGCTTCCTCGTCAATCTGGAATTGCGCAGGCTCCGTATCCAAAAAGACCGCTTTGGCGTGATTGGCTACGACGATGCTCTCGTACAGGCCAAAGGCCGGCGTGGGGATGATGACCTCGTCGCCGGGGTTGAGCATAGCCATGAATGTTGCCGACAGGGCCTCGGTCGCGCCGTCGGTCAGGATGACCTCGTCGGCCGAAAACGTAAGGCCCGCGTCCCCCATGTAAGCAGACAACGCCTCACGCAGGACAGGGCGACCGTTGTTGGGCGGATAGTGTGTGTCTCCGCGGCCCAGTGCGGCGGTCACCTCGGCGCTAATCACATCGGGCGTGGGAAAATCGGGCTCGCCGAGCGCGAGCGCGATGCACCCCGGATGCTGGGCGGCGAGCGCGTTGATCCGGCGGATACCGGAGGGCTTAAGCGTGGCAAGCGAGGTGTTCATGGGCAGACGCATGGCATTCCTTTCGTAAGGGTTGCACTAGGATAGCGCGGCGAGGCGCCGCCAGACGGTGTAACCTAAACGGAAACCAACCGGAAAGGAGGCGGCATGGAGACGACCGCACGCGGCGATGTACCAAAAACGTTGCAGACCATTGCGTATATCAGTATTCCCGATAGCGCCGATCTTGAGTTTTTGCTCTGGGACCTGCAGGATGCCATCGCCGCCTATGCTCAGCTTTCTGGCACCGCGCTCCCCCGCCCGATCGACTTGAAGACAAATGGCACCGGCGTGGTCGATGGCATTGTGCTCGCTGTTGAGGACATGCCCAACGATGAGGCAATGTCCGCCGCTCAACGAGCACTCGATCGCTTTGGCGATGCGGGAACGCGCGTCTATGTCGTCGTTCAAGCCACCTGTGGGCGCACCGAGGAGGCGCACCTGTTTATCGAGTGCCTGCGCCAAGCTTGCAAACTTCGCAAGCTAACGTGGTGCGGCGGCGTTGCCGTCTGTGCCGACAGCGGCATCGCGGCGCTTCGCCATTCCCCACGCATGGGACTTCTGCGACGGCCGTTTTCCGAAGCAATGGATAAACTGGTGGGTGCCGTGCGCATGGGCTGCTCGGTTGAGCACGCCCAACAGCTCGGCGGCGGCGATGCCGGGGGCGTCACGGCAGATGGCATGGTTTGCGCCAGGCCCGCGCTGCCTGCACCGATCTGGCGCGCCATCATCAAACGCCTCGGCACCCGTGCTCAATCAAATATCTAAATTAGAGAGCGGTCCAGTCAACGGCTTCACGCCAACGCTCAACAAGACGCTCTAGGCGCCAGGCGGCATTGGCGGGACTTGTCGAGGGCAGGACGATGGCGGGCAACCCGGTGCGTTCTTGTAGATAGCGCTTGTAGAGCCGGCCAGCCGTACCACCGTTGCATATCACCTGCTCAATGGGAGCTGCGTCGGTAATGCACTCGATATGTGCCGGCACAACGTTACGAATGCTCGCGTCGCTCGAGCCCTTAATGTCGCAGCTCTCGATCACATCCCACAGGGCCACGCCACCGTCGAGAAGCATGGCCCGTTTGGCGGCAATCGAGGCGTCGAGCGTCGCAGGCTCGCTGCCTGCCAAAGAATCGCCCTCGTTGGGCGGCACGGGCACACCGAGGCACGCGGCCATCACACGCCAAAAGCGATTCTGAGGGTTGCCGTAATAAAAGGCATTGGCGCGCGAAAGCACCGAGGGAAACGACCCCAGCACCAAAACGCGCGAGCGCTGGTCGAACACGGGCTCAAACCCATGCTCAATATGTTGATAGCCCTCGTCAGACACAGGCATGGGCTAGGCTCTCAGCAGATAACGCACCTCATAGGGCGCAAGTTCAAGGGAGCCCGGCAGCTCGACCGTGGGTGCATCGTCGGCAAGCAGGTCGACGAAGGAGCCGTTGAGTTCGCCGGCTCCAAAGGTATAGGGCTCGTTCACGGCATTGACCGCCACGAGCACCGTCGCATCGTCGTAGGCGCGCTCGAACAGCAGCTGCTTGTTCTGGATCACCACATTGCGATAGGCACCATAGTTGAGGGCACGGGCCGCCGCGTCGTCTGCCGAGCGCAGGTGCGCGAGCTGCTTGATGAAGGCAGTCAGCTCGTTGGGCGCAGGCTCATCGAGCGCAGGTCGCAGTGCCCAGTCACCATCGGGGCCGCCCTTTTCGCCGGCAATCCCCCACTCGCTGCCATAGTAGACGCATGGGATGCCCGGCATGCCAAACAGCATGCCGTAGGCGGGGCGCAGGCAGGACTTGTCCGTCAGGATGCTCGCCAGGCGCGGCACGTCGTGGTTGTCGACAAACGACAGCAGGTGCTTGCCGCGGTAGATGCACCACGGATCGCCGCCAAACTGGCGGTGCAGCGAGTGGGCGATCTCGAACATGTTGACCGAGTTAAAGCTGGAGTACAGGCCCTTGTAGCACTCGTAGTTGGTGCAGGAGTCGAGCATCTCGTCGTTGACGATCTGGTTGTAGTCGCCGTGGAGCGTCTCGCCGATCAGCACAAAATCGGGCTTGAGCTCGCGGGTAAAGGTATGCAGACGACGCATGAAGTCGCGGTCGAGCATATAGGCAACGTCCAGGCGCAGGCCGTCAACGCCAAAGACCTCGGCCCAGCGGCGCACGGATTCAAGCAGGTAATCGACCACAGCGGGATTTTGCAGGTTGAGCTTCACAAGCTCAAAATGGCCCTCCCAGCCCTCGTACCAAAAGCCGTCGCCATAGCAGGAGTCGCCGTCAAAGCTGATGTGGAACCAATCCTTGTAGGGCGAGTCCCACTTGCGCTCCTGCACATCGCGAAAGGCCCAAAAGCCGCGACCGACGTGGTTGAAGACAGCATCGAGCACCACGCGGATGCCGTGGGCGTGCAGCGTCTCGCACACGGCGGCAAAATCGGCATCCCCACCCAGGCGTCGGTCGATATGGCGCAGACTGCGCGTGTCGTAGCCGTGGTTGTCTGATTCGAGCGGCGGGTTAATGAGCACAGCACCGATGCCGAGTTCCTGCAGGTAGCCGGCCCATTGGGCGATTTTCATAATCGGAGCATCGGGGTTGGGCGCGGCGTTGGCGGCTTGGGCGAGTTCATCCTCGGCAATGGGGGCGGCGTTTTCGCGCGGAGCTCCGCAAAAGCCCAGCGGATAGATCTGATAGAACGTCGTCTCGTATGCCCACATAGCAACCTCCCGGTAAGCTCAACACAACGACATCCATTGTATGCCCGCCGCGCATCCCCTCCCCCAAAATAAGTTGCGGTGAAATACGGACTGTTTGCCAGGTTTATTGGGCTAAACAGTCCGTATTTCACCGCAACTGATGGAGGGATGTGGCTAGGCAACGGGTTTGGCGCGGCGGATGGCTGGGAACATCACGGTGATGGCGAGGATGACGCCCACGACGGTGATCGCCCCGCCCACGAAGCCGATCCAGGCGATACCGGGGCCCGAAACCACGGCGCCGCCGATCGCGGTGCCCGTGCCAATGCCCAGGTTAAACAGGCCCGAGAAGATCGACATGGCGACGGCCGACGAGTCCGACGGCGTGTACTTGATAAGCTCGGCCTGGAACGCCACATTGAAGGCCGTGGCGCAGCAGCCCCATAGCGCGCAAACAGCGAGAACGGCGACGAGCGACGATGCGGCCGGGCCCATGAGCAGCAAGGCCACCGGCACGCCGGAGAGCGTGATTGCAAGGAACGGAAAACGGTGCCCATCGAACAGCCGGCCGAACAGCCAGCTTCCGAGCAGACCAGAGCAGCCGAACGCCGTCAGCGTCATAGTGATGGCGCTTGCGTCGACATGGGCGACCTGAGCCAGGAAAGGCTCGATATAGCTATAGCTCGCGTAATAGCCGGTCGCCATGAAAACCGTGACCACATAGAGCGCGATGAGGAACGGGTTCTTGAGCAGCTCGGGCAGCTGCTTGAGCGTAAAGCGCTCGCCCGCCGGCATGGTTGGAAACACGGTCGCCTGGTAGACGACCGCGACAGCAGACAGCGCTCCGACCACGGCAAACGTCATACGCCAGCCCACGGCCAGGCCAATGGCGCGACCGAGGGGCAGGCCAAAGATCTGTGCGATGGACGAGCCCGTGGCGATCATGCTGATGGCGAGCGCCCCGTGACGGGTGTCGACCAGGCGCGAGGCCATAATCGAGGCGACTGACCAGAACACGGCATGCGCGCAGGCGACCACCAGGCGCGCACAGACCAGGATGGGATATGTCGGTGCCACAGCGGACAGGAACTGGCCCAAGGAGAACACGGCGAGCACGCCGAGCAGCATCCGCTTGAATTCAAAACGCGAGGCAAACACCATAAGCGGCAGTGACAGCAGCATGACGCCCCAGGCGTAGACCGAAATCATGATGCCTGCCTGGGCCTCGGTGAGCGAGAACGACGCGGCAATATCAGTCAGAAGGCCGATGGGCATAAACTCCGACGTGTTGAACACGAACGCGCAACAGGCGAGCCCGATAAGCGGGAGCCACTGCTTGAGCGCGATACCGTCTTGCCTTGCCTGACTCATATATAACGTCTCCAATCATTTTGAGCGGAGGCGATTATATAGCAACGGTCCCGCATCCGTCAGTACAGATGCGGGACCGCAATCAACTCAATACACAGGGGTTGCGCCGTCACTAAATAGCTAAGCCAACCCCAACAATATGCCCGCCGAATGCACGACAAACGCCACGATCCAGGCGACCGTCACCTGAAACGCGAACACGGCAACGGCATAGCGCGCACCCAGCTCGCTCTTGACGGCACCGATGGCCGCCACGCAGGGCGGGTACAGCAGCGTAAAGACCAGGAACACGTAAGCGGTAAACGGCGAAAACATGGTCGACAGTGCCGCGGGCGAGGTCGCGCCCAAAAGCACCGTGAGGGTCGAGATGACACTCTCCTTGGCGATAAGGCCGGTGACGAGCGCCGTGGATGCTCGCCAATCGCCAAACCCAAGCGGCGCCAGCGCCGGCGCGATGATGCTGCCGAGACCCGCAAGCAGGCTTTGAGACTGATCGGCGACCACATTAAAGCGGATGTCGAACGTCTGAAGGAACCAAATGACCACCGTAGCGGCAAAGATAATGGTGAAGGCCTTGGTGATGAAGTCCTTGGCCTTATCCCATGCCAGCATCACCGTCGTCTTGATGCTCGGCAGGCGGTAATTGGGGAGCTCCATGATAAACGGCACCGGGTCGCCCTTAAATGCCGTGCGGTTGAGCACCAAAGCCGCTATGCATCCGACCGCAATGCCAATCAGATAGAGCGAGACCATGGCGGGAACTGTCGCCTGCGGGAAAACGCCCCGCACAGCAGACCGTAGACCGGCAACTTGGCCGAACAGCTCATGAACGGCGTGAGCATGACCGTCATCTTGCGGTCGTGCTCGGATGGGAGCGTACGGGTCGACATGATAGCCGGCACGGTGCAGCCAAAACCGACGAGCATGGGCACAAAGCTGCGGCCCGACAGGCCAAAGCGACGCAATACCTTATCCATGACAAAGGCCACGCGCGCCATGTAGCCCGAGTCTTCCAGAATGGAGAGGAACAAGAAGAGCACGACGATGATCGGCAGGAAGGTCAGCACGCTGCCCACGCCCGTGAGAACACCGTCGACGGCCAGCGAGCGCACCACGTCGTTGGTGCCGAACGCCTTGAGACCCGCATCGGCCGAGGCGATGATGGCAGCGATGCCGTCCTCCATAAGTCCCTGCAACGCCGCGCCGATCACGCCAAACGTCAGCCAAAAGACGAGGCCCATGATGAGGATGAACGCCGGAATGGCCGTGTAGCGCCCGGTCAGGATACGGTCGATTTTGACGGAGCGCACGTGCTCGCGGCTCTCGTGTGGCTTGACCACGCAGCGCCCGCACACGTCGCCGATAAAACTAAAGCGCATGTCGGCCAGCGCGGACAGTCGATCGGTGCCGGCCTCGCCCTCCATCTGGGTAATGATGTGCTCGATGGCGTCGAGCTCGTTGCGGTCCAGGTGAAGCGCCTCGGTCACCAGCTCGTCGCCCTCAACCAACTTGGTCGCCGCAAAACGCACCGGAATATGCGCCGTCGAGGCATGGTCCTCGATAAGGTTGGCGATGCCGTGAATGCAGCGATGCAGCGCGCCGCCGTCTGGACCATCGGGCGCGCAGAAGTCCAGGCGACCGGGGCGCTCGCGGAACCGTGCCACGTGCAAGGCATGATCCACCAACTCGCCGATGCCCTCGTTGCGGGCAGCGCTAATGGGGACAACAGGCACGCCCAACAGGCTCTCGAGCAGGTTAACGTCCACGGCGCCACCGTTGGCCGTCACCTCGTCCATCATGTTGAGCGCGATGACCATGGGGCGGTCGAGCTCCATAAGTTGCAGCGTCAGGTACAGGTTACGCTCGATGTTGGTGGCGTCGATGATATCGATGATGGCGTCGGGGTTTTCGTCCAAGATGAATTGGCGGCTGACGATCTCTTCGCCCGTGTACGGTGACAGGGAGTAAATGCCGGGCAGGTCGGTAACGCTTGCCTCGGGGTGGTTGCGGATGGTGCCGTCCTTGCGGTCGACCGTTACGCCGGGAAAGTTACCAACGTGCTGGTTGGAGCCCGTAAGCTGGTTGAACAGTGTGGTCTTACCGCAGTTTTGGTTGCCGGCGAGGGCAAAATGCAGCGGCGCGCCCTCGGGCACGGCCGTCTTGGCAGCACGGGGCGAATACGTCCCCTCGCCGAGTGCCGGATGCTCCGTCATGCCGATTGCAGCGTTAACGCGCGGACCCGTATCTGTGTCGTGAACACCCACGAGCTCGATGCGAGCAGCATCGTCCTTGCGCAGCGTCAACTCGTAGCCGCGTAGGCGAATCTCGAGCGGGTCGCCCATAGGGGCGTACTTCATCATGGTGACTTCGGTGCCCGGTGTTAGGCCCATGTCCAAAATATGCTGTCGGAGCGCCTGATCGTCGGATGTCACCGATGCGACAACGGCGTCCTTTCCAATCTCGAGCGTATCGAGCTTCACGCGCTCATCCTTTCGTTAGACGCGGTTAACCGTTTACCGTGGCTAACCAACTCGTAACGACAAATGATAGCGCTCTGAACTATTTTATAAAGTCAAATACCGATGTTTACCTGCACAAACTTTATGCGGTGCGCCCCGAAGGCTCTTTACGCATACCGCTCAGCGAAATCGAAACGGAACCCGACCGCGCGGTAGCAGTGAGTCGATCACCCTCGACCGACCCCGTGCATGTAAAGGGCGCCTTGCCCATCAAGACGTGGGAGATAGTACCCGAGAGCTCAAAGAAATCGCCCTCAGCACGGGCACTCGAGAGAGCGATATTGAGACCCCTGACGTTTAGCACTGCCCTGAGCGCGCCGTTCACCCCATGTGAAAACGTCACCTCGCCGCGCTTGCTCCCCACCGGCGTCTGGGCCAAAACCACATACGTACCCTCAAGCATGGCTCCTCCTCTAAGCAGACTTTTTGAAACGGGCAAGTAGTCTACTTTTACAGATGGCGCTCCAGGAAGCGGAAGGCTAGGCGGATCCAAGGACGGACCGCCACCTGCTTGTCCTCGTTGTCGACCGCGGTGTTGGCGTTGCCGAGCGAAAGGCCGTGGCCACCCTGGTCAAAGACGTGCATCTCGCATGCAACACCCTCCTCGGCCATGCGCTGCGCAAACGGGTAGACCTGCGCGACCGGCGCCGTCTTGTCGTCCGAAACGCCCCACACAAAGGTCGGGGACATCTGGCGCGAAACGTGCGTGGTAGGGCAAATGTCGGTCAGGTGTTCATCGGTCGCCTCGCCGCCCGTCACCATCGACAGATAGTCGTTGAGCAAATCGCGCCCTGTCTTGCCACCCGTCTTGGGCACGCGCAGGTCGATGCGCGGGTCGCGCGTCTGCATATCGCGCACATAGGCAAGGTCGAGCAACGGATAGCCCAGCACCACGGCGTCGGGACGAATATCCTCCGGACGAGCCCCGGCAAGGCCCGCGAAGGGTCCGGTCTTCCACTGCGTCGCCAGCGAGGCGCAAATCATGCCGCCAGCAGAAAAGCCCACGACGCACACGCGCTTGGGATCGACATGCCACTCGTCGGCATTCGCACGCACCGTGGCGACCATCTTGGCAAGATCTGCCTGGGGGTGCGGAAAGCTCACGTCACCCGTAGAACTTGTGACATAGTTGAGCACAAAGGCCTGGTAACCGTGATCCAAAAACGCAAACGCCACGGGATCCTGCTCATGCGGAGCGATATGCGTAAACGCACCTCCGCCGCAGATAATCACGGCAGGGCGGCGGCCATTCGGTTTATCGGGCAGCGGTTCGGCACCCAAATACGTAAACGTCGCCGGATATTCCTCGGTCGGCTCCTCGCCCCACAGCGCATGGTTCTCGACAATCATATGTGCTCCCTTCGCGCAAATTAAGCGCCATTGTTTTTCGCCTTCAAGCGTACCCCACTTGAACCCGTGACGCAGAAACGCGCCAGCAATAAGTTTCCCTTCAACTGATATATCACATAATCCCAGCTCAGAGGTATCGCTGAGCAGCGTAGAATAGGGGGTGTTGACCAAGCCGCGAAACAGTATATGAAACGTTTCCGGCAAACCAAACGCGCGATATGCGCCTATTTAAGTTGGAGGCAACTATGGGTCTGCTCGATTCGCTTAAGTCCACCTTCACCTCGACCGGCGAGGCGTCCGTTCCGCCCGCAGCAAGCTTCGCCACCCGCGAAGGCGTCATCTATGCCCCCGTCAACGGCGTGCTCGTCAGCCTGGACGAGGTTCCCGACGAGACGATCGCCTCGGGCATGCTTGGCCAGGGCTATGGCATCGAGCCCATTACCGGCACCATCTATGCGCCCGCCAACGGCCGCATCGGCGCCACCACTGTCACCAACCACTCCATCGGCATGATTACCGAGGACGGTCTGCGCGTATTCATCCATGTTGGCCTGGGCACCGTGGAAATGAACGGCAAGGGTTTTGCCCGCTTTGTCGAGATGGGCGATGTGGTCAAGGCCGGCCAGCCGCTCATCAGCTTCGATCGCGAGGCCATCAAGGCCGCCGGCCACGAGGACATCGTGACCGTCATCGTCTCCGAGCTCGATCGTCTTAAGAGCATCGACCATGTCGGCGAGTCTGGAACGCTTATCGGCGGCAACCCGCTCGTCAAGCTTGGCGACCCGCTGCTGGTTGCCAAGACCAAGTAGCCAGGCCCCGCGCCACACAGCCAAAAGGCACCTCGTCAAGCGCCCGCGACCATTTGGCCGCGGGCGCTTTTCGTTTGAAAAACCATCCCGCCAATGCCTTATCTGTATAGCTCAAATGAGCCGAGCTGCTAGAATATCGAACTGTATGGATAACTATCATTCAACCGTTATGGGAGGATACGTGAACCGCACCAAAATCGCGCAGCTCTATGCCGATGCCGAGTCGCTCGGCGGCCAGACCGTCACCGTCGCCGGCTGGGTCAAGTCCATCCGCGACATGAAGAACTTTGGCTTTGTTACGCTCAACGACGGCAGCTGCTTCCGCGACCTGCAGGTCGTCATGAACCGCGAGGCACTCGACAACTACGACGAGATCGCCCATCAAAACGTCTCGGCCGCACTCATTTGCACCGGCACCGTCAAGCTGACCCCCGATGCGCCCCAGCCTTTCGAGCTTTCTGCCACCTCCATTGAGGTCGAGGGCGTCAGCGCCCCGGATTACCCGCTGCAGAAGAAGCGCGCAACCGTCGAGTTCCTGCGCACCCAACAGCACCTGCGCCCGCGCACCAACCTGTTCCGCGCCGTGTTCCGCATCCGTTCTGTCGCGGCTGCCGCCATCCACCGCTTCTTCCAGGAGCAGGGCTTTGTCTACGTCAACACCCCTATCATCACCACGAGTGATTGCGAGGGCGCCGGCGAGATGTTCCGCGTGACCACGCTCGACCCCAAAAATCCGCCCCTCACCGAATCCGGCGAGGTTGACTGGAGCCAGGACTTCTTTGGAAAGCACGCGAGCCTTACCGTATCCGGCCAGCTCAACGCCGAGAACTTCGCCATGGCCTTTGGCGACGTGTACACCTTTGGCCCCACCTTCCGCGCCGAAAACTCCAACACCACGCGCCACGCCGCCGAGTTTTGGATGATCGAGCCCGAGATGGCCTTTGCCGATCTGAACGACTACATGGACAACGCCGAGGCCATGCTCAAGTACGTCCTTAAGGACGTCATGGCAACCTGCCCCGACGAGCTCAATATGCTCAACAAGTTTGTGGACAAGGGTCTGCTCGAGCGCCTGGACCACGTGGCAAACTCCGACTTTGCCCGCGTCACCTATACCGAGGCCGTCGAAATCCTGGAGCAGGCCGTCGCCGCCGGTCACAAGTTTGACTATCCCGTGAGCTGGGGCATCGACCTGCAGACCGAGCACGAGCGCTTCCTGACCGAGGAGCACTTTAAGCGACCGACTTTTGTGACCGACTACCCGGCCGAGATCAAGGCGTTCTACATGCGCATGAACGAGGACGGCAAGACCGTCGCCGCCGCCGACTGTCTGGTGCCGGGCATCGGCGAGATTATCGGCGGCTCCCAGCGCGAGGAGCGCCTGGATCTGCTCGAGGCCCGCATCAAGGACCTGGGCATGAATCCCGAGCAGTACAAGTACTACCTTGACCTGCGCCGCTACGGTTCCTGCAAGCACGCCGGCTACGGTCTGGGCTTCGAGCGCTTGGTCATGTATCTGACCGGTGTGGGCAACATCCGCGACGTCCTGCCGCACCCGCGCACCGTGGGCAACGCCGACTTCTAATCGCCACAGCGCCACCAAACGCGTTCCAGCGCATCACGCCAGCGCCTCTCGGCAAGCCGAGGGGCGCTTTTTTCAACAGCATCCGTCAAGCTTTTGGCAAGTTTTTGGTCAGTTGGGCAGGGCTGTTGAAAACTCGACCCGCCGCTTGCCGACGGCTACCGACCGCCCAGGGCGTCCTGCACCCCTGGGAAAGCCCCGCGTCCTAGGCTCCATACCGTCGCCACCCAAAACGGAAAGGACGTGGGCGCCATGACCGAAACCGCTGTTGAAACTTACGAGACCACGACGAGGGGCGCCGCCTCGATGGCAGCCTATCGCGCCGTTCGTATCTTGCAACTATTAAGCGAAAACACCGGCGAGGACAAGGCCATGCTTTCCGATGAGTTGATCCGGCGCCTCGCCCATCCCGACGACCCCGCCCGCATGCCCATCTCGGCGGCGCGGCGCAGCATCTACACCGCCATCTCCGCACTTCGCCATGCCGGATACGAAATTGAGTACAAGCGCGGCGTGGGTTATCGGCTCTTGACCCGTCCGCTCACCGACGAAGAGATCATCCGGCTCCACGGCATGGTCATGCGCAACCGCTCTACACCCATCGCCATTCGAAAAAGCATGGCGCAGCACCTGGTTGCCATGGCGAGTGCCGACGTTCGCGGCTACCTCGATGCGCCCGAGCCTGCTCCAAGCGCAGACGGCAAATCCACCAAGGCCACACGCACGCCCGTCAAGCGCATCGATGCCTGCGAGCTCATCGAGCAGGCCATCGACCACGGAACCACGGTGAGTTTTGATATTTCGAGTGTCACGGCACGCGGAGAGGTCGAAGTGGCGCGGATGACACTCCGGCCCTTTGCCATCAAGCAACGAGACGGCATCTCGTATTTGCTGGGAACGGTCTATGACGCGCGAGGCGCCGATGACACGTTGCGTACCGTAGAGATCGGCCGCATGAGAAACGTCACCACACGTCTCCTCGACGGCAAGAAGCTCTTCGCCGCCCTGGACGAGGACGACGCCTCCTCCGCCGCATAAGACCCTCCGCCGCCCATTCGACTACCCGTACCGCCCATCCGATTCTGTATTAAAAAACCCGCCAGGCTGTTGTAAAAATGGACATCAGCGCTACTATAGTCCCACTTGCACTTTGTCCCAGTGCAGTGTTTCCAGCCATTTTTATACTGGGGGTAATGATATGAAGGACATCACCATCAGCCGCAGGAGCCTTCTGGTCTCCGCCGGCCTGCTCGCGCTCGCCCCGCTCGCCGGATGCGGCGGCAACTCTGGTTCCGGCTCCGCTGCCGCCGGTTCAGACTACACCATCGGCGTTCTGCAGCTCACCGAGCACTCCGCACTCGATGCCGCCAACGACGGCTTTGTCAAGGCCATCAAGAAGAGCGGTCTCAAGGTCAAGATCGACCAGAAGAACGCCCAGAACGACCAGTCCACGTGTAAGTCCATTGCCGACAAGTTTGTGGGCGACAACGTCAGCCTGATTTATGCCATCGCCACGCCCGCCGCGCAGGCTGCCGCCGGCGCCACGGCCGATATCCCCATCGTGGGCTGCGCCATCACCGACTACGCCGCCTCCGGCCTGGTCCAGGACAACGACAAGCCCGGGACCAACGTCACGGGCGCTTCCGACCTCACCCCGGTCGCCGAGCAACTCGAGATGATGCAGAAGGTCCTGCCCGACGTTAAAAAGGTCGGCCTGCTCTACTGCACCGCCGAGTCCAACTCCGACGTCCAGATCAAGGCCGCCAAGAAGGAGCTCGACAAGCTGGGCCTCGAGTACACCGACTTCACCGTCTCGAGCTCCAACGAGATTCAGTCCGTCGTCGAGTCTGCCGTGGGCAAGGTCGACGCGCTGTACTCCCCCACTGACAACACCATCGCCGCGGGCGCTTCGCAGGTCGGCCAGATCTGCAAGGAGAATAAGCTCCCCTTCGTGACCGGCGAGGAGGGTATGTGCATGGCCGGCGGCCTGTTCACCCTCTCCATCAACTACGAGGACCTGGGCTACGCCGCGGGCGAGATGGCCGTTAAGATCCTGAAGGGCGAGGCCAAGCCCGAGGATATGCCGATCAAGCACCTCTCGAGCAAGGACCTGGTCGTCGTCAAGAACGACGAGATGGCCGAGGCCCTAGGCATCGACCTTTCCGCTCTGGACGAGTAGCGCCATGCGCGGTAACGCGTCTAGGGCCCGCACGTGCGCCACAGCCGCGTTATTCAATATCTGAGTCCTTGGGGCGAACGCTAAAGACCGGCGTTCGCCCTGCTTGTTACGGATGAGACAAAACATCCGTCCGCAGCTCTTTTATGCACTGGTACCGCTATTATGGAAAATCACGTGTCCACCCTATCCTAGGAGGTATGAAGCATGCTCATTGCATTGCAGGGCGCCGTTTCGCAGGGCGTCCTCTGGGGCATTATGGTGCTTGGCGTGTTTATCACGTTCCGCCTGCTCGACATCCCCGATATGACCTGCGACGGCAGCTTTGCCCTCGGCGGCTGTGTCTGCGCCGTGCTCATCGTCAACAATAACGTCGACCCCTTGCTCGCCGTGCTGGCCGGCATGTGCGCCGGCGCCATCGCGGGCGCCGTCACGGGCATCTTGACCACCGTCTTTGAGATTCCCGCAATCCTCGCCGGAATCCTTACGCAGATCAGTCTGTGGTCCATCAACCTGCGCATCATGGGCAAGTCCAACACGCCCATCCTTGCCAAGGGCACTATCTTCTCGTCTGTCAGTCACATGACGGGCCTGCCGCAGTCCACTGTTGCCATTATCTTGGGCATTGTGCTGGCCGTGGCCATCGTCGCCATCCTGTACTGGTTCTTTGGCACCGAGATCGGCTCGGCGCTGCGTGCCACCGGCAACAACGAGTACATGATCCGCGCCCTGGGCGTTAACACCAACACCACCAAAATGATCGCCCTCGTGCTCTCCAACGCCCTCATCGGCCTCTCTGGCGCGCTTATCTGCCAGAGCCAGAAGTATGCCGACATTGGCATGGGCACCGGCGCCATCGTTATCGGTCTTGCCGCCATCGTCATCGGCGAGGTGCTCGGTCGCCTGCTGCCCGGCGGCCTCACGCAGTTTAGCGTCCGTCTTGCTTCCGCCGTCTTTGGCTCCGTGGTGTACTTCCTTATCCGCGCCATCGTGCTGCAGCTGGGCATGGACGCCAACGACATGAAGCTGCTCTCCGCCGTGATCGTCGCCGTGGCCCTGTGCGTGCCCGTGGTTTGGGAGCGCTATAAGCTCCGCAGCTCCTACACGAAGGGAGATGAGGCAGATGCTTAAGCTCTCGCACGTCAAGAAGACCTTTAACAAGGGCACCGTCACCGAGAAGCGCGCGCTCACCGGCGTCGACCTCACCCTCAACGATGGCGACTTTGTAACCGTGATTGGCGGCAACGGCGCCGGCAAGTCCACGCTGCTCAATATGATCGCCGGCGTGTATCCACTCGATTCGGGTGTTATCGAGCTCGACGGCACCGACATCTCGCGTCTGAGCGAGTCGCAGCGCGCCAAGTACCTAGGCCGTGTGTTCCAGGATCCCATGCGCGGCACCGCAGCCGACATGCAAATTGCCGAAAACCTGGCCCTCGCCAAGCGCCGCGGCCAGCGTCGCGGTCTTTCGTGGGGCGTCACCAAGGCCGAGAAGGACGAGTACGTTGAGCTGCTCAAGCGCCTGGACCTCGGTCTGGACACGCGCCTCAACGCCAAGGTCGGCCTGCTCTCGGGCGGCCAGCGCCAGGCACTCACCCTGCTCATGGCCACGCTCACCAAGCCGCGCCTGCTGCTGCTCGACGAGCACACGGCGGCCCTCGACCCCAAGACGGCCTCTAAGGTGCTCAACCTGACCGAGGAGATTGTCGACGAAAACCATCTGACCACGCTCATGGTTACGCACAACATGAATGACGCTATCCGTCTGGGCAACCGTCTGATCATGATGCACGAGGGCCATGTGATCTACGACGTGGCCGGCGACGAGAAGAAGTCGCTCACCGTAGCCGACCTGCTGCAGAAGTTCGAGGAGGTCTCGGGCGGCGAGCTCGCCAACGACCGCATGCTGCTGAGCTAAACCTACCAAAAAGGGACAGGTTTATTTTGGCAGGTTTTATCTGCGCAAACGTCAAAACCGCCGCAAAGGGACAGACGCCCTTGCGGCGGTTTTCGCATATTATGTCGATAATCCGATATTCAACCAGACTTTCTGGCTAAGGACTAAGGAAACTGCCATGAAAAGACTCCCCCGCCTTGCGTTAGCCGCCGCGTTGTTTGCCGGCGCGCTCGCAGGCATCCCAAGCCTCGCTTTCGCGGGGAACCTGCCCGCCGCTATTGACGGCTCCGTGGCCGTCATGCACACCAACGACATCCACGGCAGCTACAAGTACAGCTACAACGAAAGCAAGGGCACCGGCACTGTGGGCTTTGACGGACTGGCGGTTCTCTATAGCGCCCAAAGCAGCGCCCCCGATCTTTTGCTCGATGCGGGCGACACCTTCCACGGACAGTCCTTCGCCACCATGAGCGAGGGCAAGAGCATCGCCGAGCTCATGGACACCTTCTACGCCGACGGCTACGACGCGACCACGCCAGGCAACCACGACTGGAGCTACGGTACGGACAAACTCCGCACCATAACCGGCTACAGCACCACCGGCACGCCCTTCGCCATGCTCTGCGCGAATGCGAAGTCTACGAGCGGCGTATGGAGCTCGAGTATCACCAAGACGCTCGATCGCACCTGGGAGGATAGCGAAGATCACTCCACATTCGACTACAAAATCAAGGTCGGCGTCGTGGGTGCCATGGATGAGTCGCTGGAATCCTCGCTGCGCGCGGACCTGGTCGCGGGTACGTCGTTCTCGAGTGCCGCGAACGCCATCAATGCCGAGGCCAAGCGACTGCGCGAGACAGAGGGCTGCAACGTTGTCGTCTGTATCGCGCACACGCTCAACGCCAAGACCTTTGCTGCAAAGCTCGTTGGGGTCGATGCACTGGTCGCGGGCCACGAGCACATCAACTTAGACGAAAACGTGACGGGGGCTGACGGCAAGTCGGTCCGCGTCGTCGAAGCGGGCAGCGCCTTTGCCGAGGTGGGGCTGCTTTCCATTCCGTACAAGTACGACACGAATGGCACCGAGACGACCGACGATGACACGGTCACGGTCCCTGCAGACGGCAGTGACGAGAAGCTCTACACCGCCAAGAACGTCAACGACCTTTTGGCAGACCCCGACAAGGGCTCCGACTACCAAAGCCGCCTTGAAGCCGTCCGCAACAAGATCAAGCCGCTCGACGAGGCCTTTGAAAACGAATCGAACAAGGTGCTCGGCACATCCACCACCAACTATTTCTACGGCGAGGACGCCGCAGGCACGCATGGTTGGGAAATGGTGCGCACCACCGATTTCCGCCCCAGCAAGGAGGGCGACACCACCAAGGCCCAGACCATCGGCCATGTGATCTGCGGCTCCTATCTTGACCTGACGGGCGCAGACCTTGCCATCGAGAACGCGGGTGGCATCCGCGGCGGCATCGCTGCAGGCGATGTGACCGCAGGCAACGTCATCGCTATCTCGCCCTACGGCAACACCGTGGAGACCTGGACCATGACCGGTGCGGACTTCCTCGCAGCGCTCGAGCATTCGCTGCAGATCAGCGACGAGTGCAATCACAGTTATGAGCTTCAGCAAGCCTACGTGGCAGCCGGCCATACCGAACAGGAAGCGCAAGACAAGTACAAGTGGCGCGATGACTCTGGCAGCGTTCTCTCCTTTGGCGGCATCAACGTGACGATTGATTGGACGCAGCCCGAAGGCAAGCGCATTGTGAGTGCCACACTCGCCAAGGACGGCAACACGCTCGATCCCACCAAGACCTATACCGTCGCCACCAACAACTACATCATTACCAACACGACCGACTTCCCCACCTTCGCACACGCCACCAAGCGCACCGAGTGGGGCACGTGTGAGGCGGCGCTGAGGGCGCTGATTGGGCAAAACGGCTGGGAGAGCAAGATGGCCGGACTCGCCGGCACCATCAGCTTCGGCTCCGCAGCCGTGGACCCCACGCCCACACCGGCCCCGACGCCTAAGCCCTCGCCTAAGACGGACACGACGACCACGAAGGTCATCACCAAGAAGACGACCGGCAAGCTCGCCGCAACGGGAGACCGCACGCTGGCAGTAGTTGGCACGTGCCTTATCGGCGGCATCATCGTCATCATTCTCGGCATTATCTGGAAGCGTCGACGCTAAGCTACACCGCCGGGCCTTGCAGCCCCGCCGCATAAACCTTATATCGAGCACAGAAGCCCGTCCGAATTTGATCGGACGGGCTTCTTGGTGGGTATCATGGTTGGATGATCATGAGGAGGTTTCCCTACATGGAATTGTTTGAGCCAATTCTTCATTTCTTTGCACAACGATGGGTCCACAACATCATCTGGGCCGGTATCTTTGCCATCGGCACCGCCGTTGCCGCCAAAATCGCGTCCAAGACCCTGCACCACCTGCTTAACCGCGATGATAACCCGCTCCCAGCATCGAGCATCTTCATCAACATCACACGCGCCGTCATCTGGATGATCGGCGGCAGCTTTATCCTCGACAACTGTTTTGGAATTAATGCAAACGCCCTCGTCGCCGCTCTTGGCGTCGGCGGCATCGCCATCTCGCTCGGCTTTCAGGACACGCTGTCGAACCTTACCGGCGGTATGCAGGTGACCTTCATGGGCATCATCAAGCCCGGCGACAATATCGAGGTCGGCGGCGTGTCGGGCGTGGTCCAAGACATCACCTGGCGCCACACGACCATCGAGGACGCCTGCGGGCAGACCATCATTGTGCCCAACTCCAACATCTCCAAGAACACGCTCGTACATCTGATGCCCTTTGGGCGCGTGGCCGTGCCCGTTGCCGTAAAGGACACGTCTAAGTGGGCTTCCCTTGACGCGCTGGCAGACGAGCTCACGAGCGCAACCAAAACGGCCGTCTCGCCCATCTCTGGCTTTGACAAGGAGCCGTACGTGCTCTTTAGCGAGATTGGCGACTTTGGCATTAAGGGCAAAATCATCTTTATCGTCAGCGACGATAGCACCACCTTCACGGCAGCCGACGCCTGCATTCGTGCCATCGCCCCCATCATCGCCTAAACTGCCACAAAGGGGACAGGCACCTTTGTGGTAGTTTCGCATCGTGGTACCATGGTTCATATCGTTGTTTAAACGACTAAGGGAGTTGACACCATGGAAGAGGCCTATCGTCAAGCACGCAAGCGCGGCGAGCAGGGACGCCGTCGCGCCATCAGCCAAAGCGAGCATCCGTACCTCACGGACCTCGACAGCTTGGTTGCCCAGCTCCCCTTAGGTCAGCGAGAGAGCGTCGGCCTGCGGGATATTCCGCTCGAAATGGTCGTCGGCACGGTCACCAAGGGTCGTCAGTCCGCCTTTTCATGCAACTTTATGCCCTTGTTGCCGTTTAACACCGAGTTCGCCCGCAAGTGGTCCAACCTCTACGACATCCAGGTAACCGAGGGCTATCGCGACCCCATCATCGTCACCGAGTTCATGCATCGGTTTTACGTCCAAGAGGGCAACAAGCGCGTCAGTGTCCTCAAATTCCTGGACGCCCCGACGGTTTCGGCCAAGGTCACCCGCCTCTATCCCGGAAAATGGGATTCCGTCGAAAGCCGCCTCTATGGTGAGTTCTGCGCGTTTTGGCGCGTCTGCCCCCTATACGAGATCGAGTTCTCGCGTGAGGGAAGCTACGAGACGCTCGCCAAGATGCTCGGCCAGGACCTTGTCGAAAAGTGGCCACAGAAAAAGGTCGACTACCTGCGCCACACCTTTCTGCTCTTTAAGCGCGCCTACCCGCGCGCCGGCGGCGACCATCTGGACATTACGCCCGCCGACGCTATGCTCGTCTACCTCAATGTGTACAACCAGGACCGCCTGCTGGATACGCCGACGGATATCGTCGTAAACCGCCTGTGCAAGATTTGGCGCGAGTTGGTCATTGCCGGCAAAAGTGATGAGGAGAAAGTCGATCTTGTCGAGGCACCGAGTGTCGATGAGGAAGAGGCGCCCGCCAAGTCCACCTCCGGCGTGCTCAACTTCTTTATGGGCAAGACCGTCTACTCAGCGGCCAGCCCCCTGCGCATCGCCTTTATCCATGAGTTCCTCTGCGCGACGTCGAGCTGGGACAGCCTGCACGACCAAGGGCGTCAGTATCTCGATGAGCACTTTGGCGGTATCGTGCGCACCGAGGCGTTCGAGGACTGTCACAATCCGGACGTGTTCTACGCCGCCGTGGAAACGGCTGTCAAACACGGAGCTAACGTCATCTTCTCGACCTCGCACCGCCTGATGGAATACACGCTCAGAGCTGCCGTTGAGTATCCCCAGACTCGGTTCCTTAACTGCTCTATCGGCCTTCCCCACCAAAGCGTCCGTTCGTACTTTGGCAAGATGTACGAGGCCAAGTTCCTCCTGGGCGCCCTTGCCGCCAGCATGGCGGACAACCACCGTATCGGCTACCACGCGTCGGTCTTCGCCTCGGGCGCGCTTAGCGAGATCAACGCCTTTGCCATCGGCGCCTCGCTGCTCGACCCCCGCGCGCAAATTATCCTGACCTGGGGCGATGTGCCCGCCGGAGGCCTTGCCGAGGCCATGTGCCGCGAAGGCGTGAGCGTCATGACCGGCGCTGACATGTCAAAGTCGCTCGTAGACCCTACGGCCTACGGACTCCATCGCCTGGTCGATGGCAAGGTCGTCGGCATCGCCATGCCGGTCTGGAACTGGGGCCGATACTACGAGCTTATCGTTCGCAGCCTTCTGCACGGCACGTGGGACGAGACCAGCGACGACAACCAAGTGCGCGCCGTCAACTACTGGTACGGAATGAGTTCCGGCGTTATCGACATCCGTTACGCTCCGGGCCTACCCTACCAGACGCGCAAACTCGTGCAGTTGCTCCGCAACGGCATTGTCGAGGGCTCCATCAACCCCTTTGGCGGCGAGCTCCACAGCCAGAACGGCGTGGTACAGATCGAAGGCTTCCCTCCGCTGCCGAGCACGCAGATTGTCGAGATGAATTGGCTGGCGGACAACGTGGTGGGCACCATTCCGCAGCTCGACGATGAGCCGAAAGTCCCTGCCCTATGAAAATCCTTGCCATAGCCG
Organism: uncultured Collinsella sp.; assembly: GCA_902464035.1. Taxonomy (GTDB): domain Bacteria; phylum Actinomycetota; class Coriobacteriia; order Coriobacteriales; family Coriobacteriaceae; genus Collinsella. The sequence goes on along the minus strand of CABQHT010000024.1, from coordinate 5,197 downwards.
ATACCGAAGAACGATGCCTTTGGGAGTGCTTTCGCAAGGAACGCTTTGAGGGTGTCGACCTGATTTTGTCCGCCGGCGATCTGGACCCGGACTATCTTGAGTTTTTGGTTACGGTCATCAACAAACCGCTCATCTACGTGCGCGGCAATCACGATGACCGCTACGCACGTCATGCACCGGGCGGATGTATCTGCGTGGAAGACAGCGTGTACACGTACCGAGGGATTCGCATTGCGGGCCTTGGCGGGTCCATGCGTTATCGCGACGGCGCCAACATGTATACCGAACGCGAGATGTCCAAGCGCATACGTAAGCTGTCGCGTAAGGTTAGGATGGTCGGCGGGTGCGACATTCTGCTTACCCATGCACCCGCCGCCGGTATGGGTGATCTGGACGATCTGCCGCATCGAGGGTTTGAGTGCTTTAACACGGCGCTTGAGTCCTGGGGGGCCGACTACATGGTGCATGGGCATGTACACCAAAGCTACGGTTACGATTTTCAGCGCGAGCGGCAGCATGTGTGTGGAACGACGATCATCAACGCCTGCGGCTATACGCAGTTTGAGCTCGACCAGACGCGCTACCCCATCCGTGGCTGGCAGGCAGCCTGGCTCAATTCGCAAACCATGCGCCGCGAGCTCAAACGCCACGAGGCCATCGAGTCCTCGACCGCCAGAACCCCCTGGTAACCGCCACAAAGGGGACACTGTCCCCTTTGTGGTGCTTTTGACGCGATAGCAAGAAACCCGGTCCTGCACGAGGCAGAACCGGGTTTCTTTAGCAATGCTTGCTTTGCTCAGGCAGTAACTAAAAGTTACTCAGCCAGGAAGTCACGCTGGACAGCGGGATCGACCTTGACGCCAGGGCCCATGGTGGAAGACACGGAGATGGACTTGACGTACTTGCCCTTAGCAGAAGAGGGCTTGACGCGCAGGATCTCGGTGTACAGGGCAGCGTAGTTCTCAACGAGCTGCTGCTCAGAGAAGGACTTCTTGCCCAGGGGCACGTGGCAGATGCCGTAGCGGTCGGCGCGGTACTCAACGCGGCCAGCCTTAAGCTCGGAGACCATCTTGGCGACGTCCATGGTCACGGTGCCGAGCTTGGGGTTCGGCATGAGGCCACGGGGACCAAGGATCTTACCGATGCGGCCAACCTTGGCCATCATGTTCGGCGTAGCGATAGCAGCGTCGAAGTTGATCTCGCCCTTCTGGATCTGGGCGACGAGCTCGTCGGAACCGATGATGTCGGCGCCGGCAGCCTCGGCCTCGCGGGCCTTCTCGCCCTCGGCGAAGACGGCAACACGAACGGTCTTGCCGGTGCCGTGGGGCAGGGAGATGGAACCACGGATGTTCTGGTCAGCCTTACGAGTATCGATGCCCAGACGGAAGTGGGCCTCGACGGTCTCGTCGAACTTGGCGGTGTCGAGCTCCTTAATGAGCTTGGCAGCCTGAAGGGGGGTGTAGAGCGTGGCGCGGTCGATCTTCTCGGCAGCGGCGTTATAGCTCTTACCATGCTTAGCCATGTGCATTACCTCCTGTGGTTAAACGGGCGTGAGCCCTCCCACATCGTATCGTGTGCCCTATTGCACACATTTAACGGGCGCCCCGGTCGGAGCACCCGTCATTACCTAAAGAAATCGCTACTCAGCGATGGTGACGCCCATGGAACGGGCGGTTCCGGCGATGATCTTCTTGGCGGCATCAATGTCGTTGGCATTGAGGTCCGGCATCTTGATCTCGGCGATCTTGGTGAGCTGCTCCTGAGAGAGCTGACCAACCTTGTCGGCCTGGGGCTTAGCGGAACCAGACTTGAGGTTCAGCTCCTTCTTGATGAGGTGAGCTGCCGGCGGGGTCTTGGTGATGAAGGAGAAGGACTTATCCTCGTAGACAGAAATCTCAACGGGGATGATGTCGCCCTTCTTGTCCTGCGTCTCGGCGTTAAAGGCCTGGCAGAACTGCATGATGTTCACGCCAGCAGCGCCCAGGGCGGGGCCGACGGGAGGAGCGGGGTTAGCGGCACCAGCAGGAATCTGGAGCTTAATGACGTTGGCAACCTTCTTCTCAGCCATGGTCATTCCTTTCGAATCACGAGTGTGAAGTACTTGCTATATCGTAAGCACGCACGTGTTAGAAGCACTCCTGAGATGAGCAGTCACAGAAGAAGCACGCTCGCGCGAACGGACGAAAACTTAAGCGATGACAGCGACCTGGTTAAAGTCGAGCTCGACCGGCGTCTCGCGGCCAAAGATCATCAGCGTGACCTTGAGCTTGCCAGCCTCGGTGTTAACCTCGGAAACCTTGCCATCAAAGTCGGTAAGCGGGCCATCGGTGACGCGGACGGACGTGCCGACCTCAATATCAACCGAGGTGCGCTTGGGCGAATCGCCCTTACCGGGACGACGAGTCATCTTGTTGTACTCGTCACGGGAAAGCGGAGCGGGCTTGCCGTTGCCGCCTAGGAAACCGGTGACGCCGGGCGTGTTGCGAACACACGTCCAAGCATCGTCATCCATCTCCATGCGGACCAGGACATAACCCGGGAAGATCTTGGAATCCTTGGTCTCGCGCTTGCCACCCTCTTTGATCTCGGTGACGCGCTCCATAGGAATCTCGATATCAAAGATACGGTCCTGCATGCCCATGGTCTCGATGCGATGCTCGAGATCGGACTTAACGCGGTTCTCGTATCCAGAGTAAGTGTGAACGACGTACCAACGCTTAGACATGGTTTAGCCCCTCAATCCAGAGAACAGAGCAAGAGCCTCGCCAAAGCCAGCATCGAGCAGAGCGATGACGACGCCGACGACGATCAGAGAAGCGCAAACGACGACCGAGTAGTTCACGAGCTCCTTCTTATCGGGCCACGTGACACGCTTCATCTCGGACTTGACCGAAGCGAAATACTTCTTGGTGCGGGCGAAGAAACCAGACTTCTCGTTCTTCTTGGACTTCGCAGCCTTCTCGTTCTTCTTGGCAACGGCCTTCTTGGCCTCAACCTTGGAGTTGGCGGCAGCGTTGTTGGCAGGTGCCGGCTGCTGAGCCTTCTTCTTGTTCTTCTTGTTGGCCATTTGGGTTACCTCCGCGCAATGCGCTTATACATGAGTAAACCGTAAGCCCCCAATTGGGAGCTTACGGAATAATGACTGGCACGCCAGGAAGGACTCGAACCCTCAACACTCGGTTTTGGAGACCGATGCTCTACCAATTGAACTACTGGCGTATGTGACTAGAGACTAGCGAGTCTCTTTGTGCAGCGTGTGGTGACGGCACCAGGGGCAATACTTCTTAATCTCCATACGATCAGGCATGGTCGACTTGTTCTTGGTGGTCGTATAGTTGCGGCGCTTGCACTCAGTGCACGCAAGAGTAACTAGAGTACGCATGTATCCTGAACCTTTCATTTCCGCCCCGTACGGGCACGAGTTGTTACTTTATCAGCTCCACGTAAGTGCTGTCAATGAAAACCTCGAGTCAATTGGTTCTCGGTGGGTCCATTCATATTTGGAACACATCAATGAAGCCATCGAGAGCTAATCGACGGTGCATCCAGGACCATTATCGATCCTCTCGACACCAGCAACGGCTCAACATCCATTGCAGAAAAGAACCCGGCACCCATATAAGTGCCGGGTTCTCTAAGTCAGCTATATCAAAGAGCTAATTTACTCAATGATCGTGGAGACGATGCCCGAACCGACGGTGTGGCCGCCCTCGCGGATAGCGAAGCGCAGGCCCTCCTCCATGGCGATCGGGTGGATGAGGTCGCCCTCGATGGTGATGTGGTCACCAGGCATAGCCATCTCGGTGCCCTCGGGGAGCTTGACCGTACCGGTAACGTCGGTGGTACGGAAGTAGAACTGAGGACGATAACCATCGAAGAACGGGGTGTGACGGCCGCCCTCCTCCTTGGTCAGAACGTAGATCTCACCGGTGAACTTGGTGTGCGGGGTAACCGAACCGGGCTTGCAGAGAACCTGGCCGCGCTCGATGTCCTCGCGCTTGATGCCGCGGAGCAGCAGACCGACGTTGTCGCCAGCCTCGCAGAAGTCCATGGACTTACGGAACATCTCGATACCGGTAACGACGGTGTTCTGGGTATCCTTGATGCCGACGATCTCGACGGGCTCGTTGAGCTTGAGCTCACCGCGCTCGACACGACCGGTAGCAACGGTACCACGGCCGGAGATGGTCATAACGTCCTCAACGGCCATCAGGAACGGGAGGTCGTTGTTACGAGCAGGCGTCGGGATGTACTCGTCGACAGCGTTCATGAGCTCGCGAATGGCGTCCATCCACTTGGCGTCGCCCTCGAGAGCGCCCAGAGCGGAACCACGGATGACGGGGATGTCGTCGCCGGGGAAATCGTACTCGGAGAGGAGCTCACGGGTCTCCATCTCGACGAGGTCGATGAGCTCGTCATCGTCGACCATGTCGCACTTGTTCAGGAAGACGACGATGTAGGGAACGCCGACCTGACGGGCGAGCAGGATGTGCTCGCGGGTCTGAGCCATGGGGCCGTCGGTAGCGGCGATGACCAGGATAGCGCCGTCCATCTGAGCAGCACCGGAGATCATGTTCTTGACGTAGTCAGCGTGGCCCGGGCAGTCAACGTGAGCGTAGTGACGGGCAGCAGTCTCGTACTCGACGTGGGAGACGGAGATCGTAATGCCGCGCTCGCGCTCCTCGGGAGCCTTGTCGATGTTCTCGAACGCAGTGAAGTCAGCCTTGCAGCCCTCGGTCTCGGAGAGAACCTTGGTGATGGCGGCGGTCAGCGTGGTCTTGCCGTGGTCGACGTGACCAATGGTGCCGATGTTAACATGCGGCTTAGTGCGCTCAAACTTCTCTTTGGCCATAAAGCCCTCCTCTAAACAGGTCGTCCCCGGACGGGACTTTGCCTTTATACCATAGTGGCCTCTCAACATACTATTGAGAAGCCACCGTGTTACCTATGGTAGCGGTGACTGGATTCGAACCAGTGACGCCACGGGTATGAACCGTGTGCTCTAACCAACTGAGCTACACCGCCGGATGGAGCCTGCAACCAGACTTGAACTGGTGACCTCTTCGTTACCAACGAAGTGCTCTACCGACTGAGCTATACAGGCACTTGACGGGTGGGAGCTATAGGATTCGAACCTATGTAGGCAGAGCCAACGGGTTTACAGCCCGTCCCCATTAACCACTCGGGCAAACTCCCA
>CABQHT010000023.1 GCA_902464035.1 uncultured Collinsella sp. | reverse complement strand
TCTCGGGCGTTCTCAACGCACACCGCGACTACTTCTGGTCGACGTTTGCCCCGGTCCTCAACAATGTGATCGTCATTGCGAGCTTTATGGGCTTTGCGCCCGTGTCCGCACAGTTTGGCGAACGTGCCGGCATCATCTTGATTGCGGCCGGTACGACCCTCGGTGTCTTTGTTCAGATGGCTTGTCAGATCCCCGCGCTTGGCAAGCACGGCGTGCATCCCCATATCCATATCGACTTTAAGGACCCCGCACTGCGCCAGACGATTGCGCTCGGTATCCCGACGCTGCTCGCTACGGTGTGCATGTTTGTCTCGACTTCTATCACGAACGCTGCCGCGCTGGTGGTCCAGCCCGAGACCGGTCCTTCCGTCATCGCCTATGCGCGCCTGTGGTACACGCTGCCCTACGCGCTGATTGCCGCCTCGCTTTCGACGGCGCTCTATACCGAGCTCTCTCACGACGCACAGGAGAAGGATTACGACAGCGTTCGCACGGGCATTTCGCGTGGCGTCGCCCAGATGCTGTTCTTCCTGGTTCCGTTCGCGCTGTACCTGATTGTCTTCGCGCGTCCGCTCAACATGATCTACTGCGCTGGCAAGTTCGATGAGTCCGGCGTGGCGCTGGTGTCCGAGTTCCTTGTCTACCTGGCGTTCTCGCTGCCGCTCTACGGCGTGGTCGTGCTGATGCAGAAGAGCTTCTCTGCCTTGCTCGACATGAAGCCCTATAGCCGCTATTGCCTGTATTCCGCCATCGGCCAGGCCGGCTCGGTTCTGCTGTTTGGCGTTGTGCTGGGCTTCGGTATGCCGGCAATCGCGCTTTCGTATGTCGTCGACTACGTGATCTTGGTCGGTTGCTCGCTGTGGTGGCTGCGTCGTCGTCTGCGTGGTCTTCAGGTTAAATCTATCCTGCATGGCGGTTTCTTTGGCCTTTTGCTCGGTGGCCTGGGTGCTGCCGCAGGCGCCGGCGTCATGTGGGCGCTTGAGCACTTTGTCGGGGCACTTGGCGGCTCGATTCTGATTACTCTTGGCTACGTTTGCGTTGCGGGTGTCGTCTCGCTTGCTGTTACCTTTGGCCTTGCCGTCGTCCTTAAGATGCCCGAGGTCTCGGCGCTGATTCGTCGCAAGTAGGTGCGCGTGGCCGGTCACGACAACATTCCAACGCTTGCCGAGCAGGTTTCGCGCGTTCCCACGCAGCCCGGCTGCTACCTTTGGAAAGACGCCAAGGGCGATGTCATCTACGTGGGCAAGGCGAAAAACCTGCGCGCCCGTATGCGTCAGTACGTGACGCTGCAGGACGAGCGCCAGAAGATCCCGCTGATGATGCAGCTGGTGGCGAGCTTTGACTATATCGTGGTGGAGACCGAGCACGAGGCGTTGGTGCTCGAGCGCAATTTGATTGGTCAGTACCATCCGTACTTTAACGTCGACCTCAAGGATGACAAGAGCTACCCCTTTATCGCCATTACAAAGGGCGACCTGTATCCCGCTATCAAATACACGCGTGAGCGTCATAAGCCGGGAACGCGCTATTTTGGACCTTATACCGATAGCCGCGCGGCACGTGAGACGATAGATACGCTGCGCAAGGTTATCCCCATCTGCTCCGCATCCTGTGCGGAGTGGCGTCGTTGTCGCCGTATCGTCGAGTCCCACAAGGGCGAGGAAGACATCGTCAATATGATTTGCGCGCAAAACGGGCGCCCCTGCTTTGACTACCATGTCGGGCGCGGCCCGGGTGCGTGTGTCGGCGCGATTTCCCCGGCAGACTATGCCAAGAACGTCAAGCGTGTCGAGCGCTTTTTGTCGGGCCATCGCAAGGATGTCGTCGATGAGCTGACCTCCGAGATGACGGATGCCGCTGAGGCGCTCGACTTTGAGCGCGCGGCACGCGTCAAACGTCGTTTGGAGGTCATCAGGGGTCTGGACGATCGTCAGCAAGTCGTTTTTCCCTCCAGTGTCGATATAGATGTCATCGGTTTCTATCGCGAGGAGACCATCTCCGCCGCTTGCGTCTTCGTCGTTCGCGAGGGTCGAACAGTTCGCACCTGCGAGTTCATTCTCGACAAGGGTCTTGATGTTGACGAGGAAGAGCTCCAGTCGGGCTTTCTTAAGCGCTATTACGACGAGACGGCTGATATTCCAGCTGAGGTCAACCTTTCCGTCGAGCTTGAGGATGCGGAGGCGCTGGGGGAGTGGCTTGCGGGCAAGCGTGAGCGTTCCTGTCATCTCCATAGGCCGCAGCGTGGCGAAAAGCACCGTCTGCTCGATATGGCATCCAAAAATGCGCGCCATGCCCTCATGCGCTACATGATGCGAACGGGGTACGCTGACGATCGCACCAATCAAGCGCTCCTGGAGCTCGAAAGTGCGTTGGCGCTGCCATCGCCGCCGTTGCGTATCGAGTGCTTCGATATCTCGACGCTGCATGGCACCTTTACGGTCGCCTCGATGGTGGTGTTTACCAACGGGCGCGCCGACAAGAGCCAGTATCGTCGTTTTAAAATCCAGGCCGAATTGGACGAGGCAAACGACTTCGTGTCGATGTCCGAGGTTCTGGGACGACGCTATGCCCCGGAGCGTATGGCCGACGAGCGCTTTGGCTCGCGCCCCGATTTGCTCGTTGTCGATGGCGGCAAGCCGCAATTGACCGCCGCAATCAAGCAACTTGAGGCCCTTGGGCTCGATATACCAGTTTGCGGCTTGGCAAAGGCCGACGAGGAGGTTTTCGTGCCCTGGGACGAGACCCCTGTCGTGCTGCCGACGGGGTCTGCTTCGCTCTATCTGATCAAACAGGTGCGCGACGAATCACACCGTTTTGCCATTACGTTCCATCGTGAATTGCGCGATAAGGCCATGACGGTTTCGGTGCTCGACGACGTTCCGGGCGTGGGACCTACCAGAAAACGTGCGATTATGCGTCATTTTGGTTCGATGAAACGACTGCGTGCGGCGAGCGAGCAAGAAATCGCCGAGGTTCGCGGCGTTCCGGCCGATGTTGCCAAGGCGGTCCACGAGGCTCTCGTTGCGTGGAATGCCGAGCGCGACGAGGCATCGGCAAATCGTTCCGAAAGCTAAGCGCACCCGTAAACAACTGGTATACATGTTTGCGTGATTTTCAACCGTTTATTTCGCTACGATTGCCTGTCGATTTCGGCTTTTATTAACGCTAAAACGTTTGACTCCACCCCGCTAAAAGCACTGCTATCCTGCGGGTTGACGAAGACTGATATCTCACCTCGTCGATACATACTGTCTGGCGTTTCATTTGTCAACGAATTCGGTGAACGGTAGTAAATACCGTTCAAGCGGATGTACGTATCGGTCGCCGAGCGCGGCACCCAAGTTGGGTTTGTCGGTAGGTAAGGTATATATCGTCCGCAAGTTGCGCGGGGGCAAGTCTAGGTGCTCCCGGGTAAGATTCTCTATTGATAGGAGAAGACATGGCCATCATCAACAAGGGTATGTCCAGGCGTTCGTTCCTCGGCCTCACCGGCAGCGTCGCTGCCGTCGCCGGCCTTGGTCTCACCGGCTGCGGTGGCAGCTCTAGCGACGAGGGTTCCGCTTCCGGTTCCACCGATTCCGCTAACCGTGGCGGCGGCGTGATCACCGCCGGTTCCGCTTACGCTCCGTCCAGCTTCGATCCCGCCAGCACCGGCTCCGCCGTGGGCCTGGGCGCTAACTGGCACGTCATCGAGGGCCTCTACGGCATCGATTACCACGACTACAGCACCTTCAACGAGCTCGCCACCGACGATCCCAAGTCCGTGGACGACACCACCTTCGAGGTCACCATCCGCAAGGGTGCCAAGTTCTCCGATGGCACCGAGGTCACTGCTGACGACGTGGTCGCCTCCTACACCGCTTGCGCCGCTTCCGCTACCTATGCTCCGTTCTTCCAGCCCTTCGAGTCCATCGAGGCCAAGGACGCCAGCACCGTGACGGTCAAGACCAAGGTCCCCAACTTCTCCCTGCTCAAGGACCGTCTGGCCATCATCCGCGTTACCCCGGCTACCCAGACCGAGGAGGATCGCGCCAAGCAGCCGATCGGTTCTGGCCCGTGGATGTACGATGCTATCTCCGATACCGAGATCACCCTGGTTCCCAACCCCGAGTACAACGGTGAATATGCTGCCGAGGACGAGAAGATCCAGTACAGCATCCTGACCGACCCCACTGCTCGCGTCACCGCTCAGCAGGAAGGCTCCACGCTCGTCATGGAGCTCGTCACCGCTGACGCCGTCGACCAGCTCGAGAGCGCTGGCTGCAAGATCGACAACGTTCAGGGCTTCGGCACCCGCTTCGTTATGTTCAACGTCGCCAAGGAGCCTTGGAACAACGTCAAGGTCCGTCAGGCCGTTATGTACGCGCTCGACACCGAGAAGATGATCAGCAACACCTTCGCCGGCCTTGCCACCGCTGCCAGCTGCTATCTGCCCAAGAGCTTCACCAACTACCATGAGGCTTCCACGGTGTACAAGACTGACGCCAAGAAGGCCAAGAAGCTCATCGAGGAGTCTGGCATCACTCCGGGCGCCATCACCCTGCGCACCACCGACAACGAGCAGATCAAGGGTATGGCCGCTCAGGTCAAGAACGACCTCGACGCTCTCGGCTTCGATGTGACCATCCAGACCGACACCTCGGCTGCCACCTACGCTGCCATCGACGGCGGCGAGGCCTACGACATCCTCCTCGCCCCTGGCGATCCGTCCTGCTTCGGCGCCGATCCCGACCTGCTGCTCAACTGGTGGTATGGCGACAACGTCTGGATGCAGACCCGTTGCCCGTGGAAGGAGTCCGCTGAGTGGGAGAAGCTCCACGGTCTCATGGACGAGGCTCTTGCCGCCGAGGGCGACGAGCAGCAGAAGAAGTGGAACGGGTGCTTCGACATCATCGCCGACAACGCCGTTCTGTACCCCGTTGTCCACGTTAAGACCGTCTCCGCTTCCTGGGACGATCCGTCCACCGCGCCCAACGGCGAGGCCCTCGATGGCTTCAAGGGCATCGGCACGACGAGCATGTCCTTCAGGGGCGTCGCGACCGTCAAGGCGTAAGACTCGCTTGAGTCATATGCAGGGCGTCGATCGTAAGGCAACGTCCTCATAGTTGAAACAAAGACCCGGGCGACCTCGACGTCGCTCGGGTCTTGTAATGAGTATCCGTACTCATATACCAGTTGGTCCTACCGACAAAAGAAAGGGGAGAGAACGTGAACAACTTGCTACGTTTGATTGGAAGGCGTCTCGTGGCGCTGCCGATCATGGCATTGGGCGTCACCGTCCTGGTGTTCTTCCTGATGTCGTTCTCCAAGACCGACCCCGCCTATACGGCGTTGGGTGACGGTGCCTCGCCCGAGGCGGTTGCCGAGTACCATGAGAAGTATGGTCTGGACGACCCCTGGCCCGTGCGCTACGTGCGCTACATGGGCGATCTGATCCATGGCGACATGGGCACCTATGGTGCTGCTCGCAACTCCGTTGCCAAGCGCATCTCCACTGCCCTGCCCGTCACGATGCAGCTGACCTTCATCGGTCTTGCCATCGGTGCGGTCGTTTCGTTTTTACTCGGCGTCATCGCGGCACTGTATCGCGATAAATGGCCGGACCAAGTGATCCGCGTCTTCTCCATCGCCGGCTTGGCAACCCCGTCGTTCTGGCTTGCCGTTCTGTTGATTCTGCTGTTCTCTTCCTACCTTAAGGTGCTTCCGGCGTCCGGTGCTCTGCCTCACTTCACCACCAACCCGGCTGGCTATCTGGGACGTATGATCATGCCCGCCATTGCTCTTGCCTTCCCGCTGACGGGTCAGATGACTCGTATCGTGCGTACGGCCATGGTCGAGGAGCTCGACAAGGACTATGTCCGTATGGCTCGCGGCGCCGGCGTTCCCGAGAAGGTCGTCGTCGGCATCAACGTACTTCGCAATGCGCTGATCACCCCGGTCACCACCCTCGGTCTTAAGATCGGTTACCTCATGGGCGGCGCCGTCGTCATCGAGGTTATCTTCAACCTCCCCGGCATGGGCACCGCGATCCTGCAGGGCGTTCAGGGCAACGAGGCGAACCTGGTTCAAGGCGTCGTCATCGTCGTTGCTCTTGCCTTCATCATCATCAACATCGTGGTTGACATGCTCTACCTGCTCATCAACCCGCGCATCAGGACGGTGTAGATTATGGTAAAGATTCGAGAGAAGCAAACCGAGCAGCTCGAGAAGGCTGCCTCCAAGGGGCTCAAGCTCGGTGGCTGGAAGAAGATGACGCTGTCTTCTAAGATTGCCGCCGTCGTGTTGGTGCTGGTCGCCCTGACTGCGATTCTGGCACCCCTTCTTGCCCCCTATAGCCCGGTCGAGATCTTTACGGCTCGCCAGGCTCCCGGCAACGGATTTATCTTCGGTACCGACGATAAGGGTCGCGACATTCTGTCGCGCATGCTCTACGGTGGTCGTTACTCGCTGATTATCGGCTTTGGCGCCACTGCCATGGCTCTGGTCTGCGGCTCGGTCGTGGGCGCCCTTGCGGCGGTTTCGCGCAAGGCCGTTTCCGAGACGATCATGCGTATCCTGGACATCATCATGTCTATCCCGGGCATCGCCCTCGCGGCCGTCTTCGTCTCCATCCTGGGCAACTCCGTGCCGTCGATCATCTTCGCCATCGGCTTTATGTACACTCCGCAGATTGCCCGTATCGTGCGCGCCAACATCGTGTCCGAGTACGGCGAGGACTATGTCCGCGCGGTCATCGTTTCCGGCGCCAAGGCTCCGTGGATTTTGATCAAGCATGTTCTGCGTAACTGCATCGCCCCGATCATGGTCTTCACCGTTACCCTGGTCGCCGACGCCATCATCTTCGAGGCCTCGCTGACCTTCATCGGCGCTGGTATTCAGGAGCCCACCGCTACCTGGGGCAACATCCTCGCCGACGCCCGCGGCGGCGTGCTCGCCGGCCGTTGGTGGCAGGCACTGTTCCCGGGCCTGGCCATCATGATCACCTGCCTGGCGCTCAACATCCTCTCCGAGGGCATTACCGACGCTATGGCCGCTGCTCCCTCCGCCGCCCTGGATCCGACCGATTCCTCCAAGCGTCGCGAGGCCGACCTGCTGGTCTCCGACCCCGTTCGCGCCTACAAGGAGCAGGCCCAGTCCCTCTCCGCTCGCCTTGGTGCCCTGCGCGATGTCGAGCTCAAGCGTGACGATCGCCATGTGCCTGACGAGTCTGTCGAACCGATCCTTTCGGTCCGCGATTTCTGCATCCAGTTTGAGCATCACGGTGACATTAACGTTGTCGACCATGTCAACTTTGACGTCCGTCCTGGTCAGACCATGGGCCTGGTGGGCGAGTCCGGTTGCGGTAAGTCCATCACCACGCTGGCCATCATGGGCCTGACCGATGAGGACGAGCACCTTTCCGGCGAGGTCCTCTGGGAGGGCCGTGACCTGCTCAAGATGAGCAAGAAGGAGTGGTTCGGCCTGCGCGGTACCGATATCGCTATGGTCTATCAGGACGCCCTGTCCTCGCTCAACCCCTCCATGCTCATCTCTGCCCAGATGAAGCAGCTCACCAAGCGCGGCGGAACCCGCAGCGCCGAGGAGCTCCTGGAGCTCGTCGGCCTCGATCCCAAGCGCACGCTCGAGAGCTATCCGCACGAGCTTTCCGGCGGCCAGCGTCAGCGTGTCCTGATCGCTATGGCCCTTACCCGCGACCCCAAGCTGGTCATCTGCGACGAGCCCACGACCGCTCTGGACGTTACCGTCCAGAAGCAGGTCATCAAGCTGCTCAACGATCTTCAGGCCAAGCTCGGCTTTGCCATGATCTTCGTTTCGCACGACCTGGCGCTGGTCGCCGAGGTCGCCCACAACATCACGGTTATGTACGCTGGCCAGGTTATCGAGCAGGCGCCCACCAAGGAGCTGCTCACTAACCCGATCCACGAGTACACCCGCGGTCTTCTGGGTTCCGTTCTGTCCATCGAGAGCGGTTCGGGCCGCCTGCACCAGGTGCCCGGCGCCGTTCCGAGCCCGCGCGATTTCCCCAAGGGCGATCGCTTCGCGCCCCGCTCGAGCCATCCGCGTATTGGCCTGGACACCCGTCCGGTCTTCAAGCGCGTGCCCGGCACCGAGCACTTCTATTCCGAGCTCCCCGACGAGGTGCTCAAGGCAAATGGTTTGACCCCTCACGCGGAGGTGATGTAGATGAGCGAGACCGCAGTCAACGGCGTCGAGCCGATCATCTTCCTTGATGACGTCCACGTCACCTTTAGGACCCGTACCGGCTCGATTCTGCACCCCAACCTGGTTCACGCCGTCCAGGGTGTAACGATTAGGCTCATGCCCGGTCAGACGATCGGCATCGTCGGCGAGTCCGGTTGCGGTAAGTCCACCACCGCCAACGTCATGTGCGGCCTGCAGGCCCCCACGAGCGGCAAGGTCTACTTTAAGGGCAAGGACGTAACCAAGCGTACCGCCGAGGACCGTCGCCACATGGGTCGCGTCATCTCGGTCGTGTTCCAGAACCCGGCCACGGCGCTCAACCCCCGCATGGTCGTTCGCGAGCAGCTGCTCGATCCCATGCGCGTCCACAATCTGGGCACCGAGGCCGAACAGGAGAAGCGCGTCAAGGAACTCCTGGAGCTCACCGGTCTGCCCAGCTCCGCCGCCGAGGTTCTTCCCGGTCAGCTTTCGGGCGGCCAGCGCCAGCGCGTCGCAATTGCCCGTGCCCTGTCGCTGAACCCCGATGCCATCATCGCCGACGAGCCCACCTCGGCTCTGGACGTTTCGGTCCGCGCGCAGATTCTGAACCTGCTGACCGACCTTAAGAAGGAGCTCGGCCTGGCCATGGTGTTCATCAGCCATGACATCCAGACGGTCCGCTATATCTCTGACGACATCATCGTTATGAATGGCGGCAAGATCGTCGAGCAGGGCGAGGCCAAGCAGGTCTTCCAGCACCCCCAGGACCCCTACACCAAGATGCTGCTCGGCGCTGCGCCGTCGCTGCTGCATCCCAAGCTCGGCGAGTAGTCTCGCTTTCCCTCCCGTGCGCCCGGTTCCCTTGCCGGGCGCACCTCCGTTGCGATTTCGAAAGGTTGGGTTCACGAGCCATGCCAAGTGCTCAGGAGCTGCAACATCAATTTGGTGAATATCGAGGCGCCATGCCCCGTCCATCAGATTTCGATCTCTTTTGGAAGGATCGCATGGCCGAGGCCGACGCCGTCGGGCTTGACTATGCGATCGAGACGGCATCGGTCACCGATGCCGTGACCTGCCAGCTTTTCGACCTCTGGTATACCGGCATGTGTGGCGCTCGCCTGCATGCCAAGTACCTTAAACCCGTCTCGGACGAGCCCGTGCCATTGGCACTTCAGTTCCATGGGTATCCGGGTGCAAGCCGCAGCTGGTTTGAGCAGGCGTCGTTTGCGGGCATGGGCATGGCACTCATCGCCCTCGACTGCCCCGGCCAAGGAGGTCCCTCCGAGGACATTGGTGGATTTGAGGGCACAACGGTCGCGGGCCATATCGTCGCCGGTATCGACGGCGATCCGGCCAACCTCTACTATGTCCGCTTGCACCAAGATATTCGCATCCTGTGCCGCATCGTTCGCGAGCTCGAGGGCATCGATCTTGCCCGTGTGTTTGTGAACGGCGCGTCGCAGGGCGGCGGTTTGGGCATTGCGACCTGTGCACTTAACAGCGAGCTTATCAATCGCGCCGCCATCCTCTATCCCTTCCTGTCGGATTTCCGCCTGGTCTGGGATTTGGATGCCGACGACATTGCCTACGAGGGCCTGCGCTATTGGTCTCGCTGGTTTGACGAGGACTCGACTCGTATCGACGAAGCCTATGCCAAGCTGGCGTACTTCGATTCCAAGAACTTTGCCCCTATGGTCAAATGCCCCGTGCTGTTTGGCACCGGCACAGCCGATACCGTCTGTCCGCCAGCGACGCAGCTTGCGGTCTATAACAACCTGACCTGTGAAAAGCGTCATGAGTTCTTTGAAGGCTTTGGCCACGAGGAGATTCAGGATTTTGACGATCTGATCATTCCGTTTTTCTGCAAGGGAGGGGAGGCTCATGTCTAAGTGCGAGAGCAATGTCAATGAGCTGATTGTCTCCGACCTTGTGGGGATTCCCGGAACGGTCTCGTCAAGGCTCGCTGATTTCCGGGATTGGCGCGGTGATGCTTCTGCGGATGTTTCCGAATTAGAGATAGCCGCTTCGGACCTTGAGGTTTGCGGGCCAAGTATTACGGCGATCGATTTCGCCAATCCGTATGCCCGCTACTCCGAGGTTTCCTTTGAGCTTAGTGGCGATGTGGTCCACGCGCGTTTGATCGAGCCTGCCGGTCGCGCCCGAGCATCCGAGCTTGTGCCGCTATGTCTGATGTTTCACGACATCGACCGACCCGTGCGGGGATGGCATCACATGACGAGGTTTGCGGCCATGGGATATGCCGTGCTTGCGCTGGACGATGAGGCGATTGGATCCAGCGAGCTGCAGCAGGGGATTGCCTCTCCTGCTTTTGTCAAGCGCGTCCGTTGGGGTTGCGCGATGGCGAAGGTGGCGCGCAATCTTGATGGCGTGGACCCCGACCGCATCTTTGCATGGGGCGAGGGCCTTGGCGGCGGAGTCGCGCTGGCGGTTTCTGCTCTGGACGAGCGGGGCCTCGCCTGCACGGCGGTTGCCAATCCAATTCCCGGTGGCCTCGAGGCGTTGTCGTCTCGGGTGCGTGGATCGGTGCTCATGGGCACATCGCTCATGGATGCCGTGTGCGATTCCAAGGGCCAGTTTGCCGTATTCAACGGTCTTGAGTGTGACCGGAGGCATATCATCTATGCCAAATACGCTCATGAGCGCATCAACGCGTTCGAAAACGAAGTCATCGACTTTTTTAACCAAACGTTCTACCCGTGTTCTTTGGCCTAGACGGCCTGGACACTGCCAACAAGAGTGGGTGGCATAGGGCCGCCCGCCAGACAACTAAGGAGATTCTTGTGGCAACTCAGAAATTCACCGGCGTTATCCCTCCCGTCGTTGTTCCCGATACCGAAGACCACCAGCTCGACGTTGCCTCCTTTGAGCGCAGCATCAACCGCATGATCGATGCCGGCGTCGATGGCCTGTTCTTCCTGGGCTCTTCGGGCGAGGTCGTTTTCTCCACCGATGAGCGTCGTCGCCAGATCATTGCCGAGGCCGTTCGTATCGTCGACCACCGCGTGCCCGTCCTGGTCGGCATCATCGATACCGAGACCGAGCGCATGATCGAGCACGGTAAGGTCGCTCAGGAGCTTGGCGCCGATGCGCTTGTCGCCACCTGCCCGTTCTATGCCCTGCAGGGCATGACCGAGGTCGAGGAGCACTTCCGCATCCTGCACGAGGAGCTCGACCTGCCCATCTTTGCCTATGACATTCCCGTCTGCGTTCACACCAAGCTCCCCTGGAAGCTCCTTGCCAAGCTCGGCGCCGAGGGCGTCCTTGCTGGCGTCAAGGATTCCTCGGGTGATGACATCTCGTTCCGCTACCTCGTTCAGGAGAACGAGAAGAACGGCCATCCGATGAGTATCCTCACCGGTCACGAGGTTGTCGTCGACGGCGCTTACCTCGGTGGCGCCGATGGTTCCGTCCCGGGTCTCGCTAATGTTGAGCCCGAGGGCTATGTGCGCCAGTGGAAGGCCGCTCAGGCCGGCGACTGGGCTACCGTCAAGGCCGAGCAGGATCGCCTTAACGAGATCTCCCACATCTGGGATGTCACCTCGGGCGTTCAGGGCTATGCCGGTGGCGTCGGTGCCTTCAAGACCGCTATGAACCTCATGGGCATCTTCGACAGCCCGACCATGCCGCGCCCGGTGAAGGCCATGACCGGCGAGAACGTCGAGGCGATTAGGAAGGTCCTCCAGGACAACGGTCTCCTGTAAAGCTTCCCCAGGCACCCGACCTCGCCGTTCAACCGTGTGGCCATGACCCATTAGGTCAATGGCCACACGGTTTCTCGGCGATCTCGGGCACCTGGAAAACCTTTACCCGCGCTGTGACGGCTAGCCTGACGGCGCATTTCCTGTAGTTGTTTTTTATCTCCGAAGGAGAGCGACATGGAGAACAAGTACGTCTGCTCTGTCGATATCGGCGGAACTAAGATCGCGACTGCCATTATGGAGTATCCGGCTGATGGCAGCGTGCCCCATCCCGTTTTTGAGGCCGAGGTTCCTACCGAGGCCCAGGAGGGCGGCGAGGCCGTCTTCCAGCGTATCGAGGCGTCCATCAAGGCTGCTCTCGAGGCGAATCCCGATGTCGAGGTCCTTGGCGTCGGTATCGGTGCCGCGGGTGTCGTCGATCCCAAGACGGGCGCTATCGCGTATGCCAACGAGATCATGCCCGGCTGGTCCGGCGTTCAGTTGGGGCCGCGTCTGCGCGAGGATCTCGGTCTTCCCGTTGCCGTTGTAGGCGACGTGCAGGCTCATGCTCTGGGCGAGGCCCACTGGGGCGTCGGCAAGGGCAAGTTCTCCGTCTTGTGTCTTGGCATCGGTACGGGCATCGGCGGCGCATATGTCGAGAACGGCCGCGTGATGCAGGGCTTCCATGGTGCTGCTGGCCATATGGGCCACATCGAGTGCTCGGCTGCCGCCGGCATTCCCTGCGCCTGCGGGCGTTCCGGCCATCTGGAGTCGGTTGCTTCGGGCACTTCCATTGGTCGTATGTACGATGAGCGCTTTGGCCGCGTCGACCCCAGCCGTCCTTCGGTCGGTCGCGATGTGAACGACCTGTGCCGTGCAGGCGACGCAAAGGCGACCGAGGTCATCCATGACGCCGGCTTTGCACTGGGCGCCAGCTTAGGCTCGCTCGCCAACATCTTGGACCCCGAGGTCATCGTGCTTTCGGGCGGCGTGATTCACCAGGGTCCCGATTGGCGTTCGCAGACGTGGAAGGATTCGGTGCACGAGGGCTATGCCAGCCAGGCGCTCGATCCGCTTCAGGACACGCCGATCCTCATCGGTTCTCTGGAGGGCGACGCGCCGCTCATCGGTGCCGCCGAGCATCTTCTCGCCTCGTTGAAGTAAACGTATCTGCTGTAGGAGCCTCCCGAGGCAGCACGCCTCGGGAGGCTGTTCTGAGAAAGGTTGCAGCCTTATGACCGTCGATCCTTTGATTCAATCCCTGAAGGGCAAGCTCGTCGTGAGCGTTCAGGCGTATATGGGCGAGCCGCTTCGTACGCCCGAGACCATGGCTCAAATGTCTCGCGCTTGCGAACTCGGCGGCGCCGCCGCCATTCGCTGTCAGGGCCTTGCCGACATTGCCGCCATTAAGGGTCGCTGTGAGGTTCCTGTTATTGGCCTGTGGAAGGATGGACACGAGGGCGTTTACATCACGCCGACGCTGCGTCACGCCCGCGCCTGCGTTGCTGCTGGTGCCGATATCGTGGCGATCGACGCCACCGATCGTCCGCGCCCCGATGGCAAGACGGTCGAGGATACCTTCCGTCCGCTGCACGAGGAGGGTGTGCTCCTGATGGCGGATTGTGCCACCATCGAGGACATTCGCCGTGCGGTTGATATGGGCTTCGACCTGGTATCCACCACGCTCTCTCACGGTGTCGCCGCCATCGACTGCACTATGGCCGACGGTCCCGATCTGCCACTCCTGCGTCAGGCGACCGAGGAATTCCCCGGTCTTCCCATCATCTGCGAGGGCCGCGTGCACACGCCCGAGGAGGCTCGCGCCGCGATCGATGCTGGCGCCTGGGCCGTTGTCGTCGGCACCGCCATCACGCACCCCACGAGTATTACGAGTTGGTTCAAGGCTGCGCTTGAGGCGTAAGACGGGCCTCGTATCCGCTCGGGGCGGTATACTCAATATAGGCAATTGACCGCGCGGGATCCGGGTTGCTGGGTCCCGCGCTTGTTTTTGGGAGGCAGCACATGCAAAAGGGAGATGCCATGGATGCGGCGGAGCGCTCGGAGCGCATCCCCGATATCGTCATCATCACCGGAATGTCCGGTTCGGGCCGCACACAGGCCATGCACGTGTTCGAGGACATGGGCTATTTTTGCATCGACAACTTGCCTCCGCGTCTGATCGCCCAGCTTGCCGAGCTCGTCGGCATCAATACGGGCGTGGGCAGGCATCTCGCCGTCACCTGCGATTTGCGTAGCCAAGGACTGTTTGACGAGTTGCTCGATGCGGTCGCCGCGCTCGAAGAGCGCGAGATGAGCTGCGACATCGTGTTTCTGGAGGCTTCTGACGAGGTGCTGATTCGTCGCTACAGCGAAAATCGCCGCCGTCATCCCATTGCCAAGCCGGGGGAGACTACGGCCGATGCCATTCAGCGCGAGCGCCTTCAGCTGCAGGGCGTGCGCGATCGAGCCGATATGATTATCGACACGAGCCGTCTGCGCACCTCTGCGCTGCGCAACAAGCTACGTATGGCATTTTCCGAACTGTCCGACCAACAGCTCATGGACGTCCACGTGTTCTCGTTTGGCTTTAAGCACGGCATGCCCGTCGAGGCGGACATTATGATCGACGTCCGCTTCCTGCCCAATCCGTTCTACGATCCCGAGATGCGCACGATGACCGGTCTCGATAAAAAGGTCTCCGATTTTGTTCTGGACCATCCCAAGACGCAGGAGTTTTGGAAGGCTTGGACACAGCTGCTCGATACGGTGATGCCGGGCTATATCGCGGAGGGTAAACCGCAGCTTTCTATCGCCATCGGCTGCACGGGCGGACAGCACCGTAGCGTCGCCATTGCCGAGGCCACGGCCCGTTACCTGGAAGGCGCCCAGTATCACGTGAGCATCTCCCACCGCGATCTGTCGCGCGCCAACACGAAGGCATAGGCCTGCATGTCATTTACCGCTGAGGTGCGCGACGAGCTTGCGCGCTGCGAACCCGAATGTGAATACTGCGACTTGTCGACACTTGCCGCCCTCACGCGCGTGAGTGGTACGCTCTCGCTTACCGGCTCTGGGCGGTATCGTTTGACAGTTGCGACTGAGACGGGAGCCGTCGCGCGCACGATGATCACGCTGACGCATCGCATCCTTAAGCTCAAAACGGAATTCACCGTTCGTAAATCGGTCTTGCATAAGGTCCGTAACTATCTCATTACCCTGCCCGATCAACCCGACCTGGACAAGGCTCTGGTGCTGCTGGGCATTCTAGACCGCAGGGGAGGGCTCGTCGCTGGTGTTCCCCGACACATCGTTGCCCGTCCCTGCTGCAGGCTTGCCTACATCCGCGGCGCGCTCATCGCGGGCGGCTTCGTGGCCGATCCACGCGGCGATTTTCATTTGGAGATCGCGGTGCAGGGCGAGCAATATGCTAAGGGGCTTTGCGACCTGTTGGGGCAGATTGGGGTCCATGCTCGTGTTAATGCACGACGGGGGTCATATGCCGTGTACATTAAGAGCGCTGAGGAAATCGAGCATTTATTAAAGCTGATTGGTGCCAAGCGCAGCGTTGCCGAGATTGAGGAGGCGCGCGCGGTCAAGTTGGTTAAGAACGATGTGAACCGTCGCGTGAACGCCGAGCTCGCCAACCAGACCAGAAGCGCCGGTGCTGCCCAACATCAGCTTGCGCTTATCGATGAGCTCGAGCAGCGCGGCCTTCGCGATGCGCTTCCGGATGCCTTGGCGGTCTTTTGCGACCTGCGCGAGCGCTATCCCGATCTGTCGCTGCGTGATTTAGGGGAGATGGCTGACCCTCCCTTGTCGAAGTCGGCCCTCTACCATCGAGTTTTGAGGCTTGAAAAGCTCATTGAAGCAAACAGGTAGTTTATAGTATCGACTTATATACGGATTTAGCTGCTATTTTATTCTTTAAAACGTTTTAACGTAAATTTGATTTTCAATTTCGACTATTCTCGTGAAATTCAAGTCAAAAAAAAGGTATATTAGGCGAGTGGTTAGTTTGTGGGCCTCAACGGCGGGCGCTGTAGCTTGCGGGGGCCTTACGAAAGGAGACACAATGGCAGTAAAGGTTGCTATTAACGGCTTCGGTCGCATCGGTCGTCTGGCTTTCCGTCAGATGTTCGGTCATGAGGGCTCCGAGATCGTCGCTATCAACGACCTCACCTCTCCCGACATGCTCGCTTACCTGCTGAAGTACGACTCCACGCAGGGCAACTACGCTCGCGATCACGAGGTCGTTGCTGGCGAGGATTCCATCACCGTTGACGGCAAGGAGATCAAGATCTACAAGGAGGCCGACGCCAACAACCTGCCTTGGGGCGACCTCGACGTCGACGTCGTTCTCGAGTGCACCGGCTTCTACACCAGCAAGGCTAAGGCTCAGGCCCACATCAACGCTGGCGCCAAGAAGGTCGTCATCTCCGCTCCGGCCGGCAGCGATCTGCCCACCATCGTGTACAACGTCAACCACGAGACGCTGACCGCTGAGGACAACATCATCTCCGCTGCTTCCTGCAC
Source organism: uncultured Collinsella sp. (assembly GCA_902464035.1). Lineage (GTDB taxonomy): Bacteria > Actinomycetota > Coriobacteriia > Coriobacteriales > Coriobacteriaceae > Collinsella. Next base: position 11,106 of record CABQHT010000023.1, on the reverse strand, counting down.
CACCAACTGCCTCGCCCCGATGGCCAAGGGTCTGAACGACTTCGCTCCCATCGTGTCCGGCATCATGACCACCATTCACGCCTGGACCGGCGACCAGATGCCGCTCGACGGCCCGCAGCGCAAGGGCAACAAGCGTCGTAGCCGCGCCTGCGCCGTCAACATCGTCCCCAACACCACCGGTGCTGCCAAGGCTATCGGCCTGGTTCTCCCCGAGCTCAACGGTAAGCTCATCGGTGCCGCCCAGCGCGTCCCGACGCCGACCGGCTCCATCACCAACCTCTACGCTGTTGTTGACAAGAAGGTCACCGTCGACGAGGTCAACGCCGCTATGAAGGCCTACGCTTCCACCATCTCCGAGACCTTCGGTTACAACGAGGACGACATCGTCTCCACCGACATCATCGGCGAGACCCACGGCTCCATCTTCGACGCCACTCAGACCATGTGCTCTGACCTCGGCAACGGCCAGACCCTCGTTCAGGTCACCTCTTGGTACGACAACGAGAACTCCTACACCTCTCAGATGGTCCGCACCATCAAGTACTTCGAGAAGTTCGTTGCTTAATTTAGCTTTTAGCGAATAGCTCGTTGAGCGTCTAAAGAAGGGCGCGGCCTTATAGGGCTTACACCCTAGGGTCGCGCCCTTTTTATAGGAAATCGTCTGCCGTAATGGGAGGCAGACACGTACGAAAGGTAGAAGCAAACATGGCCTTTACCAAGAAGACCGTCCGCGACATCGATGTCGACGGCAAGCGCGTTCTCGTCCGCGTTGACTTCAACGTGCCTATCAAGGATGGCGTCGTTGGCGACACCACCCGCATCAAGGCTGCCCTGCCCACCATCAACTACCTCGTTGAGCACAACGCTCGCGTCATCCTCATGAGCCACCTCGGCCGTCCCGAGGGCACCGGCTTCCAGCCTGAGCTCTCCCTTGAGCCTGTCGCCAAGAAGCTCGCTGAGCTCTCTGGTCTCGATGTTGCCTTTGTCGCCGACACCTACGGCGAGAAGGCTGCTGAGGCTGTTGCCGCCGTCGAGCCGGGCAAGGTCCTGGTTCTCGAGAACGTCCGTTTCGACAAGCGTGAGAAGAAGAACGATCCCGAGATCGCCAAGACCCTCGCTTCCTATGGTGACGTCTTCGTTCTCGATGCCTTCGGCACCGCTCACCGCGCCCAGGGTTCCGTCGTGGGCCCCGCCGCTTACCTGCCTGCCGTCGCCGGCTTCCTGCTCGAGAAGGAGGTCGACACGCTGACCGGCATCTTCGCCGAGCCCGAGCGCCCCTTCGTCGCTATCGTCGGCGGTTCTAAGGTCTCCTCCAAGATCGGCGTTCTCGATCACCTCATCGACTCCGCTGACACCCTGATCATCGGTGGCGGCATGGCCTACACCTTCTTCCTGGCTCAGGGCCTGACCGTCGGTCAGTCCCTCAAGGAAGAGGACTGGGTCGAGCGCGCCGGCGAGATGCTCAAGAAGGCCGAGGAGAAGGGCGTCAAGATCCTGCTCCCCATCGACAACCGCGTTGCCGATCACTTTGGCGAGGACGCTGTCCCCGAGGTTGTCGCTTCAGACGCTATCCCTGACGATCGTGAGGGCATGGACATCGGCCCCAAGACCGAGGAGCTCTACGCCGAGGCCGTCAAGGGCGCCAAGACCGTGTTCTGGAACGGCCCCATGGGCGTCTTCGAGTTCGACAACTTCGCTCACGGCACCCAGGCTATCGCCGAGGCCGTCGCCGAGGCCGACTGCACCTCGATCATTGGCGGTGGCGACTCTGTCGCAGCTGTCAACAAGTTCAACCTGGCCGACAAGATGAGCTGGATCTCCACCGGTGGTGGCGCTTCCATGGAGCTCGTCGAGGGTAAGGCCCTGCCCGGAGTGGAGGCGCTTCTCGATGCCTAATCGCACCCTTCTTATCGCTGGTAACTGGAAGATGAACAACGACGTCGCCGAGGCCGCCAAGCTCGCCGACGAGCTGGCTCAGGCTCTGCCCGAGGTTCCGGCTGGCGTCGAGGTGCTCGTCTGCCCTCCGACCATTGACATCACCACGGTTCATGACCGCATTCAGGCTGCCCCCATCGCCCTCGGTGCACAGAACGTGTACTGGGAGGCCAAGGGCGCCTTCACCGGTGAGTCCTCTTGCGACATGCTCAAGTCCGCTGGCTGCACCTACTGCATCATCGGTCACTCCGAGCGTCGCGACTACTTCCACGAGACCGACGAGGATCAGAACAAGAAGGCCAAGGCTCTCGTTGCCGCCGGTCTTGTTCCCGTCTTCTGCTGCGGCGAGTCCCTCGAGGTCCGCGAGGCTGGCACCTATGTCGAGCACGTCGTGAACCAGGTCAAGGCTGGCCTTGCTGGTCTTGAGATCACCTGCCCCAAGCAGGTCGTCGTCGCCTACGAGCCCATCTGGGCTATCGGCACCGGCAAGACCGCTACCGCCGAGGACGCCCAGGAGGTCTGCGGCGCTATCCGTGAGACCCTCAAGGAGATGTTTGGCGAGGAGCTCGCTAACGGCATCCGCGTTCTCTATGGTGGCTCTGCCAAGCCCGGCAACATCGCCGAGCTCGTCGCCAAGCCCGACGTTGACGGCGCCCTCGTGGGCGGCGCTTCGCTCAAGGCTGCCGACTTCGCCTCTATGGTCGTCAAGGCAGGCGAGTAGGACATATGGCACAGCGTCATCTTCCTGCACTCCTGATCATCATGGACGGCTGTGGCCTGGCTCCGGCCGATGGCGAGAACGCCGTCGCCGCTGCTAAGACGCCCTTCCTTGATAGCCTGTACGAGAAGTATCCTCACACCACGCTCGGTGCTTCGGGCGAGGACGTGGGCCTTCCCGACGGTCAGATGGGTAACTCCGAGGTGGGTCACCTCAACATCGGTGCCGGCCGCATCGTGTTCCAGGAGCTTTCGCGCATCAACAATGCCATCAAGGACGGCTCCATCGCCAAGAACGAGGTCTTCGTCAAGGCTATGGACGATGTCAAGGCCGAAGGCAAGACTCTCCACCTCATGGGCCTTATGAGCCCTGGCGGTGTTCATTCTCACATGAACCACGTCGAGGCTCTGGTCAAGATGGCTGCCCAGCATGGCGTCAAGACCGTTCGCGTCCACGCCTTCATGGATGGCCGCGACGTCGACCCGCAGTCCGGCGCCGGCTACATGAGTGAGTTCTGCGCCTTCCTGGCTAAGATCTCCGAGGAGACCGGTTGCGACGCTCGCGTTGCCACCGTTTCGGGCCGCTATTGGGCCATGGACCGCGACAACCGTTGGGAGCGCATCCAGCGCGCCTACGACGTCATGGTCAACGCGTCCGATGCCGATACCGACCCCGTTGCCGGTATCAAGGCCTACTACGAGAAGGATCCGCGCGGAGACGAGTTCGTCGAGCCTTTCGCGGCCCACAACGAGGGCATCCACGAGGGCGACGCGGCCATCTTCTTCAACTTCCGTCCCGACCGCGCTCGTCAGATGACCCGCGTGTTCACGGACAAGGAGTTCGACGGCTTTGAGCGCGAGCAGATCAAGCTTTCGCACTTTGTGACGATGACCGAGTACGATCCGACGTTTGACGTCGAGGTCGCCTTCCCCAAGACGTTCCCCGAGAACGTCCTGGCCGACGTTATCGCCGCCAATGGCCTGAAGCAGCTGCACACCGCCGAGACCGAGAAGTACGCCCACGTGACGTTCTTCCTCAACGGCGGCATCGAGGAGCCCAAGGAGGGCGAGGAGCGCGTGCTCGTCGCTTCCCCCAAGGTCGCTACCTACGATCTGCAGCCTGAGATGAGCGCTCCCGAGGTTACCGAGAAGCTCGTCGCCGCAATCAACGAGGATCGCGCTGATTTCTACATCGTGAACTTCGCGAACTGCGACATGGTTGGTCACACCGGTGTCTTCGACGCTGCCGTCAAGGCCGTCGAGGCTGTTGACGATGCCCTGTCCAAGGTTGTCCCGGCGATTCTCGCCAAGGGCGGCTTTGCGCTGATTACCGCCGATCACGGCAACGCCGATCACATGTTTGACGTTGCTTCCGACGGTTCCAAGCATCCGTTTACGGCTCACACCACCAACCGCGTGCCGTTCATCATCGTTGATGAGAAGGCCAAGCTCGCCGGTATCGAGGATGGCCGTCTTTCCGATATCGCTCCGACCATGCTCACCATGGCTGGTATTGAGCCTTCCGCCGAGATGACGGGTCGCGTGCTCGCCACCGAGGCCTAATAGAAAACAAATACCGTTTTCTAGTAAGGGGGTTGTCCACAACCGGACGACCCCCTTTTTTGGTATTTCTGCCATTTCTACCCCGTCCCTAAATGGCAGGTGGGGGAGTGTTGGGGGTTGTGGTACAGTACTGGAGTTTGAATTGTTCTATTAAGGAGCTTATCTATGGGTCCGTTCCAGATTCTTCTGTTTGTCGTTTGGGCTGTCTCTGCCGTGGCGCTGACGATTCTCGTCCTGATGCATTCCGGTAAGGGCACCGGCGTTTCGGATATGATCGCTAGCTCGCTGTATAACTCCAGCTCTGCCACGGGCGTCATGGAGCAGAACCTCGATCGCCTGACGGTAATTATGGCCGTCGTTTTTGCCGTGTGTGTCGTCCTGTGCATGTTCTTCTTCCCGCAGGGCATTGTCGGCTACTAAGCATCGTCGCCTATACGTTTGTAAAGGGTCCCGCATGCGCGGGGCCCTTTTTGTTTACAGACTTGTAACAGAGTCAAAATATCCCCACATACTTCGCCCAACTAAAGAAATTCTCGACCGTTAATCGGAATTAGCCCCAAATCGTGCATAAAATGCGCTACTGTATTGCAAAACGTTGGCCTGTTGTGCATAACCAGCCATAGCAACGGGTCGCGTTTTGATGGTTCGGATCGGGTCGTCTCGACATGTGTCCGACCGAACATTTCTTTGTCCTATCTCATAAGGAGGATGGCATGGCTGATTCTATGTTCCACCAGCCCGTTATGGGTCGTCGCGCCTTTGTTGGCGGCACCCTCGCTGCGAGCTCCATGGCTTTTCTTGCCGCGTGCGGCAAGAAGGGTGGCGACGCTTCCGGTTCTGAGTCCGGTTCGACGCTGAACTTCTACATCAACAACCCGGTCTGCATCGACCCCTACAACGTCCAGGAGGATCAGGGCACTCAGGTCAACTACCAGCTGTTCGACGCTCTGACCGAGTACGACAACGAGAAGGGCGAGATCGTTCCGCTGGCTTGCGAGTCCTTCGAGGCTAACGACGACGCCACCGAGTTCACCTTCAAGATCAAGAAGGCTAAGTTCCACAACGGCGACGACGTCACCTCCAAGTCCTTCAAGCTTGGCTGGGAGCGTCTGGTCAACACCAAGTCGGCCATCGCTACCGAGTACGGTCCTTCCGAGGTTTCCTACCACCTCTCCATGGTTGAGGGCTACGACGACCTGGTTGCCGGCAACGCTGACGAGCTGACGGGCGTCACCTGCCCCGACGACGAGACTCTCGTCGTTAAGCTGTCTACCGCTTATGCCGACTTCCCCTTCGTCGCTTCTCACCCGGCTCTTGCCCCGGTTCCCGAGTGCGCCGAGTCCGACGTCAAGAACTACTACCTCGCCCCGGTCGGTAACGGCCCGTTCATGATGGACGGCAAGTGGGAGGATGGTCAGGAGATCAACCTCAAGAAGTTCGACGACTACTATGGCGACAAGGCCAAGATCGACGCCATCCACTTCCAGGTCATCAAGGACGTTGAGACCGCTTACAAGGAGTTCCAGGCCGGCAACCTCGACATCTGCGACGTTCCCGTTGCTCAGATCGATGCCGCCAAGAAGGATCGTGGCGAGTCTAAGGACGGCTACACCATGGGTGACGGCGAGCACATGCTGCTCGGCGCTGAGCCTTCCACCTACTATCTGACCTGCAACAACACGGCCGAGCCGTTCAACAACGCCGACCTGCGCAAGGGCATCTCCCTGGCCATCAACCGTGAGGCCATCTGCAAGACCATCTTCAAGGGCACCCGTACCCCCGCCGACGGCATCGTTCCTCCGGGAATCGCCGGCTACAAGGAGGGCGCATGGGAGTTTGCCGCCTATGACGTCGACAAGGCCAACGAGTACCTCGACAAGGTTGCTCCCGCTGGTGCCAACGGCGACCGTGGCATCAACGTGACCCTGTCCTACAACCAGGACGGCGGCCACAAGGAGATCATGGAGTCCATCATTGGCGACCTCGCCAAGGTTGGTGTTACCGCTACCTCCGATACCCCCGAGTGGTCTGCCCTGCTCGAGCAGTATCAGAACTTCAACTATCAGTTTGGTCGTCTGGGCTGGATTGCCGACTACCCGATCATGGACAACTTCCTGTACCCGCTGTTCCACTCCGACTCCCTCGGTGGCGACAACCGCTCCGGTTACAACAACCCCGAGTTTGACGCCAAGGTCGACGAGGCTCGTGCCACCGTTGACGACGATGAGCGTATCGCCAAGATGCAGGAGGCCGACGCTATGGTCGCCGCCGACTGCCCGGTCATCCCGGTGATGTTCTACACGCACACCATCGCTGGCTCCGACCGCGTCAAGTACCTCTACGTTGATCCGCAGAAGCACGCCGATCTGGGTACCGCTGAGCTCGCCTAAGAGTTTTGCAGCTTCCGTGAGGGTCAAGCATTTACGTAGACCTCATGGGAAACATACAGTTCTCCCTAACCTGGGGTAAACTGGCTGATGGTAATTTTGGGATGCCGGTCTGGCGATCGGCATCCCATTTAGGTTAATCCCTAGATAGGGGAGTGGTATGGGTAAGTACATCGTTAAACGTGTGCTTCAGTTCATCCCGGTATTTTTGGGCGTTACGCTGATTCTGTTCGCCCTCCAGAATATTGTGCCGGGAGATCCGATCAAGTTGATCGGTGGAGACAAGGCTCTAGCCCCCGAGGTGGAGCTTCAGCTTCGCGTTCGCTACCACCTGGTCCAGACGGACGAGGATGGCAACGCAATCCTTGACGAGAACGGCGATCCCGTTCAGACGTCGCTCGTGGACCGTTACTTGTATTACATGAACGGTCTGCTTCATGGCGATCTGGGTAATTCGTACCAGCGCAAGCTGCCGGTTACGGAAATCTTTGCCCAGAAGTATCCGTACACGGTCAAACTTGCCGCGTGTGCCATCGTGCTCGAGGCAATCATGGGTATCGGTGCGGGTATCATATCGGCGGTTAAACGTTACTCCTTCTGGGATATTTTGGTAACGCTCACCACGTCGATCCTCGTTGCCGTTCCTGCCTTCTGGCTCGGTATGCTGTTGCAGCTGTTCTTTGGTGTCGTCCTCAAGGACCTCACCGGCGGCGCATTCTCCATGCCGATCTCGGGTGCCGGCGGCGCCAGCTCGCAGTATCAGGACTGGATGCACTATGTGCTCCCGACCATCACGCTGGCTTCGGTTTCGACCGCTTATGCTGCCCGCATCATGCGCTCGCAGCTGCTCGACGTCATGAACCAGGATTACATCCGTACGGCAAAGGCCAAGGGTCTCTCCAATCGCGCGATCATCATCAAGCATGCGCTTAAGAATGCACTCATCCCTGTCGTTACCTATATTGGTGTCGACTTTGGCGCTATGCTCTCGGGTGCCATCCTGACCGAGACAGTCTTTAACTGGCCCGGCATTGGCTATGAGATCTACCGTGCTATCAGCATGCGTGACTGGCCTGTCGTTATGGGCGGCGTTACGCTCGTCGTCGTCGTCGTTATGGTGATCAACCTGCTCGTCGACATCAGCTATGCATTCTTCGACCCGCGCATCCGCCTTGGCGGTCCGTCGGATAAGGCCTAAGGGAGGTACGTCTTATGCAGGAAACTGATTCTCAGTCTCAGGAGCAGGCTACCGCCACCAAGGCCGCATCTGCTCCCGCCAAGTCCCGCACGCTGTGGGGCGACGCTTTTAAGCGTCTTCGTAAGAACAAGCTCGCCGTCATCGGCGTCTGCTGGATCGTCATCGTCGTCCTGATCGCTTTGACTGCCGACCTGTGGGCTCAGCCTTGGCTCGGCTCTCCGACGGCATCCGACTCGACCACTATGGCCGAGACGGCACTTTTGGCTCCGTGTGCCGAGCATCCGTTTGGCACCGACGCTCTCGGCCGTGACATTCTGGTCCGTGTTATCTACGGTGCCCGCGTCTCACTTTCCGTCGGTATTATGGCAACCGCCATCTCGACGGTCATCGGTCTGGTCATGGGTGCTCTCGCCGGTTTCTACGGCGGCATCTGGGATACGATCATCATGCGTTGCGCCGATATCTTCCTGGCGTTCCCGTACGTGCTGTTCGTTGTCGCTATGATCGCCGTTATCGGCCGTGGTCTCCAGAACGTCTTTATCGCCATCGGTATTCTCGGCTGGCCTTCGATTGCACGCGTCTTCCGCTCGGCAATTCTGACGGTCAAGGAGAACGACTACGTTGATGCGGCTCGCGCTATGGGCGCATCCGACGCCCGTATCGTCATGCGTCACATCTTCCCGAATTCCGTTGCCTCCATCGTGGTTTACGCAACCATGAACATCGGTGGCGCTATTCTGACCGAGTCCGCTCTGTCCTACCTTGGCATGGGCGTTATTCCGCCTACGCCTTCTTGGGGTTCGATGATTCAGGACGGTCAGCAGTATCTGATGACCGCCCCCTGGATGATGATCATGCCCGGTCTGGCAATTCTTACGACGGTGCTCGCCTTCACCCTGCTGGGTGACGGTCTGCGCGACGCCCTCGACGTCAAGATGAAGGACGCATAAGGATGAAGAAGAACAAGAACTATGTGGACCTGAAGGACCAGCCGGTTCCCGAGGGCCAGCATCTGCTCGAGGTCGATGACCTTAAGATGTATTTCCATACCGAGGACGGCGTCGTTCGCGCTGTCGATGGTGTGTCCTACACGCTCGATCGTGGCGAGACCCTGGGTGTCGTCGGTGAGTCCGGCTCCGGTAAGTCCGTGACCGCCATGACCATCATGGGCCTTATCTCGATGCCTCCGGGAAAGATCGAGGGCGGCGACGTTCGCTATCGCGGCCGCTCCATCCTTGAGATGTCCGAGGAAGAGATGCAGCACATTCGCGGTAACGATATCGCGATGATCTTCCAGGATCCTATGACCTCCCTCAACCCGGTCTACAAGATCGGCAAGCAGGTGGGCGAGGGCCTTCGTCTGCACCGTGGCTACTCCAAGCAGGAGGCGCTTCAGCGCGCCACCGAGCTTCTGGACCTCGTGGGTATCCCCGAGCCCGAGAAGCGCGTCAACGAGTACCCGCACCAGTTCTCCGGTGGTATGCGTCAGCGCGTCATGATCGCTATGGCTCTTGCCTGCGACCCCGACATTCTGATTGCCGACGAGCCCACGACGGCTCTGGACGTTACCATTCAGGCTCAGATTATTGAGCTCATGCAGGAGATGCAGGAGAAGAACGGTAACGCCATCATCATGATTACCCACGACCTGGGTGTTGTCGCCGACATGGCCGACAAGATCATGGTTATGTACGCCGGTCGCCCCGTTGAGTTCGGCACGGCCGAAGAGATCTTCTACGAGAGCCGTCATCCCTATACCTGGGGCCTTATCCGCTCCATCCCGGAGCAGGCTATCGATGAGAAGAAGCCGCTTACGCCGATTCACGGCAACCCGCCTTCGCTCATGAACCTGCCCGAGGGCTGCGTGTTCTCGCCCCGCTGCCCGTATGCCACGGACAAGTGCCGCAAGCAGCGCCCCGAGCGTGTCGTTACCGAGTCTGGTCACTATTCTGCGTGCCACTACTCCGGTGACCCCGAGTTCCTCAAGAACGCTCCTGAGACGTCCCGTACGCGCAAGGATTCCAAGAAGGGAGGCGAGGCGTAATGGCAGATACCAACGAGCGTACTCCGCTGCTGAAGGTCGAGCACCTTTCCAAGGAGTTTCCCGCTGAGTCCGGCATGTTCGCCAAGCGCTTCTCCAAGCGTGTCGTCTCTGCTGTAAACGACATTTCGTTTGAGATCTATCCGGGCGAGACCTTCGGTCTGGTTGGCGAGTCCGGTTGCGGTAAGTCCACCACGGGCCGCACCATCATGCGCCTCACCAAGCCGACGGCTGGCAAGGTGTTCTTCCAGGGTAAAGACGTTTCCGAGATGAGCAAGCATGAGATCAAGGACATGCGCCGCGAGATGCAGTTCATTTTCCAGGATCCCTATGCTTCGCTGAATCCTCGTATGACGATCGGTGAGATCGTCTCCGAGCCCATGACCATTCACGGCGTGGGCACCAAGGAGGAGCGCATCGAGCGCGTCCGCGAGCTGCTGGACGTCGTCGGTCTGAACCCCGAGCACATCAACCGCTATCCGCACGAGTTCTCGGGCGGTCAGCGTCAGCGTGTCGGCATTGCCCGCGCGTTCGCTCTGAAGCCCAAGCTGATCATCTGCGACGAGCCGGTTTCAGCTTTGGACGTTTCCATTCAGGCTCAGGTTCTGAACCTGCTGAAGGAACTTCAGGACAAGTTCGGTACCGCATATCTGTTTATCGCCCACGACCTGTCCGTCGTGCAGCACATCTCCGATCGCGTTGCCGTTATGTATCTAGGCAAGATGGTCGAGGTTTCGGACTGGAAGACACTCTATAGCGAGCCGCACCACCCGTACACGCAGTCACTGCTGTCTGCCGTGCCGGTGCCCGATCCGGATATTCAGAAGACCCGCAAGCGCATCATCCTCGCTGGCGATCCGCCGTCGCCGCTAGATCCGCCGACCGGCTGCCGTTTCCACACGCGCTGTCCGATCGCGCAGGGCATCTGCTCCGAGAAGCTTCCTGAGTTTAAGGAAGTTGCCCCGGGCCACTGCTGCGCGTGCCACTTCGCGGAGCCGTTCCCGATCAAGGAATCGCACATCGACCTGTAGCCGGTTGTTATCGTCCGGGCCCGCCCTGGTGTTGCTTTTCAGAACGTCCTCGGACATGCAAGAAACCCCCGCTGCGCACTTCGTGCGGCGGGGGTCTCTTGCGTCCTGACGCTCCTATTTGGCAAGGTCTTTTTTGGAATTCATTTTTCGCTCGGCCTCGAACGCCTGCCTGTCCCAATCGAGCGGGAGCCCCGCCTCGACCCATGCCTCGTAGGCCCTCCTTATGGGCTTGAG
>CABQHT010000022.1 GCA_902464035.1 uncultured Collinsella sp. | reverse complement strand
TTGCAATTTCAAAAAGATGATTGAGGCAGAATGTCAATTCTGGTCTAACAGAGCCATATCTAAACCTGTATCGCTGCGTTTACAATAACAAGCTGAGCTTTCGCTTCAATAATTGCCTATTGCGCACCACCATACCGTAAAGCAAGGTCGCCAATCATGTCGATCGTAGAAATAGAGGCAATCTGCCGTCTTTACAGCCTTCTGCCAATCGAAAAGGCTAATTTGCCTCTCACGTTTCACTCTGAAATGAAAGTCAGGCTGTTCGGTAAGGGCTCTGTAACCATCGGTTGCAACCTGTTCAAACCCATCGGGAGTCCTGCTATCTCGTATTCCGTTCATCCAAATTAACGGGAGGAGGCACACCGACTTTCGTGGAAGCTATGTTCCAAGTTGAGTTTCTAAAGTTAAGTTCCAGGAACCAAAGCGTGCCTTCGGCATCCTCCATTAACTCAACTTCGAATATGCCCCCAAATACGATCTCAGAGAAGATTGCCCTGAGCGCGAACTCTACTTAGTCGTCAGCAGGATTGGCAACCGTCATCTCCATGCTGCAAGAATGGGCCAGAATGTAGGTATAGCGAGCTTCTACGGCGAATAAAACATCTTTGCCACAAACGATGGGGCTGCCCTCATGTGCAACTTCCGTCAACTTATTCACAAAACGTTGGAGAAGGAGATCGGAATCGCTGGTCATGCGGTCATACGCAACAGATAAGTCGCTCTTCTCGTAGTAAATATAGAAGTAAGATTTCAAGCCTTCATACGACTCTATCGGCTTAGTAATAATCGGATACTCAATATCGTCAGGCATCGCTCTATTTTACACGCCTAACGCTGGCAACACTCGTTCCATGATATAGATGCCAGTGCCCTGATCAATGTAGTCGATTCGCCCTAGTCAAGAACGATCTTCCGAATGTATATATCCTTCAGGGATATAACGAGCAAATATTGCAAAGCCATTGCAAACGGAATTGCCATCACGCCTAACTTTCCGAGCAGCAAATAACAAGCAACAAGGTATACAACGTTCGAAATAAGCGTGATGACTGTCGACTGCTTCGTTAGGCCATAAGCGTTGAAGCAGGGATGAATGGCGGAAAAGACAATGCTCGCAGCGACAAGAGCGGCTAATGTGGCAAAGAGATACCAGTACGCGCCGTAGAGCGGATCCATAAAGACAGCAAGTGCAGGCGGAACGACCAAGCAGGCAATAGCTGCGCAAGGTGTCACAACTTTAGCCACGACCTTTTCGATTTTTCTAACAACCTCATACGCGCGACTGTTAAGCCCCTTGGCGATCAACTCAGCAAGTTGCGGCATAATCGCCTGCTGCACAGGTCGAGAAAGAAGAGAGAGAGCGGAAAGCAGCTGCCTAAAGAATTTAAAGACACCGACAACCTCACTCGACAAGAGAGAGAGGAAGAACACATCGAAATACTGAATTGGGGCGTCCGCTGAGGTATCCAGGTTTGACCAAATTGTGAAGGAGATGTAGCCAGCCGGCAAATCGGCGAGTCGTGCTTTAACGATCTTAAAAAACCCAACGCGCCTGCGAGCAACATGCACGGCAATAAAAAATAGCGTCAGACTCTTAGTAATATCAGCAGCACAATACGCACAAGCAATAACGACTACATTGTTCCCGAAAAGCACCATTGACACAGCCACAAAGAGCAGCTTGACGGCCGCCATAACAACTGCATGAATGGCAACATAGTTGAATCTATCGAAAAGACGGAGCAAACCCGTAGGGGCACCTTCTATATGCACAAGTATCTCGAAACAAAACACTACTGCCGCAGCAGTCGCGGCGGAATCCCATCCGAGAACGCCCGCCACGAAGCCGACAATGGCGAAGGAGATGACACATCCGGCAACTGCCGATATCACATCGACAAGAAAAGCGGCCTTAATACAGGCAGCCAGTCCGCGCTCATCTCGTTTTTCCAGGCTGATTGATCCATAGCGAATCACACTTTGCCATGATTGGAAATTTAAAAGAGAATCAATCGCCTGCATGTAAGTCTGACCGATCATCAGCGAACCGTAGCCAGCAACGCCAAGAAATCCAGCAGATACAAATGACGTCAGCATATTCAAAGCAGAGGCGCCGCCCTGACCTACAACGATAGTGAAGACATTTTTCGCAAGCTTCGCCCAGAATTCATTGCCCCTAATTTTGTCACGCAAAAGCTTGAGACTAAAGTGCATCATTGCTCCATTTCGTTTCTCGCCAGCGAATTTAGGATTAAAGAACCCAGGTCATCGGAAGTCATGAACTCACAATCCGGATACCGTTCCGCAAGCCGTTGAAGCAGTCCATCAAGCGCCTCGAGTGAAAACTCGCGATGTCTCTCATTCACTCGGGTCGTATAGTTGACACGATGGGTGCACACCACCGCTGGCTGCCTACGCCTGAAAGCCGTCTCGATTTCGGCGAAAGCAGTGTCGACGCACTCATCGACGTTTTTGCCTTGAAACATAGAGCGCGAGGGCTCGAACTGCACGTTTCTGATTAAGCGGCACTGCCCAGGCACGTTGGAGTGTCCGAAAACGTTAATCTTCTTCAAATAGGAGTTGTTCCCTTTCGGGACATTCCTCTTCGGCGACGATTGGATAGTCTCAATGCCCAGCTCAGCGGCGATGAGCTCACATTCCTTATTGGCGACATAGCATGGTGGGATGAAGCTCCTGGGGGCGAAGCCAAAAAGGCGTTTGAAAATCGTGACCGCGTCTTCAAGGTATCCGCGGATATCGATCAGAGTGTTTCCGCTGTTGAGCGCGTCAATCCCATTGTAGAAGGCATCGTCCAGACCCACCATTCTCAAACAACGGGCATATTCCACAGCTGAGTCGGCGACCGCATCGGCAAGCCACGCCGTAGCGTTAAGGTGCTCTCGCCCGTGGAGCTGAGGATGCAGTGCCGTTTCACCGCGGCCCAGCCGCACGAAATCGAGTACTCCCTCGTCTCCGTCATAGGTTCGGTAGGTTTTATCGATGGGCTCGAATCCAAAGTGCGCTAAATCAGCGTTGCCGGGAACGCATCGATTGAAATCTGGGTTGGCGGTTGCGAAGTTCAGCGTGAATACTGGGGCGGAAGCCCGAAATCGCACCGCATTCTCACGCAGCAAAGAAGAGAGGGCGCTTACGTCGGCCTTCTTTTCCAAGCCGTCAAAAGATTGGTAATGATCGAGCCTGAAAGAGGGGAAGCGATTCTCAAATGCAGCAAGTGAATCGGCATCCGGGACCCTCACGGCACCCCAATCGTCGGACTCGAAGACGACGATACGCCTATTCGTTTGGAAACCAAGCTTTGCGACAAGGGTCTTGGCAGCCTCTTTGATTACGTGCATCGTCTGCCCCTAAAGCTCGAATTCACATTTGTCGGGGAAAAGTTCGTCAAGGCAGGCGAGAATCCTCGTCCGGGCAGTCTCGTACTGCTCCGGAGTAAGGTCGCCGTCATTGAGACAGACGACCTTACCCTTGCGCCCGCGAAGATACGATTCAGCCTCTTCCAGGGTTGAATCGAAATTAGCACCAAATGAAAAGGACCGTCCGAAAGAAACTGGACGCGGATAAAAATCTCCTTTTGCGCACTGCCAATCTTTCATGAGCCAGTTAGATACGTCGGTTGCCTCTCTAAAACGATGAGAAGAAGTCGCCTCAAGCTCTTGCTTTTCTACCTCCCAAATTTCTTCGAAGGTAGACTTTAAAAATGAATTGCAGAGATGGGGTTCATAAAAACCTTTGAATGTAGGATATATCAATAAAACGAGTGTTCTCAAGCACATGATGCCATAGCCTGGGCTGAACCACTTTAGTGGATGCCTGCCTACACACGCAAGTGGTTTAAAATGTGAGCTTAAAACGCTAGCGCAGTTAAAGGGGACGTAGAAATTGTCACCTCGAGCAAGACTTGCTGCATTTAGAACTGCGGTAATTCTTGGTAGTCCTTTATGAAAGAAATCGTCTTTTGTGGTCTTATCAAGAATCAACAAATCATCATTGAATAGGACAAAGTGCTCAGAAAGCCCCTCAATTTTGTAGGCATTCAATTCGATAACATTGGAATTGAAAGTTGGGAGATTCTTATTGGGGATAAAATCACTATGCTTTACAACATTGATTTTTGGATTTGAACAATCAAGCCATTCGGGTAAATGACCATATGTCAGAAAATGAATTGTACCAACCCATGGCGCGTTGGAAGAAACACTTCGAAAAAAATAACGTAGCAAACCCCAATCTCTATAACGTTTATCCTGATTGGGAGTGATTATCTCGCTTGACTCATTGCTATATTTATATCGATCAAAAAGCCAATTTGGGTCCGTGCAATCAACCCATGGAATTACAAAATCAATCTTCATAACGTTCTGTGACCTCGAAAGAATTCCTAGTTATCAGTAGTGATTGTTTCTCCCCGTTCAAGGAGATCATTATTTAATTGAACCGACTTTAAATCTTCTATCAAAAGCTAACGCCCCTAGTAAAAAGCCAATTGGAACTGAAAGGGGCCCAACAAAAGCTGCTGAAGCTGTCGACTGTATCAACAAATATAGAAATAGAAGAAGTAAGCAAATGTACCTATTAGGGTCCTTACTGGATCCACTCTGAATCATTTTAAAAAGTTTTATATAAATTGAAAGAATGCAAAGGAGTCCTAAAAACCCGGTTTGCCCAAGAACCATAGGCCAGTACACATCCGAAATAAAGGAGCCGCCATCAGGAATATTCATAAGACCGTAAACAGATGATAGATGGTAAGAAAAATACACTTGAGAGTAATAAACTTTAGACATGTAAGATGCAAACGACCCAAAACCAGTGCCAAGCGGAAAATAATCAAAAGCTATCTGCAAGGATGTGGTCCCGAGCAAGTCACGTGCAGTTTCATTTCCAGCGAAGTAATACTCAACTATTTGACCCCAAGCAATGAAAACAGCAATGACGCATAAGCAAATCAAATTCCATTTTGAAATAGATTTACGCCGGACTAGCACAACATAAAACAGAGCAATGGCAAAGATGGCAGCTGCCATTGCTTTATATCGAAATGTGCAAAATACATTTAATGCAGCAAAAAAAACCCATGCGTAAGTTCCTACGCCAAGGTTTCTCGTCAAATATAATCCGATTGCGAGAAGAATAATTTGCGCTCCAGCAAGGTATTCAGAATGAGAAAAAAACAATTTTGGTATCGCTATACCAAATCTGAACTCTTGACCAGGAAACCAGTTAAAAACTAAATTTAGAAGCAATAATCCCGTCAGGCAGTATGTCAAAAAACGAACAATGAGGATCATCTTTTCTCGATGAACGGAAACAAAGTCGTTACTTGCTGCAAGTCCAAATGCCATGGCCAGATAGAATTTTAAATTTAGGAACGTATCTCCTATGCATGCTAGTATTGGCTGGGTTGAATATAGACATGAACTCATCAAACCAGCAGTTACATATAGAACAATGAGCCACCATATTCCTAAAAACACTTTGCTGCGTCGAGAAAATAAATAATACAATCCCCCAAACAGTGCAAAAACTTCGTCATAATATCCAAATATCGGAAAGCACTGCTGGATTGGATCTTCAAACACCAACAGAAAAATACTAAGCCATAATAGGTATTGATATAAATTATCGTAATTTTGTGGCTTCTTGGCCTTTTCAATCGGGGTCATTCATCATCCCTGCTGCCATATTGAATGCATGAATCTGTTTCTTTGTACAGATTTAGTATTTGTTCAATTGAATGTTTGGAATTAAATCGATTGGCAACAACTTTTCTTCCAGCATCGCCTATTTCTTTCCGAAGTTCAGAATCGAACAACAACTTATTAATTAAAAGAGCGAGGTTATTGACATCGTCGACTTTGATAAGGAATCCATTAGTGCCGCTTTCAATGAGCCGTGGTACTCCGCCGACGGCTGTGGCTATGGTGGGTATACCGTGAGACATTGCCTCGAGAACGCTCATGGGCATACCTTCATTCTTAGAGGGAAGGCAGTACACCGCGGCCCGCTCGAACAGGGCTTCGCGTTCGCCACCGGTGACCCAGCCGCAAAACTCGCAGCGGTCAGCAATGCCTAGCTCCTCAGCGAGCGCTTTGTTCTTCTCGATTTCACCGTCTCCGCCAAAGACAATTTTAGTCTCCGAGAAACGCGACAGGACTTCTCTTGACGCGCGCAAGAGAACATCCGGGCTCTTGTTCGCGTCAAGACGTCCTAAAAACAGGACGTCTTGACGCGAACAAGGTGAGCACGGCTGCGCCGGCACTTTAACACCGTTATGGACAACGTCAATCTTTTCAGAGTCACAAACGTTTTCTGCAAAGTAGTCACGCCACTCTTCCGACAAAACCACAACTCGGTCGGCGATGCCAAAGGTCTCCCTTACGTCACGACGGTAGGCGTCTCCACCCTCTTCAAAAGCCTTCTTAAACTCCCCGTCGTGATCGTGCAGTATCACGTACTTGCCTGCTTTATGTGCCATACGGGCCATAATTGACTTACGTTTGTAGGACCCACGGGCACTAATGTGTAGGTGAATGATGTCATAGGAAGACATAACCCTCACATAGCGCGCTAGCGCCCGCGTAAATGCGAGAGACTTACCGAATTTTGAGGAACCGACCCCCGTCCCCAGGTACTCGAAGGCGTCGCATGCCTCAGGGAGACCTCCATCAAGATAGCCCCGTACGACGGAGACAATCCCGCCATGCAGAGAAAGGTCGGGGCCGACCATCAGAACTTTCGCGTTCACTCTATTATCAACTGAAACCATCGTCATCCTTAAGCCGCGAACCTAGGCAGCGAGCGGGAACCCCCCCCAAATTGAATACTCAGGCTCCACATCTTTGGTCACGACGGCGCCAGCGGCAATTACGCAGTGATCAGAGATATGGACACCCTTGAGGATCGTTACGCCACAGCCCATCCACACGTCGTTACCGATAACGACATCTTGGTCGTTATCGGGAGTCTTCTCCTCATCTGTAAGTTCCATCATGGGACGATCAAGAATATCCGTGCGGTGGTCACCTGTAACCACGGTTAAGTTAGGTCCGCTCATGACATAGTCGCCGATGCGAATTTTCGCTCGGGTCGTGAGCAGCGTTGTTCTGGGACCCAGGTACACGTCGTGACCCATGTAGATATTTCCCGCTCCGGAGATCTCGCTGCGGCGGCCGAGTGTCACTTTCTCGCCGCATGAAGCAAAGGAGCGTCGTAGCGAGGGCATAAGAAGTAGCTTGTTATAAGCACGGGAGACTCCGTCGAGGATCCTATAGGCGAAATCCATTATTAAGCCTTCCTCCACACCATCTTGTCCACGACGCCGGTGTAGCTCTGGATGATCTTGACCACCTTGGTGGACACGGTCTCGTCGGCGTAGTCGGGAACGGGCGCCTCGGGCAGCGACCCCTCCGCGTCGAGCTCGACGGCCGTATGGACGGCCTGCAGCAGACCCCTCTCGGAGATGCCGGCCAGCGTGAAACAGGCCTTGTCCAGCGCCTCGGGGCGCTCCGTAGAGGTGCGGATGCACACCGCCGGGAACGGGCGGCCGACGCTCGCGAAGAAGCTCGACTCCTCGGGCAGGGTGCCGGAGTCGGAGACCACGGCGAAGGCGTTCATCTGCAGGCAGTTGTAGTCGTGGAAGCCCATGGGCTCGTGCATGCGCACGCGCGGGTCGAGCTGAAAGCCGGTGGCCTCCAGGCGCTTGCGGGAGCGCGGGTGGCAGGAGTACAGGATCGGCATGTCGTACTTCTCCGCGAGCGCGTTGATGGCGGTGAACAGGCTCGTGAAGTTCGCCTCCGTGTCGATGTTCTCCTCGCGGTGCGCCGAGAGCAGCATGTAGCGCTTGGGCTCCAAGCCGAGCTCGGAGAGGATATCGGAGCCCTCGATCTTGCCCAGGTTCGCGCGCAGGACCTCGGCCATGGGCGAGCCCATGACGTAGGTGCGCTCGGGGGCGCAGCCGGTGTCCTTGAGGTAGCGGCGGGCGTGCTCGGAGTAGGCCAGGTTGACGTCGGAGATCACGTCGACGATGCGGCGGTTGGTCTCCTCGGGCAGGCACTCGTCCTTGCAGCGGTTGCCTGCCTCCATGTGGAAGATGGGGATGTGCAGGCGCTTTGCCGCGATGGCGGACAGGCAGCTGTTGGTGTCGCCCAGGATCAGCAGGGCGTCGGGCTCCACCTGGACCATGAGCTTGTAGCTCGCCGCGATGATGTTTCCGACCGTCTCGCCCAGGTCGGCGCCCACGGCGTCCAGGTAGACGTCGGGGTCGTCCAGCGACAGGTCGCGGAAGAAGATGCCGTTGAGCGTATAGTCGTAGTTCTGCCCGGTATGCGCCAGTAGGCAGTCGAAGTGGCGGCGGCACTTCTTGATGACCTCGGACAGGCGGATGACCTCGGGGCGGGTGCCCACGATGATGAGTAGCTTCAGGCGGCCGTCGTCCTTGAATGCGATGTCGGAATAGTCCTTGCCCATGCGGCTAGACCTCCTCGTAGTAGGTGTCGGGGTTCTCTGGGTCGAAGGGTTCGTTGGCCCACATGACCGTCACGAGGTCCTCGGTGTCGGACAGGTTGGTGATGGAGTGCGTGTAGCCGGGGATCATCTCCACGGCGCGCATGTCCGAGCCCGAGACGATGTACTCGTCGACGGGGAACGGGTTGCCGCCGGCATCCTCGCCCACCTTCCTCAGCTTGATGGAGGCGGTGCCGGAGACCACCAGGAACCTCTCCCACTTGCTCATGTGCCAGTGGTTGCCCTTGGTGATGCCGGGCTTCGAGACGTTGATGGAGACCTGGCCGCGCTCCGGCGTGCGCAGGAACTCGGTGAACGAGCCTCGTTCATCCATGTTGGGCTTAAGGCCGTAGGCGAAGCGGCCCGGCTCGTAGTAGGAAAGGAACGTGCTCCAGAGTTTCTTGGAGAAGGAGCCCTCGGAAAGGTCCGGCACCGAAAGCGTCTCGCGGCTGTCGCGGAAGCTGCCCAGCAGGTAGACGATCTCGCCCAGGGTCCTCACGTCGGTCCCGGGGACGTAGCAGAACCCGTCACCGTCAACGCGCTCCAGTCCCTCGTAGCCGCAGCGGTGCTCCTCGCCGAGCAGCGCGCCCAGCATCTCGCCGACCAGGTCGTCGATGTAGAGGAGCTCCAGCTCGACATTGGGGTCGTTAACGGTGTAGGGTCGGCCGTTGGCGATGGCGTCGCAGAAGGTGGCCACGGCGGAGTTGTAGCGCGGGCGGCACCACTTGCCGTAGAGATTCGGGAAGCGGTAGATGAGCACCGGCGCGCCGGTCCTCTCGGAGTACTCGCGGAACAGGCCCTCCCCCGCCAGCTTCGACTCGCCGTAGACCGATCCCTCGAAGCGGCCCGAGAGGCTCGCCTGCGCGGAGCTGGAGAGCATGACGGGGCACGTGTTGCCGTGGCGCTCCAGGGCGTCGAGCAGCGTGGAGGCGAACCCGAAGTTGCCCTCCATGAACTCGGACTGGTCCTCGGGGCGGTTGACGCCGGCGAGGTTGAAGACGAAGTCGGCGCGGGAGCAGTAGCCGTCCAGCTCCTCGGGCGTCGAGTCGACGTCGTACTCCATGACCTCGAGGGGGAGCAGGCCCGCGTACCTTTCGCGGCGGTCCTTGCCGTCCCTAATGTTCTTGAGGGCGCAGCAGAGGTTCCTGCCGACGAATCCCCTGGCGCCGGTGACGAGGACGCGCACCCTACTGCACCGCCTCGTGCTCGCGGCCCTCCAGGGCAAGCTGCACGTACTCGGCGGTCTTGATCTTGGCGATGGTGCCCGCCACGTCGAGACGCTCCGTGTTGTGGGAGGTGTAGGACTCGTCGGCCTGGGTCTCCACCTCGCCGTCCACGACGAACTTGTCGTAGTTCAGGTCGCGCGAGTCGCAGGCCACGCGGTAGTAGCCGCCCATGTCCTCGGCGCGCAGGCGCTCCTCGCGGGTCATGAGGGTCTCGAAGAGCTTCTCGCCGTGGCGGGTGCCGATTACC
The DNA here is from genome assembly GCA_902464035.1 of uncultured Collinsella sp. Taxonomy (GTDB): domain Bacteria; phylum Actinomycetota; class Coriobacteriia; order Coriobacteriales; family Coriobacteriaceae; genus Collinsella. Next base: position 17,756 of record CABQHT010000022.1, on the reverse strand, counting down.
TGGGTGCCCACGCGGCCGAAGACCTCCTGGACCGCCTCGGCGAGGTCGCCGATGGTGGAAGCAGGGGCCTTCTGGATGAACAGGTCGCCGGGGTTGGCGTGCTCGAAGGCGAACTGCACCAGGTCGACCGCCTCATCCAGGTTCATGAGGAAGCGGGTCATGTTGGGGTCGGTGACCGTCAGCGGCTCGCCCTTGCGGATGCGGTCGATGAACAGCGGGATGACGCTGCCGCGGCTGCACATGACGTTGCCGTAACGGGTGCAGCAGATGGTGGTGCGGCCGGCGCCGTTTCGGGCGTTGGCGTAGATGATGGACTCCATCATGGCCTTGGACTTGCCCATGGCGTTGATGGGGTAGGCGGCCTTGTCGGTCGAAAGGCACACGACGCGGTCCACGCCCTCCTCGATGGCGGCGTGCAGCACGTTGTCCGTGCCGATGACGTTGGTGCGCACGGCCTCCATGGGGAAGAACTCGCAGGAGGGGACCTGCTTGAGGGCGGCGGCGTGGAAGATGTAGTCCACGCCGTGCATGGCGTCGCGCACCGACTGGGCGTCGCGGACGTCGCCGATGAAGAAGCGCACCTTGGAGGCGAGCTCCGGGGACTTCTCCTGCAGGCGGTGGCGCATGTCGTCCTGCTTCTTCTCGTCGCGGGAAAAGATTCGGATCTCGGCCAGGTCGGTGTTCATGAAGTGCTTGAGCACGGTGTTGCCGAACGAGCCGGTGCCGCCCGTGATCATGAGGGTCTTGTCCTTGAATGCGGTGGTGGGTTTCATCTACTTGCCTTCCTTGCGTTTAGCGCCCGTGAACTGGTAAAAGAGAAATTTGGTATTAGTAACGAGATATCGTTTGAATAATCGCTTCGGCTCCTGCATCAGGCGGTATAGCCACTCGAGACTTAGGTTCTGCATCCAAATCGGTGCCTCCGGCACCACGCCGGCGAGGACGTTGAAGGCACCCCCTACGCCGATCATCAGTGGCTGAGGGCCGCCTTTAAGCTCATGCATGAGGACTTCCTGGCGCGGAGCGCCAAGTGCAATCCATGCAAAGTCGGCGCCAGAATCGGCAATGCGTCGTGAAAGGTCTCGTTTCTCGCCATCGGAAAGCGGACGAAAGACGGAAGGCTCCATGCCAGCAATTTCCAAGCCTGGATACTCTTCCTGAAGCGATTCCTTGAGCGCCTCGAGGTTTTTCTGTTCGTTGCCGTAGAAGTAATGGCTCCATCCGTGATGAGCGGAAATACTGAAAATCTCGCGCATCAGATCCGGACCGGTCACGCGCCCCATCGACGTGACCGTCTTTCGGCCGACAACCGATAGGGGCTTCCCATCGGGAACGGACATAACTGACTCAGCCTGACAGGACCAGTAGCTGGGATCGTCATGGGCCATGACCGACGTATGGGCGTTAGAGACGCAGATATACTCGCCATGCAGATTGTCGATATTATGAGTAATGAAATCGACGCATTCAGACATATTGGTGCCCGTGATCGGGACATCGATCACGGGCACACGGTTTAATTCGGGATAATGATGATAGGACTTAAGCACTAAAATGCACCCTTTCCCGTGATTACTTCAATAACGGTGAGGGCGATAATCCTTAAGTCGGTGAGAATGCCACGCCTCGCAATGTACTCAAGATCTCGCTGTACCATGCCGTCAAAGCCGGTCGAGTTACGGTCCGTGACCTGCCACCAGCCGGTAATCCCGGGCTTCACGGCCAAGCGCTGCAGGTCGTACTCGGTGTACTGCGCCACCTCATTCGGGAGCGGCGGGCGCGGGCCCACGACGGACATCTGCCCCAGGAACACGTTCAGGAACTGCGGGAACTCATCGATGGAATGCTTGCGGATAAACTTGCCGATCTTGGTGACGCGGGGGTCCTCCTTCATCTTGAACATGGCGCCGGCGATCTCGTTTTGCTCCTTGAGCTCGGCGAGGCGCTCGTCGGCGTCCCTGTACATGGAGCGGAACTTCCACATACGGAAGGTGCTCAGGCTGCCGTCGGGGCGCGTCTGACCCACGCGGATCTGGCTGTAGAAGGGGCAACCCTCGCTCTCCAACCGGATGGCCGCGGCGAGAATTAGGCTGGGGATCGCGATGACGACGAGCGCGGCACCGCTGAAAACGATGTCGAACGCGCGCTTCACGGCTCTGTAGGCCAGGCGCGAGCGGTCCCAGTCCATGATGGATTGCATAGCCTTGTAGCGGCCGGCGCCCTCACGCCGGTCCATGGCCTGAGCAATCAGCGCCGCCCCCGCGGGCGTATCCGTTGTATATTGAGTTTTATCCGACACGTTCTCTTCCAACACTTCGTCCCCGGGTCGGGGATCCTCCCTGTTCTGAGTAGCGACCGTCTGCAGCTAGGCGATCGCCTTTTTAAGGTTTCGCATTACGCGCTGCTCGGCCGAAAGCACGGCGAGGCCAACGCGCGTAGTCACGCGTCGACCGCAAAGGTCGAGCTCCAAATAAGCAGTGCTCTTGCGTCTGTTAATGGTTTTGATAAGGCCTTCGTGGCCCAACAGTGGACCTGCCGTCACTATGACCTGGTCACCGTCTTTTAGGGCCTCGCTCATGGGCACTACGCGGTCTCCCCTATGCGTAAAGCCGCCAATAAGCTGGACCTCTTCTTTTGCCAGCGGCACAAACTGACCGTCCTGGGATAACACACGGGCAAAGTCGTCCATACGCAGCAGATACTGTTGCACGGTACGGGGATCTGCCGTGTCGCAGATAAGATAACCGGGAAAGAGCGGCTTGGTCGTATTGACCCATTCGCCGTGTACTTTGATCTCGGTTTGAAATTGGGGATAAAAGAGCTCCTGCATGGCGCTCGCCGGCACCATGCGCTCGATGCGCTCGCGCATTACATCTTCGCGACCGTTAATGACCTGAATCACATACCACACGAGCACCACCCCCTTGCTGTCTTACGTGTGGCTCACGGGGTTTGGGTATGGCTTCGCCAGGGCGCTTGTGCGCGAAGGCGCTCCATATTCAAACCCTGAGCCCAGTCAGACAAGCACGTGGCTCTGCCCCACCGTGAACGGTATGTATAAATGCAGCGCTGAGGCTGCAGGCGTGTATCGCAAGTTTGCCCACAACCCCAGCTGGCTGCGTGCGAGCCAGTCAAGCGGGTACAAAACTGGACCGCACGCAAACAGCTGTAAGACTGCTACGTGTTGACATGCAAGCCAACTAAGACTTACTGCATGACAGCTTTATTGGAGCTCGTGGTGTTTCTGGCACCGCCGTTACGGCCGGATGCTGATCGACCCTGCGCTTTGAGGTTTGCTGGAACCGTGAGCACAGTTGAACTCATGTAACGTTAGGTATCCTAGCACAAGCTGCTAACGGAACCTATTTGGTTAGTGGTGAACAACATTTCGTTCATTTAGCGTGCTCAAGGGGGTTGTTTTACGATGTTGTTCACGTTGGCGCTGGTTATTGGGGCGCGGCGTGTGTTGCGTGGCGATAATGGGGTCGGGTTGACCCTGCTTGTCGTTCTGCTTAATTGCGTTTGTCTAACAAACTATGTACAGATATGGGAAATTAATTGCACAACTTTTTGCGGGTGTTGGCGTGGGCGTCGCATTGCGAAGATGCTCATCGCATAATAGGCACGCCTGGCTACAGAGTCAAAGCATTTTGAGGCAGTTTGTTGGACAACTTTTTAGGTGTAGTTGTCGCAAAATTTGCGACAACTACTGCTGACGGTGAACTTGAACAGGAAAGCAATTTGCATATTTTGCAAAAATGCAGCTCAGGCCGCCCGACGACTCTGTACAGCATTGATGTAATCATTTCTGTAGGTTACCGCGTTAAATCCCAACGTGGCGTTGAATTCCGCCGTTGGGCAACCAATGGAACATCCCCATTTGGAGTCTCTCCTTAAATGGGGATCAAAAGATATTGCAAATATAAAAGGCCACTCAATTGAGTGGCCTTTGCATTCACGATGGTGGAGACGAGGGGGATCGAACCCCTGACCTCTTGACTGCCAGTCAAGCGCTCTCCCAGCTGAGCTACGCCCCCGTGACGAATGGATACTATAGGGGAATGTTTGCGGGGATGCAAGGGAGAATTTTGAATTGGCTATCCTCCTTACGGGTTTTCCTGGGACGGGGCAGAAATAATCACTCTTCGAGCGATTATTTCTATCCACCGTCCCGATAAAACCCTGATGCGATCGCCCTTACTTGAAGAGGTAGGCGATGGCGGTGCCGGTGTGGACTTGGATTGTTGCGGTGGATCGGACTATGTTGCTGATGCCGGTGTCGGCAAGTAGGCCTAACTTTGCGTGGTCTAGTTCCCATTCTAAACCTTGTTCGCTTACTTCCGTGTTTGGGGCTATTGCGATGATGGAGAAGGTTTTGCCGGCTGCGTCTTCTATGGTCCAGGTTTCGTTCTGATGCAGGATTCTGCCCGTTACTTTGTCTTCTTTGATCCAGACGGGGGCGTCTTTGTAGTTGGCTAGTAGGCCTAGGACGGAGAGGGCCATGTCGGGGCGGCCTCCGGTGGCGCAGGTTGCGTATAGTTCGGCGTCTGGCCAGCGACGGCGGATGGTGTCTAGGGCTAGGGCTAGGTCGGTGTAGTCCTTGTAGGGGTTGTGGCGTTCTACTTCGAAGTCTTTGGCGGCATCAACCAACGCTCGGCCCTCAGCGCATACGGTGTCGGCGTCGCCCACGTAGACGTCGCAGCTCAGTCCGGCACCCAGCAGGGCATCCAGGCCGCGGTCCACGGCGACGATGTGGTCGCACTCTCCTGTCAGTTGACGCAGTAACTCGGGGCTCGCCACCACCGGTGAACCGCATACAACTAATACTTTCTCGGACAACGTTCTCGCCTACCCCTCGTACGAAAGCACTCGGGCAAGGTCCAGCTCCTCATAGCTATCGATGAAGATATCGCAGTTGGCGCGCACCTCATCGCGCTCCATGCGGCCATGCGGATCATAGATGCCCACGCGCTTAAAGCCAGCGGCACCAGAGCTCTTAAGGCCAAAGACCGCATCCTCAAACACCCAAGCGCGCTCAAACTTGCGCCCGTGGCGCTCCTCTAGGCGACGCAGAGCCAGCTCATATACATCCGGGAACTGCTTAGAGCGTCCCGCCTCGCCCGTCGTGGTAACAAACTCCATGTACACGTCGAGCCCGGCACCAGCGAGCGCAGACTTTACCAGCTCGGCCGGCGTGGACGTGGCCACGCACATGGCGATTCCCGCCGCTTTCGCCTGCTCCAAAAATGCCAAGAGCCCCTCGCGCGGCGGTACCTTGGAGTAGCCATCGATCAGAATCTCGCTCAGCTCGCGATACAGCTCCTCGCCACCAGTGCCAATGCCCCATGTGTCGTGGTAGGCCTGGCACTCGTCCTCGAGCGAAAGATGCTCAAACTGGGCAAAATCGTCGACCGTCACGTCAACCCCGTGGCGGTGCAATAACTCTGGCTGGGCATAGGCCCAAACGGGGGTGCTATTAACCAACGTGCCGTCGCAATCGAAAATAAAAGCGACATTGGGGGCGGCGGTCTGGGACATATACGAACCTTTCGATGTCAAATGGTAAACATCCTGCTAAAAACGTTTTACCAAACGTCAAACTAACAATCTTGAAACCCTAATTGGTAAAACTGTCAAGAGTTTTACCATCGCAAATCTGCCAGTGGTATAAACATGGCGCTCACCGATTAAAAGCCACCGCAAAACCACTTTCCTCCATAAAAGTAATGTACAGGTGTTATGGTAGTTTCTGCCGAAAGTTCCACCGAGCACGCGAGGTGGAACGAATCATAGAACTATCGCCGTCCCTTCGATTCGTGCAGCCCTGGACCTTTCGCATTTAGTCACCAAGGCAACACGCTGCCGCGTCATGATGGGATCAAACGTGAGCGATACAAAGCTAAAGCCAACGGCAAAAAAGCCCGCTACCCGCAAGGCCGCTCCGCACGCACCGGAGCTCTCAAAGGACGATGTCTATCTGTTTGGCATCGGTATGTGGGAGCGCAGCTGGGAAAAGATGGGCGCGCACCCCGACACGCAGAACCGTACGCGCGGCTGGCGTTTTTGCGTTTGGGCGCCCGATGTAAAGAGCGTCCACGTCATTGGTGAATTTAACGACTGGGATGAGGAAGCCAACCCGCTGGTGCCCGTGCATACGAGCGCTATCTGGGAAGGCTTTATTCCTGGCGCCGAGCAGGGACAGCTTTATAAGTATCTGATCGAGACCAACGAGGGCGAAAAGCTCTACAAGGCCGATCCGTATGCCTTTAAGGCCGAGTGCCCTCCGGGTACGGCGAGTGTGCTGTGGAGCCTGGACGGCTACAAGTGGAACGATGCCGCGTGGCTCAAGCGCCGCGCCGGCCATAACCACATGTCGCAGCCGCTGAACATCTACGAGGTGCATATTGGTTCGTGGAAGCGCCACGGCGATGCGCCGCAGGGCGAGCCGGACGAGTATGGTAACTACCCCGGCCCCATGGATCCCTTCCCCGCGCAGCGCGGCGAGTTCTACACCTACGACGACCTGTCGGTGGAACTCGTGGACTACGTGCGCGACATGGGCTATACGCACATCGAGGTCATGCCGCTTATGGAGCATCCCTTCGATGGCTCCTGGGGCTACCAGACGACCGGCTACTATGCCGCCACGTCGCGTTACGGCAATCCGCAGCAGCTTATGCACTTTATCGATGCATGCCACGAGGCTGGCATCGGCGTGATCATGGACTGGGTGCCCGGCGGTTTTTGCGCAGACTCCCACGGCCTTGCCACCTTTAACGGCCACATGCTGTTTGAGCACGAGATTCACCCCAACTGGGGCACGCACAAGTTTGACTTCGCCCGCGGCGAGGTCCGCTCCTTCCTGGTCTCCAACGTGCTGTACTGGCTCGAGAACTTCCATGTTGACGGCATTCGCATGGACGGCGTATCCAGTATGCTGTACCTCAACTTTGGCATCGACGATCCGGGCCAAAAGAAGTTCAACAAGTACGGTACCGAGGAGGACCTGGACGCCAGCGCATTTATCCGTCAGGTCAACTGCGCCGTGGAGGCACACTACCCCGACGTGATGATGATGGCCGAGGAGTCCACCGCGTGGCCGCTCGTGACCTACCCGCCTCAGGACGGCGGCCTGGGCTTCCACTACAAGTGGGACATGGGCTGGATGAACGACACCCTGCACTACATGCAGACCGATTTTCCGTGGCGCCCCGGCAACCACGGCCTGCTCACGTTCTCCATCATGTACGCCTTTACCGAGAACTTTATCTGCCCGCTGAGCCACGACGAGGTCGTACACGGCAAGTGCTCGCTGATCGGCCGCATGCCGGGCGACTGGTGGCGCCAGTTTGCCGGCCTGCGCACGCTGGCCTTCTACCAGATGACGCATCCCGGCGCCAAGCTCAACTTTATGGGCAACGAGATCGGCCAGTTTATTGAGTGGCGCTACTACGAGTCCATCCAGTGGTTCCTGACCGAGGAGTACGAGACTCATCGTCATCATCAGGCGTTTATAAAGGCGCTCAACCACCTATACACCGCCGAGCCCGCCCTGTACGAGCGCGGCTACACCGATGACGGCTTTACCTGGATCGATGCGGACAACTCCAAGCAGTCCATCGTGAGCTTTGTGCGCCAGGGCGAGGACATCGACGACGACCTGGTGATCCTGATCAACTTTGACCCGGCGAGCTACGAGAGCTTCCGCGTGGGCGTGCCGCGCGAGGGTGACTGGGAGGTCATCTTTGACTCCGACCGTCCCGAGTTCGGTGGCAGCGGCTATGCCGGCAAGGAGCCCTACACCTGCTCGAGCGAGCCCTATCCCTGGAACGGGCAGATGGACTCCATCGAGATCAAGGTGCCCGGCCTGGCTGGCGTGGTGCTTAAGCGCCGCGGTCCCAGCAGCTACAAGCCGCCGGTGGTTAAGGAGCCCAAGAAGGCGACGCGTAAGCGCACGTCCTCGGTGAAGCCCAAGGCTGCTGCGGCCAAGAAGGCACCCGCTAAGGCGAAGGCTACGACGACCAAGGCTAAGGCTGCTGCAAAGCCCGCTGCTAAAGCTACCGCGAAGCCCGCGGCCAAAAAGCCGGCTGTCAAAAAGGCAACTACCAAGGCCAAGTCAGCCGCTGTTAAGTCGCCTGCCAAGGATGCGTAACAAAGCCGTTACAGCTGTAATTACCCGCCCCGCTGGGGCGTAGGATGTAAGTCATAACCGTTCCGGGAGATATCCCCGGGGGAAAGGAACGTATGAATAAGATCTTCGACAACAAGCAAGAGTTTACCGAGCTCTATCGCGATGCCGTCATGAGCATCAGCGGCAAGAGCGTCGAGGCCGCCAGCGACCTCGACCGCTTTAACGCCCTGGCCAAGCTCGTGGCCGAGAAGGCGCGCACCGTCGCTACCAAGAGCGACGCCCGTGTGACCGCCGAGGGCAAAAAGCGCGTGTACTACTTCTCGATCGAGTTTTTGATCGGCCGCCTGCTCGACAACTACCTGCTCAACTTTGGCGTGCGCGATATGGTCGCCGAGGCACTCGACGACATGGGCTTCGACCTGTCCGTCATCGAGAACCAGGAGCCCGATCCGGCTCTGGGCAACGGTGGCCTGGGCCGTCTGGCCGCGTGCTTCCTGGATTCCATGGCAGCCGAGGGCATTGCCGGCTACGGCAACGGCATGCGCTACCGCTACGGCCTGTTTAAGCAGGAGATCGTCAACGGCAGCCAGGTCGAGGCCACCGACGAGTGGCTCACCCACGGCTATCCCTGGGAGGTCCGTCGTCAGGATAAGGCCGTGACCATCAAGTTTGGTGGCCATGTAGAGGGCTTTGAGGAGAACGGCCGCACGTTCTACCGCACGGTGGACACGCAGGACATCCTGGCCGTCCCTTATGACATCCCCGTGGTGGGCTATGCCGGCGAGACCGTCAACAAGCTGCGCGTCTGGGCCGCCGAGCCGGTCGAGGAGCACTTTGACCTTGAGGCCTTCAACCGCGGTGACTACGCTCTGGCCGATGCCGAGCGCGCCGAGGCCGAGGCCATCAGCGCCATCCTCTACCCCAACGACGCCGGCGAGCACGGCCGTCTGCTGCGCCTGAAGCAGGAGTATCTGTTTGTCTCGGCCGGCATCTACAGCCTGCTCGACACCTTTGAGAAGGAGCACGGCGAGAACTGGGAGCTGCTGCCGCAGTTTGTTGCCATCCACACCAACGACACGCACCCCGCCATGTGCGGCCCCGAGCTCATGCGCATCCTCATCGACGAGAAGAAGCTCGAGTGGGACGACGCCTGGAACATCGTGACGCAGGTCGTGAGCTACACCAACCACACCATCCTGCCCGAGGCTCTGGAGAAGTGGCCCATCGGCACGTTCTCCAAGCTCCTCCCCCGCGTGTACCAGATCATCGACGAGATCAGCCGTCGTTGGCACGAGTCGTTCGACACCACGCAGGAGGGCTGGCAGGAGCGTCTGCGCCAGACCGCCATCCTGTGGGACGGCGAGATTCGCATGGCGAACCTGTCCGTGATCTGCAGCCATAGCGTCAACGGCGTGGCCAAGATCCACTCTGACATCATTAAGAACATCGTGCTAAAGGACTTCTATGCCCTCACGCCCGAAAAGTTCAACAACAAGACCAACGGCATCTCGCACCGTCGCTTCTTTGCCGAGGCCAACCCCACCTACGCCAAGCTCGTCACCGAGGCCATTGGCGACGGCTGGCTCAAGGACGCCTTTGAGCTTGAGAAGCTCAAGGAGTTTAAGGACGACACCGAGTTCCTGAAGGCCGTGGGTGCCTCCAAGCGCGCCAACAAGGAGCGTCTGGCCGCCTACGTTAAAGCCGAGACCGGTCTGGTCATTGACCCCAACACCGTCTTCGATGTTCAGGTGAAGCGCTTCCACGCCTACAAGCGCCAGCTCATGAACATCATGAAGGTGATGGACATCTACAACCGTCGCATCGCCGATCCCAACTTCCACGTGACGCCGACGACCTTCATCTTTAGCGGCAAGGCTGCCTCGAGCTACACCTTTGCCAAGGAGACCATCCGCCTCATTAACTCCGTGGCCGACGTCATCAACAACGACGCCCGCGTGAACGAGGTCATGAAGGTCTGCTTTATCCCCAACTTCCGCGTGAGCAACGCCCAGCTCATCTACCCCGCCGCCGAGATCTCGGAGCAGATCTCCACGGCCGGCAAGGAGGCCTCGGGCACGTCCAACATGAAGCTCATGATGAACGGCGCTATTACGCTGGGCACCCTCGACGGCGCCAACATCGAGATCGCCGACCTGGCCGGCCGCGAGAACGAGGCCATCTTTGGCCTGACCGCTCCCGAGGTCGAGCAGCTCTGGGCATCCAACAGCTACTTTGCGTGGGATACGCTCAACGGCGACCGTGAGCGTCTGGGCCGCGTGATGGACGAGCTCAAGGACAACACCTTTGCGGGTCTTTCGGGCAACTTCGAGAGCATCTACAACGAGCTCATGAACAACAACGACCCAGACCTGGTTATGGCCGATTTCCGCAGCTACGTGGATGCGTGGGAGAAGCTCACCGGCAGCTACGGCGACCAGGAAACCTGGAACCGCAAGGCCTTGCTCAACACCGCCTCCTCCGGCTGGTTCTCGAGCGACCGCACCATTCGCGAGTACCGCGACGAGATCTGGCACGCGTAAAGGCGCGCGAGCTCCCTTTGCCGCACGGCATTACTCGACGGGCGTGACAGAGCGCCGCGCCCGTCGCAAATGGGTTTAGGAACATCGATGACAGAAGGAGAAATCGATGAGTAAGAAAGAATGCATCGCGATGCTCCTCGCAGGAGGACAGGGCAGCCGATTGGGGGCACTCACCCAAAAGATCGCCAAGCCGGCGGTTAGCTTTGGTGGCAAGTTCCGCATTATCGACTTTTCGCTGTCCAACTGCTCCAATTCGGGCATCGACACGGTGGGCGTTCTGACGCAGTACCGTCCCTACCTGCTGCATGCCTACGTGGGCTCCGGCGAGGCGTGGGATCTGGACAGCCGCGACGGCGGCGTGTCGATCCTGCCGCCGTACGAGACGCAGACCGGTGGCGCCTGGTATGCGGGCACGGCCGACGCCATTACGCAGAACCTCGACTACATCAAGGCCAACGACCCCAAGTACGTCCTGATTCTTTCGGGCGATCACCTGTATCGCATGGACTACCGCAAGATGCTCAAGACGCATATTGAGAACAACGCCGACCTCACGGTGAGCGTTATGCCCGTGCCGTGGGAGGAGGCCAGCCGCTTTGGCATCCTGACCACCGACCCCGAAGACGGCCGCATCACCAAGTTCACCGAGAAGCCCGAGAAGCCCGATTCGAACCTCGCGTCCATGGGCATTTACATCTTCTCGGCCGACGTGCTGATCGAGGCGCTCGAGGAGGACGCTCTGGACCAGCGCTCGAGCCACGACTTTGGCAAGGACATCATCCCCAAGCTGCTCGGTGAGAACAAGCGCCTGTACAGCTACGAGTTCCACGGCTTCTGGAAGGACGTCGGCACCATCGCCAGCTTCCATGAGACCTCGATGGACCTGCTGGGTAACAACCCCGAGTTCGATCTGTTCGACAAGAACTTCCCCATCATGTCCAACATCACCACGCGTCCGCCGCACTACATTGGCCCTGACGGCCGCCTGGACGACTGCCTGGTCTCCAACGGCTGCAAGATCTACGGCACCGCTCGCCACTCGATCCTTTCGACCGATGTCATCATCGAGGAGCGCGCCGTGGTCGAGGACTCCGTGCTGCTGCCGGGTGCGCACGTTAAGAGCGGCGCGCACATCTGCCGCGCTATTTTGGGCGAGAACTCCACGGTCGAAGAGGGCGTGAAGCTCGGCTCTGTCGATACCACCAAGGATACGGCCGTCGTTGGAAATGACGTCGTTATCGGGAAGGGGGAATGATCCGATGATCAATCGCAAGGCCATCGGTTATATCACCGCTAACTACTCTTCGTCCTACGGCAGTGTCCTGCTCAAGGACCGCCCCATCGCGTCCGTTCCGTTTTTGGGCCGCTACCGCCTGATCGACTTTCCGCTGTCCAACATGATGAATGCCGGCATCAAGACCGTTGGAGTCGTCATGCCAGGTAACTACCGTTCGCTGATCGACCACGTGGGCTCGGGCAAGGACTGGGGCCTGGACCGCAAGAAGGGCGGCCTGTTCATGGTGCCCGGCAACGCGTATGGCACCACCAAGGGCGGCATGCGCTTCCTGCTGCGCGACATCATCTCCAACAAGACGCTGTTCCAGCGCTCGGAGAAGCCCTATGTTGTGATGATGGGCACCAACATCATCTTTAACATGGACCTCAACACCATCATCGAGGCGCACGAGAACTCCGGTGCCCAGATGACCGTGGTGTACTGCAAGGCCACGCGCAATGTCGATGACGAGACCAAGCTCGAGATTAACGAGAACGGCCGCCTGACGGGCGTGAGCGCCGGCGTCGTGTATGGCGACAACGCGTCTATGGACTGCTGCATCGTCAACCGCGAGACGCTGCTCGAGATTATCGACCACTACCAGGCCGCCGACTATCTGGACCTGCTAGAGGCACTCCAGGGCGACTTTGGCAACATCGACGTGTGCAGCTACGAGTACAAGGGCGAGGTCGTGGGCGTGTTTAGCGAGAAGTCGCTGTATCGCCGCAGCATGGACCTGCTCGACCAGACCGTAGCCGACCAGCTCTTCGATCCCGAGCGCCCGATTCTGACCAAGGCCCACGACGTGCCGCCTTCGCGCTATGCGACCGGCAGCCACGCGTGCAACTCGATCATCTCGGCCGGCTGCATCATCAAGGGCACCGTGCGCAACTCGATCCTGTCGCGCGGCGTCGTGGTCGAGGAGGGCGCTTCGGTGACCAACTCGATCATCAACCAGAGCTGCATCATCAAGAGCGGCGCCCGCGTTGAGAACGCCATTCTGGACAAGAACAACGTGGTCCCCACCAACACCGAGCTTCGCGGCACGCCCGAGAACATCCTGGTGCTGGGCAAGGCTCCGTTAACTTCCGACACCACCATCGTACGTTAACGTTGGCACCGCAACATCGCTCGTAACATGTAGAATAGCCGCCCGGTTAGCGCCAGGCGGCTATTCTCGAATTGCAACATGGGAGACAATATGGCAGATTCCAGCAAAAAGATGCAGATCGTGTTTGCCTCGGCCGAGTGTGCACCGTTTGTAAAGACCGGTGGCCTGGGCGACGTGGCGGGCTCGCTGCCCGCGGCGCTTGTGCGCGCCGGCGCCGAGGTCATCGTCATGGTGCCTAAGTACGCCACCATCAAGGATGAGTACAAGGCGCAGATGGAGCACTTTGCCGATTTCTACGTGAGCCTGGGCTGGCGCAACGAATACTGCGGGCTCGAGAAGCTCGAGAGCGACGGCGTCACCTATATGTTCATCGACAACGAGCGCTACTTTGCGCGCGACTATCCGTACGGCTTCTTTGATGACGGCGAGCGCTTCGCGTTTTTCTCCAAGGCCATCACCGAGAGTCTGCAGCACCTGCCGGCCGGTTTTGAGTGTGACATCCTGCACTGCAATGACTGGCAGACGGCACTGGCGCCCGTGTTCTTGCGCGAGTTCTACCAGGGCCTGCCGCTGTACGACCGCGTCAAGACCGTGTTCTCGATCCACAACGTGGCGTTCCAGGGCCAGTTTAGCGACACCGTGATGGAGGACATCCTGGGCGTGGCGCATATTCCGGCGGCCGCCTCGCAGCTGCGTTGCGACGCCTGCAGCATCAACTACATGCTGGGCGCGCTGCGCTACGCCGATGCCATCACCACGGTGAGCCCCACCTATGCCAACGAGATCCAGACGCCCGAGTTTGGCGAGGGCCTGGACGGTGTGCTGCGCGAGCGCTCCTATGCGCTGCAGGGCATTTTGAACGGCATTGACGTGGCAGGCTTTGACCCGGCGACCGACAAGCGCATTGCCGCCAACTACACGGTTGATGACCGTTCCGGTAAGGCTGTGTGCAAGGCCAAGCTGCAGGAAGAGCTGGGGCTCGAGGTTCGCGACGACCGTCCGCTCATGGTAATGGTCACGCGCCTGACGCGCCAGAAGGGCATGGACCTGGTCATGTACGCGCTCGACCGCATTTTGGCCGGCGGCGTGCAGGTGGCGGTGCTGGGCACCGGCGACCGCGACTACGAGGACGGTCTACGCTACTTCCAGGGCAAGTACCCCGGCACCATGGCCGCACGCATTGAGTTCGATCCGGCGCTGTCACAGCGCATGTATGCTGCCGCCGACATGTTCCTGATGCCTTCGAAGTTTGAGCCCTGCGGCCTGTCGCAGATCATCGCCATGCGCTACGGCACCCTGCCCATCGTGCGCGAGACCGGTGGTCTGAAGGACACCGTGATCCCGTATAACGAGTTTACCGGCGAGGGCACAGGCTTCTCGTTTAGTAACTTTAACGGCGACGAGATGGGCGACGCCGTGTTCCGTGCGGCACGCCTGTTCTGGGACAACCGCGATGCCTGGAACCAGCTGGTCACGCAGGCCATGAGCCAGGACTTTAGCTGGACGCGCTCGGCCGACAAGTATCTGGACCTGTACTTCTTTATGCATCCGGAGATTGAGAGGCCAGCGGCTGTTGTCGACGAGCCTGAGGCTGTTGCTGAGCCGGTGGCCGCCGAGGAGCCCAAGGCCGAGGAGAAGTCTGTTGAGGCTGAGCCCGCAAAGGCCGAGCCTGAGGTGAAGGCTGAGGTTGCTCCCAAGGCAGAGGTCGAGGTCAAGCCTGCTGTAAAGCCCGCAGCTAAGAAGACCGCGACTCGTAAGACGACGGCGAAGAAGGCCACGACCACGAAAGCCGCTGCGAGCAAGACCGCGACCGCGAGCAAGACCACCGCTGCCAAGACAACGACCGCGCGCAAGCGCACCACCGCCGCTGCCAAGAAAGCCGCCGAGGCCGAGGCTGCTCCCGAGGTAAAGGCCGAGGTCGCAGTGGCCAAGCCGGCCGCCAAGGCTCCGGCAAAGACCGCTGCCAAGAAGACGACCACGACCGCCAAGAAGGCAACGACCGCCAAGAAGACCACGGCAACGAAGTCGACGGCCGTCAAGGCTACTGCGACCAAGGCCGCTCCGAAGGCCGCCGCAAATGCTACTGCGACCAAGGCCGAGGAGGCAGCCGCCGAGCCCAAGGCCGAGGCAGCTGTCGAGGCCAAGCCGACCGCCAAGACCACCACGCGCAAGCGCACTGCAACGACGGCCAAAAAGACCACGACCAAGGCTGCTGCTCCTAAGGCGGAAGCTAAGGCCGAGGCCAAACCCGCAGTAAAGGCCAAGCCCGAGCCCACAATGGAGACCCCGGTCTCCCCCGCCGCCGCAACCGAGAAAAAGGCGCCGTCGAAGAAGACTTCCGTCCGCAAGGCAACGGCCACCCGCAAGCGCCGCTAATCCAGACGATCCAAAACCTCATCAAACCCTAAGCAAGGGGCGCTCCAACCGGGCGCCCCTTCTCTGTAGGTAGTGGTAAAACGATTTTCTAGGACAACCGTTCGCCGATGGTAAACGGATGTTGTTTATACACCCTGTGTACTACAGATATACTTACATCTTAGGCGTAAAACCCATGGCCCGCAGGCCATGATTCTATTGAACTGGACCGTACTATGAGATTGATACACAACAGCCGTCTACCGCAGTTTCGCACTCCGTTTGGCGCTGTGACCACTGGAACTTCCGTTGCACTCTCGGTGATTTTGGAGGATGCCGATCCCAACCAGGCAACGCTTACGCTGCGCACCTGGGTCGATGAAGTCGGCGAGACCCTGATCCCAATGGAGCACGAAGGCGATGGCATTTTTACCGGCGAGCTCAAATGCACTGAACCGTGTCTTGTGTGGTACAGCTTTATATGCAATATCGAGGGCCAGCCCGAGGTCCGCTTGGGCGCACCGCAGGGTCGCACCGGCGGAGAGGGCGTATCTTACGACTACGCCGAGGTTCCGTCCTTCCAGATTACCGTCTATAAGCACCGCGAAGTGCGTCCCGAGTGGTACGAGCGTGGCATGGTCTACCAGATCTTCCCCGATCGCTACGCCCGAGATGAAAACTGGCGCGAGCGCACGCTGGCCGAGGTCGAAAAACCACGCAACGGAATCCAGCGCCGCATGGTCGAGGACTGGAACGAGCCGCCCGTGTACGAGCGCGCCGAAGACGGCTCCATCAAAACCTGGGACTTCTACGGCGGGTCGCTCAAGGGCATCCAGGAAGACCTGCCTCGCATCGCCGAGCTGGGCTTTACGGCCATCTACCTCAACCCCATTTTTGAAGCCGCGAGCAACCACCGCTACGACACGGCCGACTACACCAAGATCGACCCGATCCTGGGCACCGAGCAGGACTTTACCGAGCTGTGCCAGGCGGCCGAGAAGCTGGGCATCTCCATCATTCTGGACGGCGTCTTCAACCACACGGGCGATGACTCGATCTATTTCAACCGCTACGGCAACTACCCCGGCGTGGGCGCGTGGCAGAGCGAGGATTCGCCATGGCGCGATGCGTTTTATTTCCACGAGGACGGCTCATACGACTGCTGGTGGGGCGTGGGCAATATGCCCGCCATCAATGAGAGCTCCGAGCTGGTACGCGAGCGGCTTCTGGGCAAGGACGGCGTGATCCGTAAATGGCTACGTGCCGGCGCTCATGGCTGGCGCCTGGACGTGGCCGACGAGCTTTCGGACGATTTCCTGACCGAGATCAAGAAGGCAGTACTTGCCGAAAAGCCTGATGCACTGTTGCTCGGCGAAGTCTGGGAAGACGCCTCCAACAAGATCAGCTACGGCCATCTGCGTCGCTATCTGCAAGGCTCAGAGCTCGACTCGGCTATGGATTATCCCTTCCGCGACATGGTCATCGGCTTTTTGATGGGCTACAAGAACGCCTACCAGGCAGCCGAGGATATCGAGACCCTGCGCGAGAACTATCCGCGTGAGGCCCTGTCCTGCGCACTTAATCTGCTTTCGAGCCACGACCGTCCGCGCATTATCTCGGTGCTCGGCGGCGGCCCCGACGAGTCGCAGCTGCCCGAGTGCGAGCGCAGCAAATGGCGCCTGGACGAGAACTCGATGGGCCTGGCCAAGAGCCGTTTTTGGCTCGCCACGCTCATGCAGATGACCTTCCCCGGCGTGCCTTCGATCTACTACGGCGACGAATACGGCCTGGAGGGTCTAACCGATCCGGGCAACCGCCGCACCCTGCCGACCAAGGACCAACTGCACGACTTCGACACGCTGGCTATTGTCAAAAACGCCTCCGCCGTACGCCGCGCACTGCCGTTTATGATCGACGGCGAGATCAAGGCCTTCGCGCTCAACGACGAGGTGCTGGCATACAACCGCACGGGCAAGGATGGCGAGTCCGCGACGGTTATCATCAACCGTAGTCTGCGCAATTCGCACCGCGTGACGATTCCGGCGCTCGCCGAATGCGCGAGTGACGTGATCAGCGGTCACGAGTGCGAGATCCACAACGGCACGGTCACGCTCGATTTGTATCCGCTGGGCTCGTCGATCATCTATCATCATGCCGAGCAGCGCCTGCAGGAGCCGCTCGATCACGGCGCAGGCGTTGTGTGCCATATCACCTCGGTACCGACCGATGACGGCAAGCCCGGCACGATCGGCGCACCAACGCGTCGCTTTATCGACCATCTGTCCGCTATGGGCATGCGCTACTGGCAGGTCCTGCCCGTCAACCCGACGGATTTCTTCCGCT
>CABQHT010000021.1 GCA_902464035.1 uncultured Collinsella sp. | reverse complement strand
ACCTCCCGGTTATCAGCCGGACGCTCTAACCAACTGAGCTACAGGTCCATCGCGCAAGGGATATATTAGACGAGTCGTTACGCGCGCGTCAACAACTTTTTTGAAAATCTTTGAGGGGTGTCGGCCCCGGCTGCCCGGCGGCATGCGAAGTCGCCTGCTCGGACAGTCCTGCTCGCACGGAGAGCACATTAAGTGCTCTCCGGCTCGTGCGGAACTCGCGATCGACTTCGCATGCCGCCGGGCAGCCGGGGCCGACGCGAGGTTCAAGATTGTCAAAAAAGCGGTCGGCGCGCAGTGCGCCGACCGCCGATATATGGGGTCTGATATTTTCTACCAGCTAGTTCCTCTTACTCGTCTAGGAGATCCTCTGGCATGTCGTTGCCGTCGCCTAGATCGACAGGGGTTTCTTCGGGGGCAGAGCCGTCTTCTGTGGCTTCGCCTTCGGGCTTCTCCTTGGCGGCCGTCATGCGGGCTACGGCGCAGATGCGGTCGTTGTCGTCGACGGTCATCATCTTGACGCCCTGGGTGGCGCGGCCGGTCTGGCTGATCTCGTCGGTCTTGACGCGAATGACCGTCGCGCCCTCCGTCACGATGAACAGCTCGTGCTGCGGGCCCACCGTCTTCATGGCCGCGAGGTTACCCTTACGCTCGGTCATTTGGATGGTGTAGACGCCCTGGCCGCCGCGATTCTGCTCCGGGTAGTCCGCGACCGGCGTGCGCTTGCCGTAGCCGCGCTCGGTGATGACGAACAGATCGCCGTTGCCGTTAGTGACTTCCATGCCCAGAACGCTCACGCCGTCCTTCATACCGATACCGCGAACGCCGCTGGTATCGCGGCCGGTGGCGCGCACCTGCTCCTCGGAGAACATGATCGCCTTGCCCGCGGTGGTGGCCAGGATAATCTTGTCGCCCTCGCGCACGCGGCGCACGTTCAGCAGCGCGTCGTCGTCACGCAGGTTGATAGCGATCAGGCCGTCGCGACGGCTGCGGTCATATGCGCTCATCACGGTCTTCTTGACCATGCCGCTCTTGGTGGCAAACATCAGATACTCGTCGGCAGGGAACTCGCGGCAGCTGATGACGCTCGCGATCTTCTCGCCCTCCTCGAAGGGCAGCAGGTTGACGATCGCGGTACCGCGCGCCTGGCGCGTACCCACCGGCAGCTCGTGCACCTTCAGGCGATAGACCTTGCCCTTGCTCGAGAAGAACAGCACGTACTCGTGCGTGGATGCGATAAACATCTCGTCGATGACATCGTCCTCTTTGAGGTTGACGCCCGACACGCCCTTGCCGCCGCGTTTCTGGGCGCGGTAGGCGGCCACCGGGATGCGCTTGACATAGCCGGTGTGGGTGATGGTCACGACCATGTCCTCGTCGGCAATGAGGTCCTCGACGTCCAGGTCCTTCTCGACATGGCTGATCTCGGTGCGGCGCTTATCGCCGAACTTCTTGGAGATCTCGCGCATCTCTTCCTTAATGACGCCCAGGATCTTCCCCTCGTGCGCCAGCAGGTCCTCGTAGTAGGCGATGGCGCGGCGCAGGCCGTCCAGCTCTTCCTGAATCTTGTCGCGCTCCAGGCCGGTCAGGCGGCGCAGCTTCATCTCGAGGATGGCCGTGGTCTGCTCGGGCGTAAAGCCAAAGCGCTCGATCAGGCGGCTGCTGGCCTCGGAGTCGGTCTGCGAGGAACGGATGATGCTGATGACCTCGTCGATATGGTCGAGAGCCATCAGGTAGCCCTCAAGGATATGCGCGCGGGCCTGGGCCTTCTTAAGGTCGAAGCGGGTGCGGCGGGTGACGACGTCGACCTGGTGGTCGATGTAGTGCTGCAGCATCTCGCGCAGGCTCAGGCATTTGGGAACGCCGTTGACAAGCGCCAGGTTGTTGGCGCCAAAGGTCGTCTGCAGCGAGGTGTACTTGTACAGGTTGTTGAGCACGACCTGCGGGATGACGCCCTTCTTGAGTTCGATGACCAGACGGATACCCTTCTGGTTGGACTCATCGCGCATATCCGAGATGCCCTCGATGCGCTTGTCATTGACGAGCTGGGCGATCTTCTCCTGCAGGGTGCCCTTGTTGACCATGTAGGGAATCTCGGTAAAGACCAGGCGGCTGCGGCCGGTCTTGGTGGACTCCACATGAGCCTTGGCGCGCACGGTAATGGAGCCGCGGCCGGTCTCGTAGCTCTGCTTAATACCGGCACTGCCCATGATGATGGCGCCGGTGGGGAAGTCCGGACCGGGCATGATCTGCATGAGCTCGTCGACAGTGGCGTCGGGATTATCGATCAGGTAGCAGGTTGCCTCGATCGCCTCGGTGAGGTTATGCGGGGCGATATTGGTGGCCATGCCGACGGCGATGCCCTGGCTGCCGTTGACCAGCAGGTTGGGGAAGCGCGCAGGCAGTGCCACGGGCTCGGCGAGTGATTCGTCGTAGTTGGGCTGCCAGTCGACGGTATCCTTCTGCAGGTCACGCAGCAGCTCCATGGCGGGCTTTGCCAGGCGGCTCTCGGTGTAACGCATGGCAGCGGCGCCGTCGCCGTCGATGTTGCCGAAGTTGCCGTGGCCGTCGATGAGCGGCGTGCGCATGGAGAACCACTGCGCCAGGCGAACCATTGCCTCGTAGACCGCGGAGTCACCGTGCGGATGGTACTTACCGATAACTTCGCCGACCGTCCAAGCGGACTTCTTGTGCGGACGGTTGGGGTAGATGCCGCTCTCGTTCATCGCGTACAGGATGCGGCGGTGCACCGGCTTTAAGCCGTCGCGCACGTCCGGCAGGGCGCGCGCCGTGATGACCGACATCGAATACTCGATAAACGACTGCTTCATCTCGCGGCCAAACTCCGAAATCTGGAGCTGGCCGCCGTTTATATCCTCGCCGGCCGAGGCGCCACGATCGACTTCGCCAAAGCTCTCCTCGAGCTCACCGTCGTCGTCTTCTTCCTCGTCATCATCGGCATCGGGGTTATAGGCGTCAGGATCGCCGTCCTCGCCCTGCTCAGCACGGGCAAGCAGGCGCTTCAGATCGTCGGGCATGCCGGCATCGCCGGCCTCGCCCATACCCTCGTTGTTGTTGATATCGTCTGCCACGTTACCTCCTCATGGTTTGCGTGGTCCATTAGTTCCCTACCACGGAGACGGCTTTTCCAGGTGCCGCAGATTCGCCCGAAAGAGGAGGGAAGCGTACTTGGGTACGCGACCGACGATTGAGGGCGAAGGTGCGGTGGCTGGGAAAGCCGTGCAGGTTAGGCGTCTAAGAAGCGTGCATCATGCGCGTGCTTCTCGATGTACTCGCGGCGATAGCCGACCTCGGAACCCATCAGCTCGCGCACGGCGCGGTCTGCCACCACGGCATCCTCGATCGACACGCGCTGCAGGATGCGGGTCTTGGGATCCATCGTCGTCGAGGCAAGCTGCTTGGGGTCCATCTCGCCCAGGCCCTTGTAGCGCTGGACGGTATAGCCCTTGCGCTTCTTGGTGATCTTGCCGTCCTTGGCCTTGCCGTCCTCGTCGTTGTCGTCGGGGTTCAGGCCCAGACTCTGGATGGTGTCGCGCAGGATCTCGTCTTCGGGCTGGCGGCCGTTGGGATACACGTAGTGGATCTTGTTGCGCACCTTAATGCCAAAGATGGGCGGGCAGGCAACATAGACGTAGCCGGCATCGATCAGCGGACGCATGTACTTGTAGAAGAACGTCAGCAGCAGGATGCGGATGTGCGCACCGTCGACGTCTGCATCGGTCATGATGATGATCTTGTGGTAGCGCGCCTTGGTGATATCGAAGTCGCCGCCGTCGCCGGCACTCGTCGTGACGCCGCAGCCGATCGCGGTAATCAGCGACTGGATGGTGTCACTCGAGAATGCGCGATGGTCACCAACGCGTTCGACGTTCAGAATCTTGCCGCGCAGGGGCAGAATCGCCTGGATGTCTCGGCGACGGCCGTCCTTGGCCGAACCGCCTGCCGAGTCGCCCTCTACGATGAAGAGCTCGGTCAGCTCGGCATCGCGCACCGAGCAGTCAGCGAGCTTACCGGGCAGGGACGCCGTCTCGAGCAGGCTCTTGCGGCGGGTCGCCTCGCGCGCCTTGCGGGCGGCGTTGCGCGCCTTGCAGGCCTGTTGCGCCTTCTTGACGATCTCGCGGGCGGGCTTGGGATGCTCCTCCAAGTAATCGGCGAGGCCGTCGGTCACGATCTTGAGCGTGAGCGCGCGCATATAGGAGCTACCGAGCTTGGCCTTGGTCTGGCCCTCAAACTGCGGATCGGGCAGCTTGACCGAGATAACGGCCGAAAGGCCCTCGCGCACATCGTCGCCGGTCAGGTTGGCGTCTTTTTCCTTGAGCAGGTTCTGTTTGCGCGCGTAGTCGTTGATCACGCGGGTGAGCGCGGTGCGGAAGCCCTCAAGGTGCATGCCGCCCTCGGGAGTGTAGATGTCGTTGGCAAACGACATGACGTTCTCGCCGTAGCCGCTATTCCACTGCAGGGAAACCTCGACCTCGCCCATCTTGGCCACGGGCGCGTCCGGGTCCGATTTGCCCTCGATGTAGATGGGCTCCTTAAAGGCCTCGGGGACGTCCTTGCCCTCGTTGAGGAACTTGACGAAGTCGATGATGCCGCCCTCGTAGCAAAACTCCTCCACGTGGGGAGTCTCCTCGCGCTCGTCGGTCAGCACGATTTTGAGGTTCTTATTGAGGAACGCCGTCTCCTGCAGACGGTTGTGCAGCGTATCGAAATCGTAGATGCAGGTCTCGAAGATCTCGTCGTCGGGCCAGAAGGTGACGGTGGTGCCCGTCGAATCCGAGGTGCCCACGACCTCCATCTTCTTGACGGTCTTGCCGCGCGAGAACTCCATCTCGTAGGTGTTGCCATCGCGACGGACCTGAACGACCACGCGCTTGGACAGTGCGTTGACGACGGAGATGCCTACGCCGTGCAGGCCGCCCGAGACCTTATAGGCCGAGTTATCGAACTTACCGCCGGCGTGTAAGATCGTCATAACGACCTCGAGCGTCGGGATCTTTTTAACAGGGTGCTCGTCGACGGGGATGCCGCGCCCGTTGTCGACGACCGTGATGGAGTTGTCGGCGTGGACCGTCACCTGGATCTCGGTGCAGAAACCGGCCATGGCCTCGTCGACGGAGTTGTCAACGATCTCCCACACCAGGTGATGCAGACCGCTGGCGCTCGTCGAGCCGATATACATGCCCGGGCGCTTACGAACGGCCTCGAGACCTTCGAGAATCTTAATCTCGCCGCCATCGTAATCGTTTTCGTTTGCCACACGTCCTCCTTCAGTCAAGAAAATGTGTACAGCCTTACTAGTTTATCGTAAAAAAATACCCTCGGGAACGAGGGTATTTGGCTCTACAAGGCCACCAGATGCGATTTAAGGCTCTTTTTTGCTTTGCACGCCCTTGGCCCACTCGGCACTGGCTCTCATGGCATTCTCGAGGGCCTCGCGCAGTTTTTGGTCTTCGATGGGCGCCACTTGGCGCTCGATCTCGGTACGCTCGGCCTCACTTAGGTCGGCGTGCGGGGCCGGCGGTCGCTCGGTCGTCGCCGGGCGCAGGCGCTCCTTGGCGGCGGGCGGCGTGTGGCCGGGCGCGGTGGTTTTGAACACCAGGCCGTCCACATGCGCACCGGCGCGCTCCATGCGCGCGCGAATGATCTCGCGCAACAGCGTCATTTCCTGCGTCCACGAGGGCGAGTCGAGATACACCAGCAGCTCATTGGACTCGGGCAGGTAGCGCAGTCCCGTCACATGCCGCCCCTCGCGCGTACCCGAGCACACCGCGTTCCATGCGCGATAGACCGTGCGCGACTCCTCGGCGGCCTCCATCTGCGCACGGCGCTCAGGGGTCGCAGCCGCCAGGATGCGCTGACGCTCTGCGTTCAAAAACCCGCTGAAGGCGACTGTCTCGCTCTCGCGCTCGTAATTAGCACGTCTCACCCATGCTCACCACCTTGGCTCGATCGAGCAGGTCATCGGTAAAGTACCCCAGGTTGGTCGTAGTTATGACCGTCTGGATATCATCGCCGATCAGCCGCAGGAAAGCGCCGCGACGATCGCCGTCGAGCTCACTCATCACGTCGTCCAGAAGCAGCAGTGGGGCGGTGCCCAGGACATCGCGAGCCACGGCAACCTCGGCCACCTTCCAGGACAGCACCAGCGTGCGCTGCTGTCCTTGGCTGGCAAATGAACGGGCGGAGCGACCAGCCACGGTGAACTCGATCTCGTCGCGATGCGGTCCCACCAACGTCACGCCGCGGCGAATTTCCTCGTCGGCATGCTCGTCAAGGGCGGCCAGCATGCGCTCGTACGCCCAGCCCTTCAGCTCTTCGCGATCCTCGACCTGGGGCAAATCCCCCAGCGTGGACGCATAGGTCACGTTGGCGGTCTCACCTGACGCCACTTGCCCGTAGGCAGTGTGCACATGGCCCGCCAGCCGGTCGAGCAGGGCCAACCGGTGCACGAGCAGGGCCGAGCCCGCGCGGGCAATCGAATCGTTCCACGCGCCGAGCATCTCGCGGCAGCACCAGGTCTCCTTGAGCAAGGCGTTACGCTGGGTCACGCAGCGCCCATAGGTGCTCGCAAGATCGGCATAGCGTGCGCTCAGCTGCATGCCAAAGTCATCGAGGGCGGCTCGGCGCACACTGGCGCCTCGCTTAACCATGTCCAGATGGTCGGGGCAAAACAGCACGCTCGGCAGAACCCCGCGCACACCGGCGGCAGAGCATCTCTTGCCGTTGCGGCTAAACGAGCGCTTACCGTCCTCCGCGCTCAATCCCATATCAAGCACGCGGCCGTCGCCCTCGATCCTCAGCTCGACCTTGCACGAGCCCACGCCGTCATGGACGAGCTCGGCTGCGGTCGGATGCCTAAACGAGGCGCCGCTCGTCAGCAGCTGCAGCGCCTCTATGAGATTGGTCTTTCCCGCCGCGTTGGGTCCCGCAAGTATCGTCACGCCCTCGTCCAGGGCAAGGCGATAGCTATCGAAGCTGCGGTAGTGCGCGACGGAAAGATCGCGGGCGAACATGGTCATGGCGCAGCGCTAGATGCGGACCGGCATGACCAGGTACAGGTAGTTGATCTTGTCGTAGGACTTAAAGATGCCCGCCTGCGAGTAGCTCTTGAGCTCCAGCGTGATCTCCTTCTCCTTGGACAGGGCATTGAGGCAGCCGAAGATGTAATGGTAGTTGAAGGCGATGGTACCCGACTCGCCCTCGGCCTCGACATCGATCGTCTCCTGCGCAAGGTCCTGGTCATTGGAAATGGAGGACAGGCCCATCTGCCCGTTCTCGACATCGATCTCGAACTTGACGGCGGGGTTGGCGCTCGCGATAACGGCCACGCGCTTGAGGGCGGCGTTAAAGGCGGCGACGTCGATCTTGACGCTCGTCACGCACGAATCGGGGATGAGCTGCTTGTAGTTGGGGTACACGCCCTCGATACGGCGCGACACGTAGGTGGTGTTGCCGGCCTCGAAGACGACCTGGGTGTCGGTAGCCCCGATCATGATGGTCGCCTGGCTGGCCATGATGTTCAGCGCGTCGTTAAAGGCGTCGGCCGGAACGTTGAGCTCAAAGGAGCCCTCGAGGGTCGAGGTCTCGACCTGCGTATCGCACACGGCCAAGCGGAAGGAATCGGTCGCCACCAGGCGTACGGTGTTGTTCTCGACCTTCATGTGCACGCCGCCCAGGATGGGGCGAGCCTTGTCGGTCGAGGTGACGCGCCACACGCGGCCGACCATCTCGGACAAGACATCGGTCGGCAGCTCCACGGCACTCTCGATGGCATAGGCCGGAAACTCGGGGAAGTCATTGGCATCGAGCGTGTTCAGGCGGAAAGAGCTCTTCTCGCAACCAATCAGCACCTGGCGCTCGGACAGCTCAAAGGTGACCGGGGCATCGGGGAGGGTCTTGGTGATATTGGAGAGCATCTTACAGGGGATAACCATCTCGCCCTCTTCTTCGACATGCGCCGCGATGCGATGACGGATCGAGATGGTGTAGTTAGAGGTCTGGAATTCCAAGATGCCGTCTTGGGCCTTAACGAGCACGCCCGACAGGATGGGAAGGGTGGATGCCGAAGCGACACCCTTCATAACGACGCCGATGGCTTGTGTAAGCGAGCTCTGGCTGACGGTGAACTTCATCTTTTAATACCTTTCTATAGATATAAATATTTTAATAATAGTAATAGCACTGACGAAACTGTTGATTACTCCCAAAGACGCAGGTCAGACCCAGAAAGAGAATCGACAGCAACCTGTGTGCAACAGGGGTGGTTTTCCACGTTCAAAACCTGCGCAAAACTTTTCATCACCGCGGGTTGGGTTTTAGACACCTTATGCCCGTGGTTTCGACAAGTTTTCAACAGGTGTCTCTATTTCCCTACGAGCGCAGTGTAATTTTATCGCGCAGCGACTTGAGGTCTTCGGTGACGGTGCGGTCTTCCTGGATCATCTTCTGGACCTTTTTGTAGCTCGTGCTGACGGTCGAGTGGTTGCGGTTGCCAAATTCGGCACCCACCGCCGTGGTCGTCATCTCACACATCTCGATGGCCAGATAGATGGCAATGTGGCGTGCTTTGGCGATATTGGCGTTGCGACGCGGGCCGATGAGCTCCTCGTGCGTCACGCCGTACTGCTCTTCGATGACGGACTGAACCGTCTGGACGTTGATCTTTTTGGCCGATGTGTCGAAGTACTGGCTGGCGATGGCGTCGATATCGTCAAAGGTGAGCTCCCCGCCCTCGCGCTCGCGGTCGCCCGCCTCGCCGGCGCAACGCTCGCAAAAGCTCTCGAGCTCGCGGATGTTGGTGCCCGAGACCTCGGCCATGTGTTTAAAGTGCTCGTCGGTCAGGTGCCCGCCGTCGCCCCCATAGGCCGCCAGCAGCGAGTCGTCGCCTGCCTCGGGAGCGGCGACGATGGTGTTCTCGTAATAGCGCTGCAAGATCTTGTATTTCATCTCGTAGCTGGGCTCTGCGACCAAGCAGAGCATGCCGGCGTTGAAGCGGCTGGTCAGACGCTCGTCCATGCTCAGGTCCTTGGGGGCGCGGTCTGCCGCGATGACGACCTTCTTGTTGTTGCGGATGAACTCGTCCATGAGCTGGAAAAAGTAGTCCACGCTCGCGCGCTTGCCGATGATGTTTTGGATGTCATCGATGATGAGCACGTCCACGCCGTGGTATGCCTGCATGATAGGGGCGTTGCTCTTCTTTTGGCGGTCGAACTCGGTCATCAGGTCGTCCAGATATGCCTGGGAGTTGGCATACTTGACCTTGATCTCGGGCGACTTCTCGGCGAGCTCGTTTTTGATGGCAAGCAGCAGGTGCGTCTTGCCCAGGCCCGATTTGCCGTAGATGAACAGTGATGTGCACGTGCCGCGCTCGTCCGCGAGGGCGGCAAACTTGAGTGCCGAGCGATAGGCATGGCTGTTCTCGGGGCCGTAGACAAAGTTCTCAAAGGTAAATTTTGAGTTCGCGGCGAGCGGGGCTCCATCCGCATTCTGCTCGGCCGGTACGGTCGGTGCTGGCATGGGTGAAGCGGGGGTCGCAGCTTGCGTGGACTTAGTCGGCGCTCCGCCCTTCATCTGGTTCATCATGCGACGAAAATCATCGGCCGAGAGCGTGTTCTTGATTGCAATGCCCGAATCCGCGCCCGCCGCTGCGTCGTGAGCGATAGGCATGTGCGTGACGGGCGCGGGCGTTGATGTCACCGGGCCCGACGGCGCTGCGGGCGCCTGCTGTGCCTCTCCCATGGTTTCACGGGAAACATCACCGGCCCTGGGCGCGGGTGTCGTTGCGGCTGCTGTGGTCGCAATCGGGGGAGCGGCGGGTGCTGCTGCGGCAGCGGAATCAGCCGCGGCACTCTGCGGCGCCACGATGTCGAGCGCGATCGGCGCAAAGGCGATTTCCTCTAGATAGGCCTCGATCGTCGGTTGGTGCTTTTTGAGCTGCGCGATGGCAAAGCGCGAAGGGGCCTCGATCGTGAGCGTGTCTTCGGTCAGGCTCACGGCGCGCGACTGCCCCAGCATGTTGATGAGGCGTGCATCTTGGCCGTCGCGCTGGCAAAAGGCGATGGCATCCCCCAGGATGATGCTTGCTTCCTCGTCCACTGTATCCCCCGTCCTTTAGCTCTGAGCTCGCACGCGAGCGGCGCCGAGTTCGGTCAGATGGTATTTTTGGCCATGCTTGATGACCAAGCCGGCCTGTGCCAAATCATTGAGCGTGCGTGACCAAGTGGGGGCCGAATTTCCAAACGCCCTCGCCAGATCGGTTGCGCCGCACGCCTGATTTTGCGCCAGATAGCCTAGTGCGGCGTTGCCGCGGTCGCTTACGAACACGTCCGGCTGTGGCTGTGCATACTGATTCGCCGCATTAGGATACACCATTTGAGCTGCTGGTTGTTGAGAACTCTGCATGGGCGGCATCTGCTGTTGAAAACTTTGCGGCCACTGCTGGTAAGGCTGCGCCGGTACCTGCTGCGCCCATGGGTTGTACTGCTGCTGAGGCATCTGCTGGTATGTCTGTTGATATCCCTGCGGGTACTGTTGTGGATACTGCTGGGCGTACCCGCACCCCTGCTGCGTAACTTGTTGGTATGGATACCCTTGCGGGTACGGTTGATAACCCATTTGCTGACCGCCCGGCATGCCTGCCGATTGTTGGACGGCGGCGACATCCTGGTCTGTCGGAGGAATGCCCTCTGGAGTGTTTGAAAGCGCCGGCATCGACGCCGCCGGGGATCCCTGCATAGGGAACATGCCGGGCTGCTGCATCTGCATCATGGGCGGTTGTGTCTGCTGTGCTGCCATGGGCTGCTGTGTAAAAGCTCCCGGCAGGGGATAGATCGCCTGCTCGGTCTCGGGGCGCACGGCGGCGCCATGCCCGCCGGCGCGTTCGATTTCCTGCACGCGCTTGGGGTTCAGGCTCACGGTCACCACAGTGCCGTTGCCCATGTTGTCTTCGATGGAGACGGCGCCGCCGGCGTTTTCCAGGTACTCCTGCACCATGGGAAAACCCGCTCCAGTTCCGCGGATATACCGCTTCATCTTACTGTTTGCGCTGGTAACGCCAAAGTCGAAAGCGCGCTCCTTGTCGTCGATGCCGGGTCCTTGATCAGCAAAGCGGATGGTGTCTCCGCCGTCCAGAATCGAGATGATGGGCTCGGCAAAGTGCGCGTGGATAAAGTTTTCGACAATCTCGCGGATGACCATGAGCGAGATATGGCCACCTTGTTCTTTCATGCACTGGTAGACGGTGTTGGTCGTCTCTTCCAAATACGTGCGGACATCTTGCGGATCAATGACGATCACACGCGGTGTCGACAGCATGTCGTCATAGACGGCGATGCGCGCGGCGTACATGGCTTTTGGCGCCTGCGTGGTCGTCTGCTCGCCTTCCTCACGCTCTTCGCGCACGCCGGTGATGTGCTCGTTGTCGGGTGCCGGGTCTCCGGAATCGACCATGGTGTAAAAGTCGTCAGACATGCCGCTCGCAATCTTTCAAAAGGTTTCGAACAAATAGTAGCTCACCGTGCAATGTTTCTCATCTTTCGACAACTTTTCAAAACCTGTTGAAAACTTTGGAAAACGGACGAAAAGTTCTCAACATTGCCAACATGACCTGTTGAAAACTCGATGAAATATCGTGAAAAGTTGCCATGCACCGCTAAATCGAGCTCGGCTTATGGGGGAACCGTGTGAACTGCGCAACCTTTTACCTTTGATTTCTTGACATTTGAACATTGATTTCCCTACAATCTTCAAGCTCACGTGTCTATATCTGCGTCCGCGTCCCCGCGGACACTCGAAATGCAGCAGGAGGAACTTAAGATGAAGCGTACGTATCAGCCTAATAAGCGTAAGCGTGCCAAGACCCATGGCTTCCGTGCCCGTATGGCCACCAAGGGTGGTCGTGCCGTGCTCGCCCGTCGTCGCGCCAAGGGCCGCAAGCGTCTCACTGTCTAGCAGCGATACACACATCTCGCATGAAGACTATTAAGTCTCGGCAAGATTTCGAGCATGTGTTCAGTCAGGGGCGTCGTTTCAATCACCCTCTGATTCGAATGACCATATGTGAATCGGTTGGCGAAGGCGACTCCGGAAGGGTCGCCTTCGTTGGTGCTAAACGGCTCGGTTGTGCGGTCGTGCGCAACCGTTCTAAGCGTGTGATGCGCGAGGCCGCCCGCAGCTGCGGATTTCCCGTTGCGGGTTATGACATCATCTTGTTCGCAACTCCCAAGACGAGGGTTTCCTCGCCGCAGGAGATGGACAAGGCGTTGCGTTCGCTTATGAAACGCGCCGGCGTTGCCGGGGAGGAGCGATGAGCAATCACGTCTTGCGGCGTGTTGCCATCGCTCCTATTCGCATATATCAACAGGTTATTTCGCCCTTATTGCCTGACGCCTGCATTTATTATCCAACGTGTTCGCAATACGCCGTTCAGGCGATTGAGAAATACGGTGTTTTGAGAGGCTGCTGGCTTGCCGTGAGGCGCATCGCTCGCTGCAATCCCCTGCACGTCGGCGGTTATGACCCTGTGCCCTAGCGGGCACTCGCTATCGGAGGAAAACTTACATGTGGGATTGGATCGTTAACATCCTTTTTGAGCTGCTCAAGCTCATCCAGACCTTTGCGGTCGACTGGGGCCTGTCCATCATCATCCTGGTGGTCATTATCCGTCTGCTGCTGACGCCGCTTATGCTCAAGTCGACCAAGTCGACGGCTCGCATGCAGGTGCTGCAGCCCAAGATGCTCGAGATCCAGGAGCGTTATGCCGACGATCCCCAGCGTCAGGCCGAGGAGATGCAGAAGTTCTACAGCGAGAACAAGTTCAACCCTATGGCTGGTTGTCTGCCGCTGCTGATCCAGATGCCTATCCTGTGCGCCCTGTTCACCCTGCTGCGCAATCTGCCGCAGTACTTTAACGAGGGTACGTTCTCGTTCTATAACATCCTGCCCGACCTGACCACGACGCCGAGCGCCTCGTTTGCCGATGGCTTTATGGTTGCTCTGCCGGCGCTGATTTGCCTGCTTCTGTTCGCTGTCCTGACCCTGATTCCGCAGCTGTATATGTCGCGCAACCAGACTGGTCAGCAGGCTCAGAGCATGCGCATGATGGCCGTCGTCATGACCGTCATGATGCTCTGGATGGGCTGGAGCCTGCCCGTCGGCGTTCTGCTGTACTACGACGTGTCTTCTGCCTGGCAGGTTATCCAGCAGATCTTCGTGACGCAGAAGGTTATCGACAAGGCCAAGGCCGAAGAGGAGGAGCGTCTTCAGAACGCCCCGCTGCAGGTTGAGGTTACGCGCCGCGAGAAGAAGCCGCGCCCGCACAAGAAGAAGTAGCGGGATATCAATCTTATTTAGGTACCTAACTTTTGGAGTACGTTATGTCTGAAGAGATCATCGAGGATATGCTTGAGGAGGTTGCCCCGCAGGTCGCGGGCGATTATCCCGAGATTGCACAGCGCTACAAGGCCGGTGAAGAGCTGACCGACGAGGAGCTCGACACCATTGCCGATGTCGCGATTTCCATCCTGCGTTCCATCCTTTCGCACTTCGATGCCGCCAACTCTCCTATCGATGAGTATGAGGGCGACGAGGGTGAGCTGATTCTGGATGTAACGGCTCCCGACCTTGCTGTTCTCATTGGCCGTCATGGTCGCACCCTTGATGCCCTTCAGGTTATGTTCTCTTTGCTAGTGAGCCGCAAGCTTGGCTTTAGGTATCCGGTTGTAGTGGACGTCGAGGGATACAAGAGCCGCCGTCAGGACAAGGTTGCCTCCATGGCACAGTCTGCAGCCGAGCGTGCCATCCGCACTCATAAGAGTGTTTCGCTTCCGCCCATGAATGCCTATGAGCGTCGACTGGTTCACATTGCACTTCGTGGCAATGATGCCGTCGATACTCATTCTGAGGGTTCTGACCCTGATCGCCATGTGGTGATTGTTGCTCGATAATCTACTCGAGCTTATGCTAAGGGGACGTGGTTTCCACGTCCCCTTTTTTTGTCAAAAGTTCTCGATACACTGATTTTTGTCAGAAAGGAGCTTTCGTTGTTAGTACTTACTGATCAGCAGGCTGACAAGATGTTGAGTCGTCTAACTTCCTATTGCAAAGAGTATTCCTTGAGCGTGACTGATGCTGAGCTAGGGAAATGTATTCAGCATTTGGATTTGGTTCTGGAAACAAATAAGACAACCAATCTTACCCGTATTCTTAACGTAGAAGATGCTGCGGTACTTCATATCCTCGACTCACTTGTCTTGCTCCCTTATATCAATAAGGCTCCTGAGGGAGCTTTGCTCGATATGGGAACAGGTGCAGGCTTCCCTGGTATTCCATTAACGATAACCACGCATCGTAAGGCTACTTATATTGATTCTGTTGGCAAGAAGGTCGATGCTGTAAATAATTTTGTTCATGCTCTTGGATTGAAATGTGGTCATGCAGTTCATGATCGCCTTGAAGAATATGCTCGAAGCCATAAGAAGCAGTTCTCTGTCATAACCGCCCGCGCACTGGCCCCTCTACCAATTCTTGTTGAGTATGCGGCTCCGTATCTCAAGGATGGAGGATTATTTGTTATCACGAAGGGCAATCCATCGGATGAGGAGCTTGCTTCCGGCATGTCAGCAGCTAGGATCTGCGGCTTCACTTTGCTTCTGAATGACGCAATCGATTTGCCTGAGGGCTTGGGCCACAGGGAGTTCATTGTTCTTAAGAAGAGTCATCCAGCATCCGTTTCATTGCCTCGTGCAAATGGCATGGCAAAGAAGAATCCGCTTGCCTAGATGTTTCACGTGAAACATAATGGATACTAGCAACTTGCAGTGTTTCACGTGAAACATGGCGGTTGATATCGAATCGGAATGTTTCACGTGAAACATCCTCCGTTTGACAGCTTTAATACACACCAGGAGGGACCGTGGGATTTCGCGACGTTAAGCGTTCGAAGAGCGCAAAAGACACGCGTATCATTGCAATCATCAACCAAAAAGGCGGCGTCGGTAAGTCAACGACGGCCGTAAACCTTGCAGCAGCACTGGGTGAGCAGGGTCGCAAGGCACTGATTGTTGATTTTGATCCGCAGGGAAATAGCACCAGTGGATTTGGAATTGAAAAGGAAGACCTTGAACACTGCATCTA
Organism: uncultured Collinsella sp.; assembly: GCA_902464035.1. Taxonomy (GTDB): domain Bacteria; phylum Actinomycetota; class Coriobacteriia; order Coriobacteriales; family Coriobacteriaceae; genus Collinsella. The sequence goes on along the minus strand of CABQHT010000021.1, from coordinate 16,320 downwards.
TGATGCGTTGTTGAATGATGTGCCGGCAGAATCGCTTGTTCTTGATACAAATTGCAAAAAGGTATTCGTTATTCCGGCTACAATTCAGCTTGCAGGCGCCGAAATTGAGCTCGTAAGCGCAATTGCTCGTGAAACTCGCCTTAAAGATTTGCTTGAACCGATTCAGGACGAGTTCGATTTTATTTTCATTGACTGCCCTCCTTCGCTCGGCCTGCTTACAATCAACGCTTTGACCGCAGCAGACAGCGTTTTGATTCCGATCCAGTGTGAGTATTACGCACTCGAAGGAGTTACGAAGCTGCTTGAGTCAATGAAGATGGTCAAATCACGTCTGAACAAGGGCTTAGACACCTATGGCGTGCTTATGACCATGTATGACTCGCGTACTTCCCTGTCGAATCAGGTTGTTGAGGAGGTTCAATCGTACTTTGGTGATAAGGCGTTTAAGACTCTGATTCCTCGTACGGTTAAAATTTCCGAAGCTCCGTCTTTTGGAGAACCGGTAATTACCTATGCGCCTCAAAATAAGGGTGCAAAAGCGTATATGAACCTTGCAAAAGAGGTGATCAAGCGTGCCTAGTGCAAAGAAACGTGGCGGATTGGGACGTGGACTCAATGCTTTGGTCTCAGAGGCTGAGTATGAGACTGGTGGTTCGGCTGCATCGGCTTCAAATGCCGCTTCTGAAACAAAACTGCCCATTGAGGATATCGTTCCCAACCCTAATCAGCCGCGAATTCACTTTAACGAAACTGAACTTCGCGAGTTGAGCGAGTCAATCCAAGAACATGGCGTTTTGCAGCCGCTTTTGGTTCGCAAACATGGAAACGGCTATGAGATTATCGCGGGTGAGCGTCGTTACCAGGCGTCAAAGCTTGCTGGTCTTGAAGAACTGCCTGTCATCATTAAGGAAGTTAATGATGAGGAAATGCTTGCCCTTGCTCTTATCGAAAATCTTCAGCGTTCTGACTTGAATCCAGTCGAAGAGGCGAAGGGTTATCGTCAACTCATTGATGCGAGCGGCATGACGCAGGAGGCGTTATCAAAGGCTGTCAGTAAGTCTCGTTCTGCAATTACAAATTCACTTCGTTTGCTAGATCTTCCCGAAGTCGTTCAGCAGATGATTTTCGAGGGCAAACTTACTGCGGGCCATGCGAGAGCAATTCTCGCAGTTCCATATGAAGATGCCAGGATTCGACTTGCTGAGAAAGTTGTAGCGGAAGGTCTTTCCGTTAGAGCGACAGAAAATCTTGCTCCGTTGTTTTCTGCCGGAGAGACGCCAAGGGCTCCGAGGCCAGCAACACCTCAGTCATTCAAAAAAGCTGCTCGGGTACTTCGTCAAGTATTTAACACGAATGTACGTGTGAAGAGCTCGCGTGGCAAGAACAAAATTGAAATCGAGTTCAAGGACGAAGATGAACTCTCACGTATCCTTGGCGAAATGGTTCAATTTGGGCAGGAGGATCAGGATGAAGAATAAGATTCTCACGGCCATTGCGTTGGCAACCACCGTCGCGGCTGGTGCTTTTGCAGGGTATAAGCTTGCGACAGATGATGAACTCCGCGGTCGACTGCTCCGCGGAGCTCAGGATATCGTCGATACATCTAAAAAGAAAATGGATGTGATGACCGAAGATGTCGCTATGCGCACTGCTCAGGTGACTAAGAATCCCAAGATTAACCAAGACTGGGTTAACCATCAATGGGAAAATGTTGGTTATTAGGTACCTAACAATTACTTGCCTGTTTTGAAGGGGTCCTTGTCTGATACATGAGACAAGGACCCCTAATTTTGGCTAAAAACTAAGCTTATGTAAATCAAATCCATTAGTATGAAAACAAATGAAACAGCCCCGGTTGCATTATCTGCAACCGGGGCTGTCGGATGTTTCACATGAAACGTTATGGGGCACAGACTCCCCTATGCGTTCTTCTGTACCTTGAAGCGTTGCTTCAGCTGACCGCAGGCGGCATCAATATCATTGCCGCGAGAATTACGGATCGTGGTCTCGATGCCACGAGACTCAAGGCGGCGCTGAAGATCCTCAACCTTATGAATCGGAGACGGCTTGAGCGGGCTGCCCTCGATGTCGTTGAGCTGGATCAGGTTAACGTGGCACAGCGTTCCCTCGCAGAAGTCGCAGAGTGCCTGCATCTCGGGATTCGTATCGTTGACGCCTTCGATCATGGCATACTCATAGGTCGGGCGGCGGCCAGTCTTCTCGGTGTAGAGCTGAAGCGCCTCGTGCAGGCGGAGCAGCGTGTATTTCTTAACACCGGGCATGAGCTTATTGCGCGTCGGCTGGATGGCAGAATGCAAAGAAACGGCAAGTGTGAACTGCTCGGGGATGTCGGCAAATTTGCGAATACCGGGAATAACGCCGCTGGTAGAGACGGTGAGGTGACGGGCGCCGATACCGATGCCATCGGGGTCGTTGAGGATTCGCAACGCCTTGAGAACCTCGTCGTAGTTGGCAAACGGCTCGCCCTGGCCCATGAAGACAACGCTCGTGGCACGCTCGCCAAAGTCGTTGGATACATGAAGCACCTGGTCGACGATCTCCTGAGCTGTCAGCGAGCGCTTGAGGCCGTTAAGGCCGGTGGCGCAAAAGGCGCAGCCCATGCCACAGCCTGCCTGGGTGGAAACGCAGACGGAAAGCTTGTTGCGACGGGGCATGCCAACGGTCTCGACGGAAATGCCGTCGTGGTACTCGAGCAGATACTTGCGAGAGCCATCCTTAGACACCTGCTTGGTGAGCTCGGTCGGCGTGTCAAAGGCAAAAGCCCCTTTAAGCTGCTCGCGGAAAGCCTTGGGAAGGTTAGTCATATCATCAAACGAACAAACGTTCTTCTCAAAGACCCATTCGATGAGCTGCTTCGCGCGGAAAGCGGGCTGGCCGAGTTGTGCCACGAGCTCGCGAATATCGTTTTGGCTCAAGTCGCGAATGTCCTGAGATTTAGTCCTGGGATTCATGGAAGCCTTTCGATTTTGGGGAAACGTAGAGGGTATCGCTACAATATGGTATCAGCTGCAGAAATTATAGAGGAGGAGTCTGCCCATGCCGGGTAAAAGCCTAGAGAACATGCACGTAGCGGTCTTGGCGGGCGGTCATTCCGCTGAGCGCGAGATCTCGCTCAATTCGGGAAAGAACGTCGTGGCGGCCCTGAAGGAGGCCGGCTACACTTCGGTGAAGCTGCTCGACACGGCTGCCGATGATTTTATGGTAACCATGGCGACCGGTGGTTTTGACGTGGCATTTATCGCCATGCACGGTGCTGGCGGTGAGGATGGTGCCATGCAGGGTGCCATGGAGACCCTGGGTATCCCCTACACGGCCTCGGGCGTGCTCGCGAGCGCCTGCGGTGCCGACAAGGAGGTCTCGAAGCTCCTGTACGCCAAGGCGGGCATTCCCATTGCCCCCGGCCTTGCGCTCGAAGTGGGCGATGAAGTCGATATCGATCATATCGTCGAGGTTTGTGGCGAGCGCTGCTTTGTGAAGCCGGCCGTTAACGGCTCCAGCTATGGCATCTCCCTGGTCCACGAGCCCTCCGAGCTGCCCGCGGCCATCGCCAAGGCGTTTGAGTTTGGCGACAAAGTACTGGTCGAGAAGTGCATCGAGGGTACCGAGATCACCGTCGGCGTATACGGCGAGGATGACGTGCGCGCTCTGCCGATTGTCGAGATCCGTAAGCCCGAGGAATGCGAGTTCTACGATCTGGACGTGAAGTATGTCGACCCTACGGACATCCATCGCATTCCGGCGCAGATTTCGCCCGAGAACTACGCTCGTGCCCAGGAGCTTGCCTGCGCTGCCCATAAGGCACTCGGCTGCCTGGGTATCTCGCGCAGCGACTTTATCGTGAGCGAGGACGGCCCCGTTATCCTCGAGACCAACACGATTCCCGGCATGACCGATACGTCGCTGTATCCGGATGAGATTCGTCACACCGATGACATGACGTTCCCGCAGGTCTGTGACAGCCTGATTCGCATGGGGCTTCGTCGAGCGGGCGTTGCATGCTAATCGAGGACGCTGTTTCGTCGGGAACGCCGCAGTTTGTCATCGATTCCTATGCCACGCTTGCCGAGCGCGCCAAAACCCAAGCGTTTGGTCTCATCGAAGAAGATGTTATCGTCCTCGATACCGAGACCACGGGTCTTTCGGTGCAGGACAACGAGCTTATCGAGATATCGGCGGCTCGCCTTTCGGGCCGCGAGGTTGTCGATCGCTTCGATACCTTCGTGCATCCCAAGCAGCTGATTCCCGCCGAGATTACCGAGCTCACGAGCATTACAAACGCCGATGTGGCAGATGCCCCGTCGGCCGTTGAGGCTGTCGCCTCTCTCGCCGATTTTGTCGGCGGCTGCCCGGTGATCGCGCATAACGCCACCTTCGACCGTTCGTTTATCGAGTCGGTCAAGGGCGGTGTCAACGTCAGTGACATCTGGATCGATTCGCTGGCACTGTCGCGCATCGCGCTTCCGCGCCTGGCCTCGCATAAGCTGTCTTTCATGGCCGACCTGTTTGGCTGCGACTCTGTGTCGCACCGCGCCAACGCCGATGTCGACGCCTTGTGTGGTGTGTGGCGTGTGTTGCTCGTGGCGCTCACCGACTTGCCTCAGGGCTTGATGGCGCGCCTGGCCGACATGCACCCCGACGTACCCTGGTCCTATCGTCCCATCTTCTCCTTCTTGGCGGGACAGAACCCCGGTTCCATCTTCTCTCTCAGCGCCGCCCGCGCCGACGTACTCAAGGCCGATCGGGCCGATGATCGCGTTGATGCGGACGAGCTACCGGTCCTTAAGATGCCGAGCCGCGAGGAAATCGAGGCGGACTATGCCCCGGGCGGCCTGGTTAATCGCATGTATCCCACGTACGAGCCGCGCGATGAGCAGATCGCGATGGCGCTCGAGGTCCGCGACGCGCTCGTTACGGGAACGCATCGCGTGATTGAGGCGGGGACGGGCGTCGGCAAATCGATGGCTTACCTGGTGCCTTTTGCTGAGGCCGCGCGCCGCAACAACATCACGGTTGGTATCGCGACTAAATCGAATAATCTTGCCGACCAGCTCATGTATCACGAGCTGCCCAAACTTGCCGAGCAGCTGGACGGAGGTCTATCGTTTTGCGCCCTCAAGGGCTATGACCACTATCCATGCTTGCGCAAGCTTGAGCGCATGAGCCGCGGCCAAGTCGAAATTACGACTAAGCGTGATCCTGCCGACACGCTTACGGCAGTCGCGGTCATCATGGCGTACGTGTGTCAGTCGGCCGATGGCGACCTCGACTCGCTCGGCATTCGCTGGCGCAGCGTCAACCGTCCCGACTTTACGACGGCGTCGCGCGAGTGCGCCCGTCGCCTCTGCCCGTTTTTCCCCGATAAATGCCTGGTCCACGGCGCCCGCCGTCGCGCGGCGCATGCCGATGTGGTGGTCACCAACCATTCCCTGCTGTTCCGCAATGTTGCGGCCGAGGGCAGAATCTTGCCCCCGATTCGTCACTGGGTGATCGATGAGGCCCACTCCATCGAGCGCGAGGCACGCCGTCAATGGGCGCGCGTGGTGTCGGCGGATGAATCGCGCGTTCTGTTTGAGCGCCTGGGTGGCTCGAGCGCCGGTGCGCTGAGCCAGGTTTCCCGCGATTTGGCAACCTCGGAGGGCTCTACGCTCTACCTGGGTCTTACCGCCAAGGCGACGTCGACGGTTGTGCGTGCGAGCATGGCGATTGCCGATGTGTTTGACGGCGTTCGCGAGCTTGGCCGCCGTGCCCGCGGTGGCTATGACAATGCGAACCTATGGATTGGCCCCGAGCTGCGCGAATCTGACGACTGGCATGATTTCTTACAGTCGGCCTACACTGCCATCGACGCATTGGAACAAGCTGACAAGAGCGTTGACGCACTGGTACAGGCCGTTGCCGCCGACAAGCCCGAGGTCGTTGTCGACCTGGGTGATATCTCGCGCCGCCTGCACGAGCTGGCCGAGAACCTCAAGCTCATCATTGACGGTACCGACGAACACTACGTGTATTCGCTGCAAGTCAATCGCCGCCTGCGCGCCGGCGGCGAGTCGATGACCGCGGAACGCATCGATATTGGCGAGGCCTTGGCAACCGAGTGGCTGCCCGAGGTCCACACGGCTATCTTTGCATCGGCGACCATGACGGTTTCCAAGAGCTTTGAGCACTTTAACCACGCCGTCGGCCTCGATCGCATCGGTGCCTCGACATCATCGTCGCTGCACTTGGATTCGAGCTACGACTTCGATTCGAATATGGCCGTGGTCGTGGCTGGGGATATTCCCGATCCGCGCGACCGCGAAGGCTATCTTTCGGCGCTCGAGCGCGTGCTGGTCGACGCTCATCTTGCCATGGGCGGCTCGGTGCTCACGCTGTTCACCAACAGGCGTGACATGGAGGAGCTGTACGATCGCGTCGAGCCCAAGATGGCTCGTGCGGGCCTGGAACTAAACTGCCAGCAGCGCAACTCGTCCCCTCGCCGCCTGCGCGATCGCTTTATCAACGAACCGACCTCGTCACTCTTTGCGCTTAAGGCCTTTTGGGAAGGGTTTGACGCCAGCGGCGAGACGCTGCGCTGCGTCATCATCCCCAAGCTGCCGTTCTCGAGCCCCACAGACCCGCTCTCATGTGAGCGCAATCTGCGCGAAGACCGCGCTTGGGCGCGCTATTCGCTGCCCGAGGCCGTGCTCGAGGTCAAGCAGGCAGCCGGTCGCCTTATCCGCTCGTCGACCGATTGCGGCGTGCTGATTCTGGCCGACCCGCGCCTGGTGACGAAGGGCTACGGAAAGAAGTTCTTAACGTCGCTGCCCACGAGCTCCTACCAGCGCATCGAATCGGCGCAGATCGGGCACTATCTACAGCTGTGGCGTGCACGCCACGAGCGGCGGCGCTAAAGCGGACAGACGAGGGTTTTTGCCATATCGCACAGACGCTTTGACAGGGCGGGGTCATCCAAGATGCGGATGGCTCCGCCCGCTGCGATTATCTGGCTCAGCAGCCAACGCTCGGAGCCGTAATGTACGGTTACCGTTGCCATGTCTGTCCCGCTGCGTTCGATGAGGGTGATGCCGGCCCAGTCCAGATGCTCCGCCATATCGAATGGCATCAAGAGCTTTGCGCTACGCTGCGTCCGGGCAAGGGAATCGTGGAGGGATGCAACGTCCGGTGCGTGAGGCACGACGGAGTCTTCCGTCAAGGCGAGTCCCTCGATTTTATCCATGCGATAGGTGCGCTGCTCATCGACCGCGATGTCCCAGGCAATCAGATATGTTTGGTCGCCGTTTGCTGTAATGCGCAAGGGGTCGACCAGACGCTCGCGTGGCCGCGCATCGTCCATCGAGCGATACGAGATACGACAGCGAACACCGTCCTGAATGGCGCAGCTCAGCTGCTGCCAGTGCGACCCGTGGTTGACGGTGTCAAAGACGTGCTGGTTATAGCCGAGCTCTTCGGGTAGAAGAGCATGTCGAATTCGAGCCGCCGCCTGGGGCTCGATCCCCAACGATTCAAGTTCGTGGTTGAGCACAGCGCCCTCGGCGGCACTCAGGCGCAGCGGTAGCACACGCCCAGCGTCACCGGTGAGGACCACACGCTCGCCATGGCATTCGCAGATGATGCGCGCACCCGATTCTCGGTCCGCGAGCGTCGAGACGATCTCGAGAATCTCGTCGAGCGACGCCCCCGTGATGTCAAAGCGACTGCAAATCTCGGTTCGTGTCATGCCGCTCTCGCCGGCGGCGTAGAGGGCCTCCATAATGTCGATGGCGCGCGAGAGCCTCTGCTCGCTGGTGAGTTTACGCACGGGCATGCTCGTGCACCGTCCTTTCAATGAGGTGGTTCCACGCCTGCTTGAGCGATTTGGGGGCCATGGGCCTCATGCCGTCCATGGCGTGGGCCATGCAAAATGAGGCGGCGGCTTCAAGATCGCGCACGTCAACGGTCCAAGTCCATCCCGAATCGGTGTGTGCGAGCTCACCTCGCCCGCGCGTGAGGCCGTTGATCATATCGATCTGCGTCTGCGGGGCGAACGAGAACGTAGCCGCAACGGGCGGGCGGTCGGCAAAATCGAATTCAAAGAACAGGTAGTCGCTGAGGTTGAAGTCTGCAGGGATGGCGTAGGCCTTCGAAGGACGCCAAGCGCGAACGATACGGTCGCAGCGGAATGTCCTGATGTCGTCGGTGGCATTGTCGAGGCCGCAGAAGTACGCAACGCCCTCGCGCTCGAACATGCCGTAGACGCAGACGGTACGCTCTTTCTGCTCACCGCGTCCGTTCTGATATAAAAATCGCAGTGCGCATCGCTCGGCAAAGGCGCTCCATACCGCATCGACGGTGGGAGAGCGGCGGATCGGTGCTTCGTCCGCCGTCGTCCTGCCGGTGAGGTAGGCAATCTTGGAACGAATATCGGCAAGCGGCGCGGCAAAAGTGGATGAGCCGGCCGCTATTGTCTGGTCGATAGCGTTGAGCAGGATATCGGCGTCGTCTGCGGTGATGAGGCCGCCTGCCGCAAACGTGTGCTCGCGGTCGATTGTCCATGAGCTTTCCTCGGTCTCCTGCGCGCCGGCGGGGCGAACCTCCTTGATTAAGATGCCGCGTTCGAGCAGTTTGTCACGATCGCGCCGAAACTTGCGCTTATCCGAGTCGATATTGCCCGAGCCATATCCCAGGTCAGAATCCAAGACGATCTGCTCGGTCGTCAGCGGTTCGGGGGAGCTGTTGAGCACAAAGAAAAGATTGAGGATGCGCTGAGCCGTTTTATCGAAACTGGGCTCCGAATTCCCCTTTTTAATTGTCGCGGTCGCGTCGCTTGCCGTCATAGAGTCCTCGCATGAGAAGGTGGTTTGCTGCCATGATTTTAGTCCGATATGGAGATTAGGCTATATCCTTGTCCGCTCGGGGCGTTAAGATGGCCCGAATTCGGTCGTTTGCGCTCGCTCGGGGTATACTTTCGACTATATACGGTTCTAATGTGCATGCATTGGGCCTATTTGTCGGATTATGGATGTGGAGCGCACATGGCGAACACCCAGAACTATATTAACCACCTGCTGCAGAACACCGGCATTACGCCGGCATGCAGCGAAGAAGAGCGCTTGGCTGCCGAGGATATCGCTCAGATCTTCCGCAACCACGGCTTTGATCCCGAGGTTCAGGAGTTCAATGCCCCGGCGCCCAGTAGGTTGGCATTTGCCGTTACCGGTATTCTTGCGTTTGCCGGCGCCCTACTGATGGGCATCGGCGGCGGCATCGGCTTGGTCGGCACCTTGCTGGCCATTGCCGGCGCCGTTCTTTACGTGCTCGAACGCACGGGCCACCCCGTGGTTTCGCGCCTGGGCAAGACGGGCGTGAGCCAAAATGTCATCGCCTACCACAAGGCCTCGGGCCCGCTCGCGTCTCCGCGCAACCGCCCGGTGGTCGTTGTCGCACACTACGACTCTCCCCGTGCTGAGCTGCTCGCCCGCGAGCCCTATGCTTCGTATCGTGCGCTCATCGCCAAGCTGTTGCCCGTTGCCACGGTTGCCCCTGCTGCCGTTGCCATCTTGCGTATCCTGCCGCTCCCCGGCGCGCTCAAGGTTCTGCTGTGGATTGTCGCGATCCTCGCTTCCCTCGTTGCGCTCGCCAACGCGGCAAACATCATTTCTAACCGCTACATTCTTCCCTATACGTCCGGCGCGGTGTGCAACAAGTCTTCTGTCGCCGCTATGCTCGGCGTTATGGACAACGTTGCTCCCTTCCAGGGCGAAAACGAGTTTCCCGACGATGTTCCGTTCGATACCTATTTTGGGGAGCAGAAACGTCGTGCCGAGGAAATGGCGCGCGCAGCGGCGGAGTATGCCGCGGCCCAGCAGCAAAACGACTACGGCAACACCATCGAGTATGAAGAGCCTACCTACGCCGAGGACGAGTTCGGTCAGCCGATTGCTCCCGATGCTCAGACCGAGCCCGAACAGGGTGGGGCTTTCGACGAGCAGATCGAGGGCTTTGAGGGTGCGTCTGCCGACGAGACGCTGATTGGCGCCATCGTGCCCGAGGATCAGGATCAGGTTGTCCAGGCCGAAGAGCTCAATGACGAGGTTCCCGCTGCCGAGCCGGCAGAGGAGCCTGTCGCGGCCGAGCCCGAGCCCAAGCTCTATCGCAATGCCGCCGGCAACATCCGCTTTGGTTCGGATGCCATCCGTGCGCTTGGAATGCTTCCCGAGTCCTGCACGCTCGATTACGAGGAAGGCGAGGAGCCGACGTTTGAGCCCGAGCCTGCCCCCGTCGTGACTGCACCTGCGCCCGTTGTCGCCGTGGATGATGAGTCTGCCGCGGTTACCGCTGCCGTTGCCGAGCCCGAGGCGGTGTCCGCGATCGATCCCGCGGCAGGACTGGACATTTTGGCTCCCGCCGCGCCGGCGCAAGGCGTTACGGACGAGTCTGACGACGATTACGTTGAACAGCCGAGGCGCGTGTCTTACGAGAGCGATACTGATTTCTCGGCCGAGATTCCCGCGGCAACGCCCCATGCCGATATTGCATCCGCGTTCTCTTCGATTGGCGCCAGTGCTTCCAACTTCTTTAAGGGTGCGCTTGCAAAGGGCAAGAAATTTGTCGACGATTTCGAGGAGAAGCGCGCCGCCGCACGCGAGGCTGCCGAGCAGGAGGCTATCGCTCAGCAGCAGGCAGCCGAGGCGGCACGTGAGCGCGCGGCGCAAGAGTTCGAGCAGAACGAGGCTATGCAGTCCGTGCCCGTCGACGCTGCCGAAGCTACAACGTCCTTTGAGTCCCAGCAACCGGCGTCCACGGATGTTGTTGAGGCGACGACGTCTTTCGAGGCTCAGCAGCACGTCGATAGCACCATGTCGTTTGATGCCGCGCAGTTCGATTCCACGATAACGTTTGAAAAGCAAGGCACCGCGATTGCCGAGCCCCTTCCTGTTTCCGATGAGCAGGGCGACGCGGCAGACGATGACGAGCCTATTGATGCTGCCGAAATCCAAGATGCCGCCGAGGACGAGCCCGTCGAGGCCAACTCTGACGAAGAGCAATACGCGGCAGCCGAGCAAGATGATTCGGCCGAGGTCGAGCAGGAGGAAGTGCCTGCGGTTTCCGAGGCTTCCGAGACAGATGAGTCGAGGCCTTACTCCACGCAGATTTTCACCATGCCGGCCCCGAGTGGTTCCGGTGCCACGGTTGCCGATGTTGCTCCCGCCCAGGACGAAACGGTCGATTCCCTTATGGCCCAGATTTCCTCCCAGGCATCACCGCGTCCGCAGATGAATGTTCCCGATCCGGCGTCGGCTCCGTCGCCTGCACCTTCCTCGTCTCCGCTGGCTTCGGTCCCCGATCCGTCGCTGCCGTCGATGAAGCAGGCAAACGTTGCGTCTCGCACGTCGCTGTTCGACCTTCCCGACCCCTCCGCACAGGTCAACGACCCCTTTGCTACCGCTCAGGGTCCCGAACCAACATCGGCACCCGTTGCGCCTCCTAGGCCCGTTACGTCAGGCGCTCAGCCGATCGAGACCATTTCGGCTCCCGCCCCGGCGGCACCCAAGTCTCACAAGCGCGGCCTGGGCGGCCTGTTCGGTCGTAAAAAGAAAAACGAACAGGACAGCATGAGTGATTGGCTGGGCGTCGAAGACGATTACGATGCCAAGAAGTCCGGTCGCGGCATCGGTTCGTGGGATAATTTCGAGGACGATAGCGATGGCTGGAAGGGCGGCGCTACGTCTTCCGACGGCGCTTCTTCCGAAGATATGCTCTCGGCTGTCGCCTCTATGGGCGATGATGAGCTGCTCGGTCACGATATCTGGTTTGTGGCAACGGGCGCCTCGGATTGTGATGGCGCCGGCATGAAGGCCTTCTTGGCTTCGCATCGCGATAAGCTCCGCGGCGTCTTCTTCATCAATCTTGAATCCGTCGGCGCCGGTAGGCTTTCGGTGGTGACGGTTGAGGGCGAACAGCAGCTGCTCAAGGGCGATCGCCGCATCATGAATCTGGTCAGCAAGGTGTGCAAGTCGTTCCATGTCGATTGTGGCGCGCTCGAGATGCCCTATGCCAAGACCGATGCCTATGCCGCGCTCGAGGCGAGCCGCCGAGCCCTCACCATCGCCGGCGTGGACGGCACACGTCTGGCTTGCGCTCGTACCGAGGACGACCTGCCCCACAATGTCAACCCGACGAACATTGCCACGGTATCCGAGGTCGTGACCGAGGTTATCCGCCGTTCGTAGACGGAGCTCTAAGGAGTCAACGTGTTTTCGTATATTAAGCGCCATTGGCCTGTCTACGTGATTTTGACCTTGATTGCCATTGCGTTAGGGTTTGGAGCTGCCTACATCGTGGGCGCGAAGGGCTCGACCCCCGCCTCCGCAATCAGCGAAGAGGTGGAGCAAGAACAGAGCACGGGTGCCGATGGGATTCCTGAGTCCGAGCAAGCAATCGTTGATGGTGGATCTTCGTCTGCAGAGTAGATGCGGCGATTTAAATGATTGAAAGCGGGCGAGCCGGGGGACTGGCTCGCCCGCTTTTTCATCGCGCTAGCGCTTCTTTGGGATTGACCTAAGGCGAGCGAACCATAGGGCTGCGGCACCCGAGGTCAGGAGCGCGGTGATGCAAGCGGCGATGGGAGCTGATCCTGTTGCCGGTAGGTCCTGCGGTAGGGTACAGCGTTGAATGACACTGTCCTCGTCATGTGACTCAAGTTTATCGCCGCCGCCGTTGCGGCAAAGATCGACGCGTGCGCTGTTGGTGAGTGCAGTTTGGGGTGTGTAAGCCGACGTTGCCCGCATGTGCACGACTGCGCCCCGAGCATCTGTGCCAAGGATTGCTTTGGCATCGTCAAGGTCGTCGTGCTCATCTTTGAGATCATCACGGGTCCAAGAATCCGTATCGCTTCGAGTCGTAAAGTCGGCGGCTACCGCACCGTATTCAATGCGAATGCCCGTCACGACGGTATTGGATGCAAGGTCGAGTTCTTTCGCCTCGAGTGTGGCGGATTCCGTGGTCGAGACATTCGCCTTCCAGAGGTGCCAGCCGTCGTAATCGACGAGGCGGCAATCTTCACCCAGACTCTCTTTTACTTCGTCGGACTCAAGCCAAGGATTTTCGTGCCCATCGTCAAGCGTCGCGTTTGCCGGCTCATCGACGTCTGTCGAGTCCAACGGCGTCGTGCGATACCACACGTTGCACAGACCGTTGAGGTCGCCGATGGCGACGGGGGTTTCGATTGAGACGAATCTCGCCGTGCCGTCTTTGGCGCACTCAAGATCATCGGTAATCGTAAACTCATCAACCCAAGTAGCGGAATCGTTTCGAGCATCGATGGTATAGGAGAAAAGCCCATCCGTATTGGTTTGCATCGCGGCGCGGTTTTTTCCATCGCCGTTAGCCAACAGACCCTTCCCGATAGGTTGGACAAGTTCCTGACGCTTGTCGACCTGTCCTTTGATCTCGATGGGCGCATCCTTCATCGCGACGGATTGGACTTCTCCCGTATCCTTTATTTCAAACGTTATCTCCTCGGCAAGGTCATGGGTCCGCGGAGACATCGTTTCGCGCAACGAGTAGGTGCCGGGTGCAAGATGTTCGATGCGGTGCGGCTTGTCGGATGAGGTCCAGGAGTCTATTTCGGTTTTATCGGGACCATATAAGGTGAGCTGTGCGCCTTTCACTTCCTGCTCTCCGCTTGCATCGACCTTGGAGATATCAACCTTGGTGTAATCGTCGGATACGTTAAGCCGTGCTTCCACAACGGGTGTTTTCTGGTCGGCATAGGTAAGGTCGACGATATGATGCGTCCGGTCGAGCAAGAAGCCGGTCGGCGCTTGAGTCTCGACAACCTCGTAGCGTGCGGTGCCAGATCCCAGCGGGAGGTCGTCCGCGCGTGCTTCTCCAGTTTCATCCGTCGTGACGGTAGCGACAGCCTCGCCGTCGAGCGCGGCAATGCTACCGTCGGGGCGCACGATATCACCTGAGGCACGGATCTCAAAGATGGCGCCCGCGAGGCTGCTGCCGTCTACGGCATCGGTTTTAACGATCCTGATGTTTCCGGTCGCGGCGTGGTCATAATACGAGACGATTGCAACGGGCGTTAGGTTTATATCGGCGGGTATGTTTACCTCGATCTCTCCGCCGACAAGATAGGGCTCTTTGGCCGAGGTTTCGCGTACATAATAGGTGCCCGGCACGAGCGATTCGGGCAGTGTGACGGTGCCGGTCGCGTCAGTCGTAAAGGTGTCCATTACGTTATGTGCTGGATACCAGCATGTTTGTGAGACAGGTTTGTGATTGCTGTCGAGGAGTTGGAAGGTGAATCCGGCTAGGGGAACAGAGGCGCCTGTTTGGGCATCGCGTTTTACAATCTGGAGATGCGTCGACAGAGCGTGGTTGTCCACGATATATTGAAGCTCGGCGCCGTCGGAAATCTGATTGGCCTCGACGGTCCATTCCCCCGCACGTTTAAAACCCTCGGGGACGGTTTCCGGAACCTCACGAACCGTGTAGCCGGCGCGGTCGTATGGGACGGCTCCGTGGACACCGGCTGGTCGCTTGCCTGTGCCGAACCATGCTTCGGGCTGGTCTTTGGTGGAGGCAAAGCCATAGATGTTTGTAGTCAGTGTGCCAACAACCTGCTGAGAGCTGTTACTGACAACCTCAAAGACAACATCTCCTGCCGGCTGCTCCAGGCCGGATTGATCGCTATTGCCGTAGTCCTTGAATTTGGAAATCTCAAGGTCAAACGCAATGGGGATATTGGAAACGCGAGATTCGATCTCGACCACGCCTGAATCGCCGAGTTGGTCGGCTCCAACGGTGTAAGACCAACTGTCACCGGAGGGCAAATAGCCCTCGGGCGCCTTCGATTCATAGATGGTAAAGGTTCCCAGGGGGACATCGGTGAGGGTAGCTCGACCGCTTTCATCGGTCCTGAGAGTTTGTGTCCATCCAGGGGTTGATTGCGATACGCACACGAATTCTGCTCCTGCGAGCGAAGCTCCAACTTGGGGGCCTGCATTCGTTGCGGCGTCGAGCTTTACAATGCGCAAGGTAATGGTGCCGGGTTGTTCATCAATGGTGACGTATCCGCCGTTATTCGTCGTGGTAAAGGCAATGCGATCGTGCAGGGGGATATAACCAGCTGGCGCTGTTGTCTCAACTAGGTAGTATGCCGTGTTGGGTAGGAGTGTTGCCTGCGCTCGACCGTTGCTGTCCATCTGGACGGTGCCGACACGCGCGCCGCTGGCGCTCTCAAAAACATCGAATGTTGCCCCGTCAAACTGATAAGTATTGTTTCCGCTGGTAATGGCAGCGTTTGCAGACTGCTTTTGGAAGGAAACAGAGACCGCCGGCAGTACATAGAGCATGTCTTGACGTTTGCTGCCGCCCGATACGGTTCCTATATAGCGCCGCGCGCGGTGCGGAGCGGCTTTGATGCTTCCTGATTTTGCGCTGTCGTGGAGCCACCGCGCAGCCGCCACGACTTCATTGTCGGCGGTAAAGTGCCCGCTCTTGGTTTTGCCCTGAGCGGTCGTGTAGGAGTAGGTGCCGTCGACATGGGTAGTGCCGTTGAGCATCCATACGGCAAGCTGGGTGGCGGCGCGGGCGCGATCGGGTGAAAGATGGTAACCGCCAAACGACGTGGCGGTAGGATATCCGTGACAAACGATTGCCGCGAACTCGTCGTCGAGCCACACCCAGCCTTGATCAAAGTTGAGCCATGGACCGCCCGGCTTGGTGGGCCCGGGGCGTTCCTGGTTCATGCAGTAGGCGATCGAGGCGTCTTGAGCTTCATACTTGCCGATGAAGAAGGGCCCACAATCATCGCTAATAGTGCGGAAGCCGAGCTGGTCGTAGCCATCGACGGCAAATGCGGCTCCCGGTGCCAGACAGCCGAAAAGCAGGAAGAGGAGCAGGAGCAGCGGACCTGTTGCGATTGCGCTGTGGACAGAGTGCGTGGGTGCGTTGGACATGGCTGCTCCTTATCCCTCGTGCGCCGCATGGGGAGGTTGCGACGCGTAGGATGAGGCTACCCCCGAGGTTCATGCGGGTAAGTACCGGAGCCTGACCAAAAGCTTGCCCAATTCCTGACAAATTGAGCTCAAATACAACAATCAGGCAAAAGCGCAGGTAGAAGATAAGGAGAACAGGAGGTCAAAGGTCCTCGTCTCCACAATTGATGCGATTTTCAAACGAATCTCCACAGCTAAAACAAGCATCGCCACCCTTGTATCGAACAAGACAACCGCGTTATACTAGCCAACACACAAGCGGGCATCGCCAAGTGGTAAGGCATCAGCTTCCCAAGCTGACACTCGCGGGTTC
>CABQHT010000020.1 GCA_902464035.1 uncultured Collinsella sp. | reverse complement strand
GAAACGACCGCCATCATCGGCTCGACCGGCTGCGGTAAGTCAACGCTGCTCAACGCCTGCTATGGCAAAAAGGTTGCCATCACCTCGCCGGTGGCCCAAACGACCCGCCGCCGTATGCGCGCCGTCGTCAACCGCCCCGGCTACCAGCTGGTCTTTGTCGATACCCCGGGTATTCACAAGCCCAAGGATGGCCTGGGGTCCGAGCTCAACAAGAGCGCGCTGTTCGAGCTGAACGATGTTGACGTCGTCGCGTTTTTGATCGATGCCACTAAGCCTATCGGTAGGGGAGACGCCTGGGTTGCCGAACGCGTCAAGAATGCTCGCTGCAAGAAGGTCCTGGTGCTCACCAAGGCCGACGAGGCCGACCCCGCACAGGTCATGGAGCAGCTCAAGGCCGCCCATGAGCTCATGGAATATGACGACGAGATCGTGACGTCGTCGGTCAAGAACTTTAACGTCGATGCCTTCATCGAGACCGTTGCGCACTTTTTGCCCGAGGGTCCGCGTTGGTTCCCCGAGGACATGGGTACCGACGCTTCCGATGAGACGCTCGTTGCCGAGTTTGTGCGCGAGAAGGTCTTGCGCCGCACCCGTGATGAGATCCCGCACTCCGTGGGCGTTATTTGCGATGCGCTTGAGCAGACCAAGAAGGTGCTGCGCGTGCACGCCACCATTTACGTCGAGCGCGAGGGCCAAAAGGGCATCATCATCGGCAAGGGCGGCGAGATGATCAAACATATCGGCATCGACGCCCGTCGCGACCTTGAGCGCATCTTTGGCACCCAGGTCTTTTTGGAGCTGGACGTGAAGGTCAAGGCCGGCTGGCGTGACGACGAGGCCCAGATTCGCCGCTTTGGCTATAACGCCGAGGATTAGGGACACGCGGCGCGAATGGCAGGTTCTCGTACATATCGCACGAAAGTGCTCGTGCTCGATAAGACGAAGCTCAAAGAGACGGACCTGATCCTGACGATGCTTGACGAGCGGGGTCGGCAGGTTCGTGCCGTGGCAAAGGGCGCCCGCAAACCCGGCGGACGCCTGGCTGCGCGCTGCGAGATGTTCTGTACCGTTGATCTGCTGCTTGCGCATGGACGGTCGCTCGACGTGGTTTCCCAGGCCGAGCTTATGGAGGCGCCGCTCGGCGCTGCTCCCGATTACGAGATGACATGCGCCGCAAGCGCGATCGCCGAGGTCGCGCGCGTGTGCTCGTTCGAGGACGCCGAGGACCCGTTTACCTTTGCCATAACGCAGCGAGCGCTTGCCCTGGTGGGCAGCGGGCTCGACGCGGCGCATATGGATCTACTTGTGGCGGCATATGTCTTTAAGCTGCTGTCACACATTGGCTATCGACCCGATTTTTCGGCCTGCGTGCTGTGCGGAGACCCCATGCTGTCGTATTTTTCGCCCCAGGCGGGCGGTCTCATGTGCGGGTCGTGCGCGTCGAGCGTTCCGGGTGCCGAGCTGGTGTCGACCGGTGAGGTCGCGTGGCTGCGCGCCCTCATGTCCATGACCTTCGATGCGCTTATGGTCGAGAGGATCGACACGCATACGGCGGCGTTCTTGCTCGGGCTTTCGCATGTGTGGGCTGCGACGCACACCGATCAGCGCCTCCGTGCGATGGAATTCATGTTGGGTCGGTGATGATGCGCAGGCACGGGCTGCTTGTGGTAACATACCGACCTGTTGGTACCTCGACCTTGGTTGCTCGCTCCACCGGCGGCTTCCCAGTCCGAGGCGAATCGAGTCGCCCGTGGGCGACGCAAAACGAAAGGTGAAACAATGACTGTTTCCAAAGAGCGCAAGGCGGAGCTGACTGCCCAGTTCGGTAACACCCCGGTCGATACCGGCAACCCCAAGGTTCAGGTCGCCATCCTGACCGAGCGCATCAAGGAGCTGACCGAGCACATGAAGTCCCACCAGAAGGACTTCCACACCCGTCGTGGCCTGCTCATGCTCGTCGGCCGTCGTCGTCGTCTTCTCTCCTACATCAAGAAGAACGACATCGTCGAGTACCGTGAGCTCATCAAGGCTCTGGGCATCCGCGACAACATCCAGTAGGATTTGTACATGCTAAGAGCGTCCTGCGCAGCGGGGCGCTCTTTTTGTGTAAGGGCGTGAACAATCACGCTCTGAAGCGTGGCGGGGGCAGGGGGCCCGCGTCACATGAGAAGCCCGCAGGCAAGGGGCCTGTGGGGTAAAGGAGAACAATGACACTCGTATCCAAGACCTTTGAGCTGTACGGCAAGACCTACACCTTTGAGTCCGGCGAGCTTGCCAAGCAGGCCACCGGCGCCTGTCTGGTCAAGCAGGGCGACACCACGATGCTCGACACCGTGGTCGTCTCCAAGGAGCGTAAGAACTACGACTTCTTCCCGCTGACCGTCGACTTCAACGAGAAGATGTACGCCGCCGGCCGCATCCCGGGTGGCTACCTCAAGCGTGAGGGCCGTCCCAGCGAGAAGGCCACGCTCACCGCGCGCATGATCGACCGTCCGATTCGCCCGAGCTTCCCGGACGGCTTCCGCAACGAGGTACACATCGTCGCTACCTCGCTCGTCGCCGACCAGGTCAACCCCTTTGACGTCATCAACGTCATGGGTGCCTCCCTGGCCATGACGCTCGGCGGCGTGCCCTTCGAGGGCCCGCTTGCCTGCGTGCGCATCGGCCGTAACGTGGAGACCGGCGAGTTTATCGTCAACCCCACCTACGAGGAGCGCGAGAACTCCGACCTGGACCTGGAGCTGGGCGGCTCTGCCGACTTCATCTCGATGGTCGAGGCCGGCGCCGAGGAGATCTCCGAGGACGACATGCTCGCCGCCATGAAGTTTGGCCAGGAAGCCCTTGCCGCCTTCTGCCAGGCTCAGGACGAGTTTGTCGCCGAGTGGGAGCAGGTCAACGGCGCCATCGTCAAGAAGGAGTACCCGCTCGACCAGCCCGTCGAGGAGGTCCAGGAGCGCATCTTCGCCCACTACGACGAGATGGCAGCCGCCCTTC
The DNA here is from genome assembly GCA_902464035.1 of uncultured Collinsella sp. GTDB lineage: Bacteria > Actinomycetota > Coriobacteriia > Coriobacteriales > Coriobacteriaceae > Collinsella. Next base: position 31,911 of record CABQHT010000020.1, on the reverse strand, counting down.
GCGACGCCGACAAGCTCTCCCGTATCGGCAAGGTCGAGGCTCTGAAGGAGTCCATTCGTGCCGAGTTCACCGAGGAGGAGCAGTCCGCTTGGGAGCGCGAGATTCCCGTGGCGCTCAAGAAGCTTGAGAAGAAGGCTATGCGTACCATGGTCGTCGAGACCGGCGAGCGCGTCGACGGCCGTGCCGCCGATGAGATTCGCCCCATCATGGTGAAGGATAACTACCTGCCGCTCGTTCACGGCTCCGGTCTGTTCCAGCGTGGCCAGACCCAGGTGCTTTCCGTCCTGTCGCTCGGTATGCTCAACGAGGGCCAGCGTCTGGATACCATCGAGCCCACCGAGGGCAAGCGCTACATGCACCACTACAACTTCCCGCCGTTCTGCACCGGCGAGACCGGCCGCATGGGCAGCCCCAAGCGCCGCGAGATCGGCCACGGCAACCTGGCCGAGCGCGCTTTGCTTCCGGTGCTCCCCGACGAGAACGAGTTCCCCTACGCCATTCGCGTCGTCTCCGAGGTCATGGAGTCCAACGGCTCCTCTTCGATGGCTTCGACCTGCGGCTCCACGCTCGCCCTTATGGACGGCGGCGTGCCCATTAAGCGCCCGGTCTCCGGTATCGCCATGGGCCTGATCCAGGAGGAGGGCAAGACCGTGGTCCTGTCCGACATCCAGGGTCTCGAGGACTTCCTGGGCGACATGGACTTTAAGGTCACCGGCACCACCGAGGGCATTACCGCTCTGCAGATGGACAACAAGGCCACCGGCCTTACCTTTGACATCTTGGCCCGCGCCCTGCAGCAGGCCAAGGAGGGTCGCGCCTTCATCCTGCAGAAGATGCTCGATGTGATCCCCGAGCCGCGCCACACCACGCGCAGCACCGCTCCGCGCATCGTTTCCATCCAGGTTCCGACCGACAAGATCCGCGACGTCATCGGTTCCGGCGGTAAGGTCATCCGCGGCATCCAGGACGAGACCGGCGCTTCGGTCGACATCCAGGAGGACGGCACCGTCTTTGTCGGCGGCACCGGCGAGTCCGTCGACCAGGCCGTCGAGCGCATCAAGCTCATCATCAAGGTTCCCGAGCCGGGCGAGGAGTACACCGGTCGCGTGGTCTCCATCCAGCCCTTCGGCGCCTTCGTCAACCTGCTGCCCGGTAAGGACGGCCTGCTGCACATCTCTCGCGTCGCCAAGGGCCGCGTGGAGAAGGTCGAGGACGTCCTCAACGTGGGCGACGAGGTCAAGGTCGTCGTCATCGAGGTCGACGATCGTGGCAAGATCTCGCTCGATCGTCTTGACAAACCCGAGGCCCCGGCTCGCGCCGAGGGTTCCTCCGAGGGCGACGGCGAGCACTTCCAGCGCCGTGAGCGTCCGCGTCGCGAGCGCTCTGAGCGCAGCGACCGTCCGCGCCGTCCCGGCGACAACGGAGGCCGCAAGCCCCGCCGTCACCACGACGCCGAGTAACAGCTACACACAAGCAGCTCAACAAGGGCGACTCCACTGTGGGGTCGCCCTTTTGCTTGCGCCCGGGAGGGCCGCATATGAAGTTTCCTGCTCTACAGTCCTGCGCAAGACGGAAAGCACATTAAGTGCTTTCCTTTGCGTGCGGAACTCGCGATAAACTTCATATACGTCCCTCCCGGGCGCAAGCAAAAGGGCTGGTTAGTGCCGCTCGCTATTTAGTTAGACAGTCTCTTCAGTAGTCAGATTTCAGATCTGTAGATAGCCGCAGCAGCATCTTCCCAGATAAAACCGACCAAAATAAACCTGTCCCTTTTTGGTAGGTTTCCCGTGGGGCGGGCACTGATGAAGTTTATCGCGAGTTCCGCACGAACAGGAGGCCACTTAATGTGGCCTCCGTCGTGAGCAGGACTGTAGAGCAGGAAACTTCATCAGTGCCCGCCCCACGGGAAACCGGCGGGATAGACCGGTTCAGATGGGGCTTTGATGCATGGGTGGTCTGTTGGTGGGCAAATGGGTATCATACTGTAGTTATTGCATCGACTCTGCGATGCATGTTTGTACGTTCCCGGCGGTCGGTTTGCCAGAAGCGCCCCGTCGGTTGTTCCAGACCCGTTTCGAAGAAAGGAAACCACACTAACCTATGGCAGCTAAAAAATCATCTCCCTTGAAGATCATCCCGCTCGGCGGTCTTGACGGCATCGGCAAGAACATGACGGTCTTCGAGTGCGGCGACGACATGGTGCTCGTCGACGCCGGTCTTATGTTCCCGGATGACTCCCAGCCTGGTATCGACCTGGTGCTTCCCGACTACACCTATGTTCTGGAGAACGAGGAGAAGCTCCGCGGTATCATCGTCACTCACGGCCACGAGGACCACACCGGTTCGCTTCCGTACCTGCTGCAGGACCTCAACAACAAGGTGCCCATCTTCTCGAGCAAGCTGACGCTCGGTTTTATCGAGGGCAAGCTCTCCGAGTTCCGCATCCGCGCGCCTAAGTTCCGCGAGGTCAAGGGCGGCAGCCATGTCAACCTCGGCGGCATCTCGCTCGACTTCTTCTCGATGACGCACTCCATCCCGGGCGCTCTGGGCGTGTTCATCCGCACCAATCAAGGCACCGTTATGCACACCGGCGACTTTAAGCTCGACCAGACGCCCATCGATGGCGTCACGCCCGACTATGCCGCTATCAGCCGCTTTGCCAAGCAGGGCATCGACCTGCTGCTTTCCGACTCCACCAATGCCACGGTTCCCGGCTTTACCAAGTCCGAGGCCGAGGTTGGTCCCAACCTGCTGCACGCCATCAAGAACGCCCCGGGTCGCGTGTTCGTCGCATCGTTCTCGAGCCACATCCATCGTTTGCAGCAGATCTGCGATGCCGCCCGCAAGTGCGGCCGTAAGGTCGTTGTGACCGGTCGCTCCATGCTCACGAACACCCGCGTGGCGCGCGAGCTCGGTTATCTCAACATCGATGATGCCGATATCATCGATGCCTTCGATATTGATAATCTTCCTGACGACAAGATCGTCGTCATGTGCACTGGTTCGCAGGGCGAGCCGCTGTCGGCCCTGTCCCGCATGGCCAATGGCGAGCACAAGACGCTCTCCATCCACGAGGGCGATACCGTTATCCTCTCGGCAACTCCCGTTCCTGGCAACGAGAAGGCCGTCCAGCAGGTCGTCAACAGCCTGGCCAAGCTCGGCTGCGACGTGTGGGATAAGAACCGCGCTCTCGTCCATGTCTCGGGTCACGGTAGCCAGGAGGAGCTCAAGCTCCTGATGGCCATGGCCAAGCCCACGTACTTTATGCCGGTTCACGGTGAGGCCGTGCATCTGCGCGCCCATGCCCAGCTGGCCCGCAAGATGGGCATCAAGGACGATCATATCTTTATCCTCGATAACGGCGACACGCTCGAGATGCGCGGTGGTATCGTCAAGCGCGGTACGCCCGTCGAGTCCGGTGTCGTTTACGTCGACGGCCTGCGTATCGGCGATACCGACCCCATCGTCCTGCGCGATCGCCAGAAGCTCGCCAATGACGGTATGGTCACGGCCGTTGCTATCGTCTCGCTCAAGCACAAGAAGATCGAGGCTATCGAGTTCTCGGGTCGCGGCGTCTCGTTTGCCATCGACGACCAGTTCTCCGAGGATGCCTCCGCATCCATTATGAAGACGATCGAGAAGGGCAAGTTCAGCTTTACCAGCAGCGGCTCCGATGCCATTCGCAAGGCCGTGCGCGATTCGCTCTCCAACTTCATTTGGAGCCGTACGCGTACCCGTCCGATGATCATCCCGGTCGTCATGGAGGTTTAGTTTGGCGCGCGGATCTGCACAAAACGCCAAAGGCAATAAAGCCAACAACCAACCGGCATCTGCTAAGGGTGCCGGTTCCCATCTGCGTGCCAATAAGGGCCATGAGGTAGACTTCGACGATTTTGAGCCCTTGGTCGAGCCTTCGGCCAATCGCGATATCGCCGGCGTGGTCATTGCCGTTTTGGCGATCGCGTCCTTCATTGCCGTGATCTCACCGGCAACAGCGCCCGTGACAGCTGCTGTTGCCGGGTTCTATCACCTGGGCTTTGGCCTGGGCGCCTACGTGCTGCCGATCGTCATCTTGCTGTTTGCCGCCACGCTCTTTTTGGGTGAGGACTCGCCGCTCAACGTGCGCTCTGTTGCGGGCGGCGCCGTGGTCTTTATCGCCGTCGTCTCCATTCTTTCGCTGATGGTGCCGGGTACGAGCGATTCGTGCGACCTTATGTTCACGCCGCAAAATCTGTCCGCCTCGGGTGGCTACATCGGTGCGTTTATTGCGAGTGCGCTGCAGAATGCCCTGGGTAAGCCTATCGCCATGGTAGTCCTGCTGGGGCTTGTCGTCGTGGGCCTGGTTATCATTGGATTTTCGGTGGGCGGCGTGCTGCGCTCTGCCCGCGATCGTGCGGCAGATTTTGCCGAACGCCGTCGTGCCGATGTTAACGCGAGCCCGTGGGGTGACGATGAGGCCCTGTCGGTGCCTGGCGTCGCCCGCCCGCATCTGAGCATTCTTCGTCAAAAGGGCTCCGATGCTGCCGTGACCACGGTCATGGGCAACGATGTGGACCCGGTTTTGGACGATGACGACGAGGACGAGGATCCGTTTGTTGACGTGTCCGATGCCGTGGATGCCGAGCGGGCCAAGACAACGCTGTTGCCGCGCCGCCATGCCAAGAAGGGCAAGGCCACACCCAAGTTGAATACAAGTGAGCCCGACCCGTCTTGGTCCGATAGCGAGATTGAGCTCACCGAGGGCGATGACGAGGACGACGAGGCTCCGATTGAGACCGCCAAGACAACCTTGCTGCCGCGTCGCCACGCCAAGCGCGGGCAGGTCACTGGACAGCTTTCGATGGAGGACGATCCGGACAAGGTTGACGAGTCCGAGCCGCCGTTTGCCGTGAACCCTGTTTCGGCCGCACCTCAGATTCCCGACTTCTTAAAGCATCCCAAGGTTGCCGATGCGCCTGCCACGAGTGCTGTCGAATCGGCTGCGGCTCGTGATGGGGGAGCGGACGGCGGCGCCGCAGATAACGAGGGCGAAGAAGAGGACGGCCTCAAGCTTCCGCCGCTCGAAATCCTACATGCCAACCCGCAGTCGGCTTCTGCCGCGTCTTCGGATAAGGAGCTGGAGCAGACCGCTGAGTCACTGCAATCCACCTTGCTTGAGTTTGGCCGCAGTGCCCGCGTGGTCGGCTGGATCGCCGGCCCCACGGTGACGACCTTTAAGCTGCAACCTGGCGAGGGCGAGCGCGTGAGCAAGATTTCGAGCCTCGAGGACGATATTGCGCTTTCGCTCGCCGCCCAGTCGGTTCGTATCTTTGCCCCGATCCCCGGCACCTCGCTCGTAGGCATCGAGATTCCCAACCGCAAGCGCCAGAACGTCAATCTGGGCGACGTGCTGCCCTATGTGAAGGGCGGTTCGCTCGAGCTTGCCATCGGCCGCGACGCCGAGGGCACGCCGGTCGTCGCCGACCTCGCCAAGATGCCTCACCTGTTGATCGCCGGTACGACCGGTTCTGGTAAGTCGGTGATGATCAATTCCATCATCACGACCTTGCTCATGCGCGCCCTTCCCGAGGACGTTCGCCTGATCATGGTCGACCCAAAGCGCGTCGAGCTTGCGGGCTATAACGGTCTGCCGCATCTCTATGTGCCCGTGGTGACCGAGCCCAAGCAGGCCGCGAGCGCCCTGCAGTGGGCCGTGTCCGAAATGGAGCGCCGCCTGAAGGTATTCGAACGCCTCAACGTCCGTAAGATTTCGACCTATAACGAAAAGCAGGCCGCCGGCGAGTTTGAGCATTACGACAACCCGCCGCAAAAGATGCCCTACCTGGTCATTATCATTGACGAGCTCTCTGACCTGATGATGGTCGCCGGTAAGGATGTCGAGGCCTCGATCGTGCGTATTGCACAGCTGGGCCGTGCCGCCGGTATTCACCTTATCGTTGCCACGCAGCGCCCCAGCTCCAACGTGGTGACGGGCCTTATCAAGGCCAACATCACCAACCGCATCGCCTTTAACGTCGCCACGGGCATCGACTCGCGCGTCATCATCGACCAGATGGGTGCCGAGAAGCTCACCGGTTTGGGCGACATGCTGTTCTCCAAGGTCGACTGGGGCAAGCCCCGCCGTATCCAGGGCTGCTTTGTCTCGGACGACGAAATCAACGAGATTGTCGAGTTCGTCAAGTCGCAGAGCGAGCCCGACTACCACGAGGAGATTCTGTCCGCCGTGGCGCCCGCTTCCATGTCCATGGCTGGTGTCGGCGGCATTGTCCGCACCGGAGTCGCCGAGCCGCAAGACGATGATCCGCTCATTTGGGAAGCCGCCCATATTGTGGTGGAATCGCAGCTTGGCTCCACATCTGGTCTGCAACGTCGTCTGAAGGTTGGCTATGCGCGTGCCGGGCGTATTATGGACATGCTGGAAGAAAAGGGTGTCGTCGGCCCGCCCGACGGTTCTAAGCCGCGCGAGGTCCTGTTGGACGAGGAGGGGCTTGCCGCGCTGGAATCTGTCGACGCCGAGATGGCACGTGAAGATCGTGAGTTTGGAGGATTCTGATGGCTGCACGCTTTGGTGACATGCTGCTCGAGCAGCGTCGCCGAATGGGCCTTTCCATTCAGCAGGTCGCCAACACCATCAAAATCAGGCCGCAGATCATCGAGTTTTTCGAGACCGGTAACTTTGCTTCGATGCCGCCGCGCGGCTATGCGCAGGGCATGATTTCGAGCTATGCTCGCTTTTTGGGCCTCAATCCGCGCGAGGTCGTCAATGCCTACTTTGACGAACTGATGGCATACGAACGCGAGACGTCGCAGCAGGGCGGTCGTTTTCAGGACGCCGCCGGCTACGTCAATTCGCGTTCCTCTGTCGATAACGGGCGCTTCCTGATGGTTCAGGGCGGTCGTTCGACCCGCTATGGACAGCGTCCTCAGCAGGCCGGTTATATTACCGAGACGGGTTCGGGCGAGGAGATTCGCTCGCAGCGTGACCGGTTCCGCAGTACGCCGATGCCCGAGGACCGTGCACTTCCCGCTGCCCGCGGCGTGGCGCGTGACCCTCGTGCCGGCTACGGCGACGGCGGCTATTCCGATCGCGGTCACCGTGGTATCTCCACCGGACGCTCTCGCAGTGGCTATGCGGACGCCGATACCACGCAGGTGACGCCGCGTCTTCGCTCTCAACCACAGCCGTATGGCCAGCGCTCTTCGGCTCCGCGTGCGGGCCAGCGTGGCTATCAAGGCCGCGGTGAACTTGCGCCCCGCTCGGGTCAGCGCAGCCTTCAGGGCCAGGGTGGCTATTGCGGCCGTTCCGATAGCAATCGTGGCCGTATGCCTCAGGGAGGCGGCCGCAGCAGTTCCAGTCGTGGACGCGGCGGTTCCCGTGCTCCTCAAAACAACGGGCTCGATCCGCGTATCGTCTACGCCGGTATCGGTGCCGTGGCGTTGCTGCTGATCGTGCTCATCGTGGTACTTCTGCGCGGCTGCGCATCTTCGACGCCCGAGACCACGCCCGAGACGCCCGCTGTTACCAAGACGACGACCAAGAAGTCTTCTAAGAAGACCGAAACGGTCGACGAGGACGAAGACACCGATGAGCCGACTGACGAGTCGACTGATTCGGACGCCGCCAAGACGACGGCCAAGAAGGAAGAGAACGAGGTCACAAAGGTTAAGGTCTCCGTTGCCAAGGGAAAGACCGCGTGGATTGAGGTCAAGGTCGACGGAAAGTCGGTCTATGGCGCTCAGGCGACTGGCCCCTTTGAGCAGGAGTACACGCCCGAGTCCTCGATCGAGATCACCACGTCTAAGCCTTCCGATGTCACCGTTACCAAGAACGGCGAAAAGGTCCGTTACGATACCAAGACCTCGGGCGTGGCGCGCGTGACGATCACCGTTCCCAAGAAGGAGACGACTGATTCCGAGAATGGTGAAAGTTCTGATGGTGCCGACACCACCGATGGTACCGACACCACCGACGGCACCGATGCCCAGTCCACGGATGGCGCCGATACCGCAACTGACGGCCAGACGCCCACCGATTCTACCGACTATTCGTACGATAGCTACTAAGCCGCTCGTACGCGAAAGGAAACATCATGGCTAAAGATTCCAGCTTCGACGTTGTGTCCGAGGTTAATATGCAGGAGGTCGACAACGCCTTCCAGCAGACCACACGCGAGATTTCCCAGCGCTATGACCTGAAGGATTCCGGTGCCACGATCGAGCTCTCGAAGGGCGACAAGCTCTTTACGATCAACGCCCCGGCCGACTTTGTCTCCAAGCAAATCATCGACGTGCTGAGCTCTAAGCTCATCAAGCGCGGCATCGATCTTAAGGCCGTGTCCTGGGATGCGCCTCAGGCTGCCTCCGGCGGCACTGTGCGCGTGCTCGGCCACATCGTCGAGGGTATCGACCAGGCGACCGCCAAGAAGATCAATAAGGACATTAAGGATCAAAAGCTTAAGGTCAAGGTGACGATTGAGGCTGATAAGCTGCGCGTTTCCTCTGCTTCGAAGGATGCCCTGCAGACCGTGATCCAGTTCCTGCGCGATCAGGACTACGGCCAGCCGCTGCAGTTTACCAACTACCGCTAATTCATTCGAAAGGACCGCTCTCCAACATGGATACACCGTTGGGCTCCGTGCTCTACATCACCCTCGGGTGCGCTAAGAACGAGGTCGACACCGACCGCATGCGTTCTCTTTTGACCGCCGCGGGCTACGAGGAGGCATTCGACCCACAGGATGCCGATATCGCCATCGTCAATACATGCTCGTTCCTCGCCTCCGCAACGTCCGAGAGCATCGAGACCACGCTCGAGCTCGCCAACGAGGTTCAGGACGGCGTTCGTTCTTGCCCCATCGTCATGTGCGGCTGTGTGCCGTCGCGCTATGGCGACGACCTGCCTGACGAGCTGCCCGAGGTCGCTGCCTTTGTGAAGGCCGACGAGGAGGATGGCATCGTGGCGGTCATCGATGGCGTGCTGGGCGTCGAGCGCGAGATTGCCGCCTATATTCCGCAGGTCAAGCGCACCGTCGAGGGCGCTGTCGCCTACGTCAAGATTTCCGATGGCTGCAACCGCTTCTGTAGCTTCTGCATGATCCCCTATATTCGCGGTCGCTATCATTCGCGCAATGCCGAGAGCATTATCTCCGAGGTACGCGACCTGGTTGCCGGCGGTGTGCGCGAGATCGTGCTGATCGGCCAGGACACGGGTATTTGGGGCACCGACTTTGCCGACGAAGACGTCACCGATGGCTCGCCGCGCAATCTGGCGCAGCTGCTGCATGCCGTCGCCGAGGCCGTGCGCCCGCACAACGTCTGGGTCCGCGTTCTCTACCTGCAGCCCGAGGGCATGACCGACGAGCTTATCGAGACGATTCGCGATACCCCCGAGGTGCTACCCTATATCGATATCCCCGTGCAGCACTGCGACGCACGCATCCTTAAAGCCATGCGTCGCTCCGGTTCACGCCAGGAGCTCGAGGACCTGTTCCGCGATCTGCGTGAGCGCATCCCCGGCATCGTGATCCGTTCCACGGCCATGGTCGGCTTCCCGACCGAGACCGACGACGAGTTCCGCGACCTTATCGACTTTATGGACACCGTCGGCTTTGACTACACGAGCGTCTTTGCCTACTCGCAGGAGGAGGGCAGCCTGGCCGCCAAGATGGAGGGCCAGGTCGACGAAGAGGTCAAGCTCGAGCGCGCCCAGGAGGCCATGGACCTGGCCGAGTCGCTCGGTTTTGCTGCCACCGCCGCACATGTGGGCGAGCGCGCCCAGGTGATTGTCGACGGTATCGAGGAGACCGAGGACGGCGCCGAGCTGATCGGCCATGCTTGGTTCCAGGCGCCCGATTCCGATGGCGCGGTGCACTTGGACGCCAGCGAGGCGTCCGTGGGCGATATTCTGACGGTCGAGTTTACCGATAGCTTCTGCTATGAGCTTATCGGCCATGTTGTGGAGTAGGAGAGCATCGTGGCAAACGAGAGCAATAAGGAACTGACGAGTGTTTGGACGCCCGCCAACATCGTGACGTGCGTTCGCATCGTCTTTATCCCGGTGTTCATGATCGTGTCGGCGCTTTCTCACACGAGTGTTGCCGGTACAGATTGGAGCACCTTCGACGGCCCGCTCGCCGCCGCTGCCTTCATTCTGTACGTCATCCTGTCGTGCACCGATAAAGTTGACGGCTATCTGGCCCGCTCGCGCAACGAGATTACCGACTTCGGTAAATTCTTGGACCCCATCGCCGACAAGCTACTTGTGTTCTCGGCCTTGCTGCTGTTCTTGGACTTTGGCGCCGTGTCGGTTTGGTCCGTGTTCATCATCTTGTTCCGCGAGCTGTTGGTAAGCGCCCTGCGCATGGTTGCGAGTGCCGCCGGCGTGGTCGTTGCCGCCGATAAGCTTGGCAAGTACAAGACGGCGACCACGATGGTCTCCATCTGCGGTTACCTGTGCGTCTTTGCGATGGCCGGCTTGCACCTTGGCCCGCTGGCGCTGACGCTCGGCATCTACTCGGTGTCGCGCTTCCTGTACGCCGTTGCCGTTGTCCTGACCGTTATCTCGGGCGCCCAGTACTTCTGGAACTGCCGCAAGATCGTCTTTTCGGTCTAGGTCCTGGTGGGTATGACGGACTCTTTTGAGCAGATTTCCGCACATAACGAGGAGCTGGCGCGTCATATTGTCGAGCGCGCGAGCGCTCGGGGCGTGACGGTTTCGACGGCTGAGTCGCTGACAGCAGGTATGATCGCCTCGACGATTGCCGATATCCCGGGCGCCTCGGCGGTGCTGCGTGGCGGTGCGGTGACCTACTGCGATGAGATCAAGCATCGCGTTTTGGGTGTTGATCAGGAGACGCTCGATCGCTATACCGCGGTGTCGCATCAGACCGCGCGCGAGATGGCGGCGGGTTCGCTGGAGCTGTACCAGAGCGATATTGCAGTGAGCGCAACGGGTTATGCCGGCCCCGGCGGCGGCACTGAGGACGATCCGGCTGGCACTTTCTATATTGGCTGGGCGTATCGCGCGGCTGATGGGGAAGTGCCGGTCGTGGACTCTGTGCGCTGCCACTATGAGGGCGACCGTTCGTGTGTTCGTGCCCATGCGGTCGAGGAGGCATTGGGACGCATTGCCCTTGTGCTCAACTCTATGGAATAGACGTGTTTTAAGGGGCCTTAGGGCCCCTTAATTGTGGAGATAGGGACCTCTGACAAATTCAGCGTTTTTGCGCGTCATAGGTTTATTTTCGCCTTCCTTGCTTATATTTGGCCCTATGTGGTCAAGCATTTGGTCAGTATTTGGTCGGCGTTTGGTTGGGTTTTGGAAAGACTGCCTGCATATGATTGGCCTGAACGGTTGACCACGAACAGCCGTTCGTTTATTATCGATGCAGGTTGTTAAGAGGAGGGCTATTCATGGCCAAGAATTCAGGTCCCGTACGTACCGTTCATGCACCCACGACGGGTAAAGAGCGCGAAGAGATGATCGCCACCACCAAGGCAGAGATCGAGAAGAAATTCGGCCAGGGTTCCATCATGAGGTACGGCGACGGTGGTCCCGAGCTCGAGGTCGAGGCCATTCCCACGGGCGCTCTGGCCCTCGATGCCGCTCTGGGTATCGGCGGTGTGCCGCGCGGCCGTATCGTCGAGATTTACGGTCCTGAGTCCTCCGGTAAGACGACGCTTTCGCTCGAGATCCTGGCCGAGGCCCAGGCAATGGGTGGCGTGGTGGCATTTATCGATGCCGAGCACGCGCTCGATCCCACGTATGCCGCTCGCATTGGAGTGGATATCGACGAGGTACTGATTTCCCAGCCTGATACGGGTGAGCAGGCGCTCGAGATTGTTGACATGCTCGTGCGTTCCGGCGCCATCGATGCCATCGTCGTCGACTCCGTCGCCGCGTTGACCCCGCGTGCCGAGATTGAGGGAGAGATCGGCGATACCACGGTCGGCTTGCAAGCTCGCCTGATGAGCCAGGCGCTCCGCAAGCTTGCCGGCTCGCTGTCCAAGTCCAACACGACGTGCATCTTCATTAACCAACTGCGTGAGAAGATCGGCGTCATGTTCGGTAACCCCGAGACCACGACGGGCGGCCGCGCTCTTAAGTTCTTCTCTTCGGTGCGTATCGACATTCGCCGCATCGACAGCATTAAGCTTAAGGATGAGGTTATCGGTAACCGCGTGCGCGCCAAGGTCGTTAAGAACAAGGTGGCAGCTCCGTTCCGTTCTGCTGAGTTCGACATCATGTACGGTACGGGCATCTCTAAGGAGGGCTCGATTCTGGACATGGCTGTCGAGTGCGGCATCTGCAAGAAGATGGGCTCCTGGTTTGCCTATGGCGAGGACAAGCTCGGCAACGGTCGCGAGGCCGCCAAGGCGTTCCTGCGCGAACACCCCGATTGCGCCGACGAGATTGAGCATAAGGTCCGCCTTGCCTGCGGGCTTGAGTTTGACGACGATGCTCCATCCGAGGTCGAGCTGACCGATCAGCCTGCGCCTGAGGAGTTTGACGAGCTTTACGCCATCGATGGTTCCGCCATGCTCGATGATGACGACGAGTAGCGGTTACGCTCATGTCGTATACGGTGACCGAGGCCACGGTCGTCTTTCCCGATAAGAAGGCGGCCTCCTCGTTCTCGAGCGGGTATGCGTCCAAAAAGCCTTGCGCACATATCGATTGTGAGCTTGAGGGCGGTTTTGAGCGGTCCATTTGGATTCCCGTGCGGGTCGCGCGCTTGTATGTCAAAAATCGCCCCGATCTTCCCTGTGATTGGGATAACTTTCGTGAAGCGGTGCAGCTCATCGAGCGTAAATGTGCACTTACCATGGTGACCGAGATGCTATCGCGCCGCGACCATGCGACGGGTGAGGTCCGTGACAAGTTGGCACGCTACGGCTTTCGCCAGCCCGCGATCGATTTCGCCGTCGAGCGCGCCACCGAGTATCGCTTTTTAGACGAGAACCGCTTTTGCTCGTACTTTATCGAGGAACGCAAGCGGCGCGGTTGGGGACAGCGTAAAATCGAGACCGAGCTCAAGCGCCGTCATGTCGTGCTCGATGACATTCCCGGTTATCCCGAGGATTATTTTGCCGTCGAAGACGATTTGGTGCGTGCGTCAGCCCTGCTCGCCAAGCGGCGTGTTCCAGAGACGCGCGGATTCGAAAAACTGGTTCGGTTTTTGATGGGCAAGGGCTTCTCGTATCACATCGCCGCCGATGCCGTTAAGGCACGTCTCGATGCCGAACGTGAGGAATGTGCGGTTTAGGCGTATGCGTTTTGTGGCCCTGCCGTTCACCGCGTTTTAGCCGCCGTGTTGGGGGCATTTATTTGACAGTTGTTGTGGTTCAACGTACGATAAACAGCGTCATTTGCTTTGTGATATGTGCTCATCTGTGATGAGTTTGTTTATATGTTAATCTGTATCCGACCCGCATAAGCTGCGCCCATATTACTCAAATGTCGCGAGCCGTTCGTAAGGACGGTTCGCTTTGTTGTGTAACGAATCCATAAAAAGGAGTGAGCATGCCTATCATCGCAGCGCTCGTTGGCATCGTTTTGGGTGCCATCGCCGCCATTGCCTACATGCGCACCGCCAAGCAGGGTAGTCTTCACGAGGCCGACGAAAAAATCCAGTCGGCACACGCACAGGCTGAGTCCCTGATCGGTGATGCTAAGCGTCAGGCCGAGACCCTCAAAAAAGAGGCTCTACTCGAGGCTAAAGAGGAGATCATCAAGAACAAGCAGGCCGCCGAGGCCGAGGACAAGCAGCGTAAGAACGAGATTCGTACGCTCGAGAACCGCGTGATGCAGCGCGAGGAATCCCTCGATCGCCGCAACGACGCTCTCGACAAGCGCGAGCATCAGCTGTCCAGCCAGGCCGGTCAGGTCGAGAAGCGCTCCCGTGAGCTCGAGGAGCTCTGCGCAAAGCAGACCTCCGAGCTCGAGCGTATCGCCGATCTTACCCGCGAGGACGCCCACAAGGAGCTCCTCGATAAGGTTCGCGGCGAGGTCACCCACGAGGCCGCCACGATCATTCGCGAGTCCGAGCAGCAGGTTCGCGCCGAGTGCCACAAGACCGCCCAGGAGATTCTGTCCCTGGCGATTCAGCGCTGCGCTGCCGACCACACTGCCGAGGTCACCGTTACCTCCGTGCACATTCCCTCTGATGACCTCAAGGGCCGTATCATCGGTCGCGAGGGTCGCAACATCCGGACCTTCGAGCAGGTTTCCGGCGTCAACCTCGTGATCGATGACACGCCCGAGACAGTCGTTCTTTCGAGCTTCGACCCGGTCCGTCGTGAGACCGCCCGTGTCGCCCTCGAGAACCTCATCGCCGACGGCCGCATTCACCCTGCCCGTATCGAGGAGATGTATCACAAGGCCGCCGACCTGGTTCAGCAGCGCGTGCGCGAGGCTGGCGAGCAGGCTGCCTTCGATACCGGCATCCACGATCTGCACCCCGAGATCGTCAAGACCCTTGGTGCCCTGCGCTACCGTACCTCGTTTGGTCAGAACGTGCTTCAGCATTCCCTCGAGGTCTCTGATCTGTGCGGCGTGATGGCTTCCGAGCTTGGCCTGGACGTTGTGACCGCCAAGCGCGCCGGCCTGCTTCATGACCTGGGCAAGGCAATCGACCACGACGTCGAGGGCCCGCATGCCGTCATCGGCGCCGAGCTTGCCCGCCGTTATGGCGAGAAGCCCGTTATCGTCCACGCTATTGAGGCTCACCATGCCGATGTCGACCCCAACACGGTGCTCGATGTCCTGGTGCAGGCCGCCGATGCTGTCTCTGCCTCTCGCCCCGGTGCCCGTCGCGAGTCTGCCGAGAACTACATCAAGCGTCTTGAGAAGCTCGAGGAGATCGCCAACTCCCATGACGGCGTCGAACGTACCTATGCCATGCAGGCCGGTCGCGAGGTCCACGTCATGGTCCAGCCGGACAAGATCTCCGATGCCCAGTCCACGGTCCTGGCTCACGATATCGCCCATCAGATCGAGGAAGAGATGGAGTATCCCGGTCAGGTGCGCGTCGTCGTGATTCGCGAGAGCCGCGCTGTCGATATCGCTAAATAACATGAGCGACGCGAACGAGCTCATCTCATTTATCGCGTCGATGTCGGGGGAGGGCAACCTTCGCGTCGAGGAGAACCTTGGCGAGGGGTATGTCCGCCTCCGCGTTTCGGAGGCCGAGCGGCGCCAGGCTAAGCACGACATTCAGCATGTCGAGGACATCGTCATCGAAATGCTCCGTAATGCTCGCGATGCCGGCGCCGACAAGGTCTATCTCGCCACGACCAAGGAAGATGGCGTCCGCACGCTTGTCTTTCTGGATAACGGTTCTGGCGTTCCGCAGGATATGCAAGAGCGAATCTTTGATGCCCGCGTTACCTCCAAGCTCGAGAGCATGAAGATGGACCGTTGGGGCGTTCACGGTCGTGGCATGGCATTGTTTTCGATTAAGCAGAACACCGACGAGGCCCGTGTGGTCACGTCCGGCGTCGATCTTGGTTCAGCCTTCAAGGTGAGCGTTGCGGTCGACCGCCTCAGTGAGCGTGCCGATCAGTCCAGCTGGCCCCAGGCCGTCAAGGATGAGGACGGACGTTACGTCTGCGCTCGCGGTCCACATAATATTATTCGCGCTGCTTGTGAGTTTGCGCTCGAGGAGTTGCGTGGTTGCGATGTCTATCTCGGTTCTCCGTCTGAGATTGCCGCGACCCTTTATGCTCAAGCGTCAAGTCGGCTCGATACGTCTCGTCTCCTGTTCATTGATGACGAGAGCGAGCTTCCGGTTGTCGATCGTTTAGGCCTTGCTTCTGATGCCGAGGACTTTATCCGTATCTGTTCGGGTTTGGGTCTTGAGATGTCCGAGCGCACGGCCCATCGCATTTTGGCAGGGCAGATTAAGCCCGTTCGCGGTGTGACCGCGCGTCTGCTGCGCGAGCGTGATTCGTCCTCGCATGCGCCGGCTCCTGTCGATCTCGCGAAGGATCGTCGCGGGCTACGTATTGCCAAGGATGACATGGCACAGTTTTCGCGCGCTGTGGAACGCGACTTTCATGACCTTGCCACCCGGTACTATCTCAACCTTTGCGGCGACCCAAAGATCCGTGTTTCGCGTGATCGAATCACCGTGACCTTTGATCTTGCCAAAGAGGAATAGTGCCTTTACCGAGTCCACTCGGTACGATACAGTTATTGCAGTTAAAACGTACTTTTAAATGCAGGAGTTTCTTCATGGATTGCCTGAAGGTATCAAGCAAATCATCGCCCGCGTCCGTTGCCGGCGCCATCGCCGGCATGGTCAAGGATGGTGTACCCGTCAACATCCAGTGTGTCGGCGCCGGTGCTGTCAACCAGGCCATTAAGGCCGTTGCTATCGCGCGCGGTTTTTTGATTCCAACCGGTTTTGATATTTCCTGCGCACCCGTGTTCTCCGACATCCTCATTAACGGGGAGTCGCGCACGGCCATCCGCCTTTCTATCTACGTTCACCAGATTAATCGAGCTGCTATGGATAACGTCGTCATGGATGATGTTAAGCCTGTGGCATAGCTTCTGCTTGCCCCGTTTCGCTCCCCATCGTTAGGACTTATGCACATGGACCAGCGTTCCGTACGCGATATTCTTGCCGGTAAAACCTACTTTATCCGCACCTTTGGCTGCCAGATGAATCAGCACGACTCCGAGCGTGTGAGCGGTCTGCTTGATTCGTATGGCTGCCTCATGGCGCTCGATCCTGCACATGCCGATATCGTTGTCTTCATGACGTGCTGCGTGCGTGAGGCCGCCGATACTCGCCTGTACGGTCAGTGCAATTCCTGCAAAAGCCTGCCGCCTTCGCCTTCGGGCAAGCGCGTGGTTGCCGTTGGCGGCTGCATCGCGCAGCGCGATGGCGAGGGCCTGCTCACTAACGTCGATAACGTCAATGTCATCTTTGGCACGCATTCCATCGCGCATGTGGCCGAGCTCATTGCCGAGGCGTTCCTTGATGGTAAGCGTCATATCCGCACCAATGAGCATGAGGATACGGACGCCATGAGCATGCCGTGGCATCGCGAGACCCAGTATCACGCCTGGGTGCCCATCATGACGGGCTGCAATAATTTCTGCACCTATTGCATCGTGCCGTACGTGCGTGGTCGCGAAAAGAGCCGCCCCTTCGAGGAGATTGTCGACGAGGTGACCGGTTTGGTACGCCAGGGCGTGCGTGAGATTACGCTGTTGGGCCAAAACGTTAACTCATATGGTCGCGATCTGTTTGGCAAGCCGCGTTTTGCCGATCTGCTGCGTGCCGTGGGCGATACAGGCGTGGAGCGTATCTTCTTTACGTCTTCGCATCCCAAGGACCTGCTGCCCGAGACCATCGACGCCATGGCCGAGACACCTGCCGTTATGCCGCAACTGCACCTGGCCGTCCAGTCAGGTTCGACGCGGATCCTCAAAGAGATGAATCGCCGTTATACACGCGAGGACTATCTGGGCCTTGTCGATCGCATTCGCAACCGCATGCCCGATATCGCGCTCTCGACCGACATTATCGTTGGCTTCCCGGGTGAGACTGAAGAAGACTTTGAGCAGACGCTCTCACTTGCCGAGACGGTCCGCTATGCTCAGGCCTATACCTTCATCTATTCCAAGCGCGCCGGTACCCCGGCCGCCGAGATTGACGATCCTACGCCGCATGAGGTTATTCTCGAGCGTTTCAACCGTCTGGTTAAGGTTATCGAGACCACGGCACACGAGTATAACCAGGGTGAGCTTCATACTGTGGTTCCGGCGCTCATTGAGGGAACGAGTAAAAAGAACGACGCGGTCCTGCTGGGCAAGAGTCCCAAGAATCAGACCGTGCATGCGCCTATCCCCGAGGGTTACAGCATCGATCAGCTTGTTGGTAAGATCGTTGATGTTGACGTTGACGTTGCCAAGACCTGGTATTTGTCCGGCTCCGTTGTGGGCGAGCCGCGCTAATGGTTTCTCCCGGGGCAGGTCTTTCCGCCGTTGCGATCGTCGGTCCGACGGCGGTTGGTAAGAGTGATGTTGCCGACCGTTTGGCAGCTCGTCTTTCGTCCGAAGTGCTGTCGTGCGATGCGATGCAAATCTATCGCGGCATGGACATCGGTACCGCAAAGATGGCGCCCGATGAGTGCACGGCGCCGCTGCGTCTCGTCGACATTGTAGAGCCGGGTGTGGCATATTCTGCTGCGCTTTATCAGGCCGACGCTCGCGCGCATGTTGAACGTCTCCTTGGTTCGGGTTGCCTGCCGGTTTTTTGCGGAGGTACGGGGCTGTATCTCAAGGCCGCCCTCGATGAGATGGACTTTCCCTCGGGTGAACTTGAGGACGATCGTCGTGCGGGCTATCAGGAGCTTGCCGAGCGTATTGGCGAGGAAGAACTGCATGCCTTGCTTGCCGAGCGCGATCCAGAATCGGCTGCTGTTATTCATCCCCATAACGTGCGCCGTGTGATTCGTGCGCTCGAGATGCATGATGATGGCGTCTCCTATGCGCAGCAAAAGTCGCAGTTTAGTGTTCCGCACGAGCATTATCATGCCCTATGGTTTGGTCTGACGCGTAATCGCGAGGTGCTCTACGAGCGCATTAACCAGCGCGTCGATCTGATGTTTGAGCAGGGTCTTGTCGATGAGGTCCGCGGTCTTATGGGCCAGGGGCTGGGAGATGCCCTGACGTCGATGCAGGCAATTGGCTATAAAGAGATCATTGATGCTTTCAATGGCGTGATGAGCATGGATGAGGCTCGCGAACTCATTAAGATGCGTTCGCGTCGTTATGCCAAGCGTCAGCTTTCGTGGTTTAAGCGCGATGACCGTATCGTGTGGTTTGATATGGATGAATGTACGATCTATGAGGTCGTTGAGGATATCCTGCATCGTATTGAGGCTGCCTAATGCCCCGTTTCCCCCTTGTTCCCACGGCACCCGAGCCCGAGCGTGCCATTTTAGTTGGTGTTGAGTGGCGCGACAATGCATGGCCGCTCGATCGCTCGCTTGATGAGCTGGAGCGTCTTGCCCACACAGCTGGTGCCCAGTGCGTGGCACGCTTGTCGCAGCGTTTGGTAAAGCCGTATCCTAAATCGTTTATCGGTTCCGGTAAGGTTGAAGAGCTGTCCGGCCTGGTGCATCGCATGGATGCCGATGTCGTTATTTTTGACGACGACCTGACCCCCTCGCAGCAATCCTATTTGGAGAAAGCCGTGGGCGAGCCGGTAAAGATTATCGATCGTACTGCACTGATCCTGGATATCTTTGGCCTGCATGCTCAGACGCGTGAGGGACGCCTGCAGGTACAGCTGGCACAGCTTCAATATTTGTTGCCTCGCCTGCGTGGCATGTGGAGCCATCTCGCTAAGGAGCAGACGCGCGGCGGCATCGGCTCACGTTTTGGTCAGGGCGAAAGTCAGCTCGAGGTCGACCGTCGCCTCATTCGTAATAAGATCGCTGCGCTTCGTCGTGAGCTCAAGCAGGTTGAACAGCGTCGCGATGTTCAATCCAAGAGTCGCATTGAGTCCCCGGCGTTTCGCGTCGCGTTAGCCGGTTATACCAATGCCGGTAAATCGACGTTACTCAATCGTCTGACCGGCTCTACGGTACTTTCGCAGGACAAGCTGTTTGCTACGCTCGACCCGACGACGCGTTCGTATCGTCTGCCCGGCGGTCGCGGCATGACGATTACCGATACCGTCGGCTTTATTCAAAAGCTGCCCCATGGTCTGGTCGATGCCTTTAAATCGACGCTGTCCGAGGTTTTGGGTGCCGATCTAATTCTCAAAGTCGTAGATGCGTCTGACGAGGACTATGAGCGGCAGCTGGAGGCTGTCGACCGCGTGCTTGATGAGATCGGCGCCGGAGAGCGTTTAACGCTTACCGTATTCAATAAAATCGATCTTCTCGATAGCGTCGATCGATTGAGTTTCCGTCGTCGCTATCCGGAGGCCGTTCTGTTCTCGGCCCAAACGGGCGAGGGGCTCGACGATCTCGTCGACCGGATTGCTCGCGAGGCAGCTGCCACCGATGTGTTGCTCTCCGCTGATATCCCGTATCGTGAGGGCGCTCTCATCACGCTGGTGCATGAGCAGGGAACCCTTCTGCATGAGGAATATCTCGAGGATGGCGTTCGCATTGTGGCGAAACTGCCGGCTCGTATTGCACCGCGGCTCGAGCGTTATCGCACCGAGTAGACGATCTCCAAAATGCCCAGAATGATGGGCTGATGCAGCAGATAAAAGGGGAGAGCGTGACGTCCAAGGCTGGCGAGCGCCGGCAGGGGGTTGGCGTAGGCCCAGCTAGGGACGGTCTTATCGATACTCTTCGCTATGTGTGCGGCGAAGTATCCTGCAAGATACATAAAGATAAACGGGATGATGGGGTAGTAATCACCTGAGACAAACCCAGGGCTCGGAAATCCCAGCCACGCCAGGTAGGGGACAGGGTAGATCGTTTTGGGGATGCTCCAGGTGAGGGCGAACAACACAAGGCATAGGGGCATGCCCCATCTCGCCGTTATCTTCTTAAGGACGGGATCGGTCAACGCCACGATGCCGGTGCATGCGGCCATGCAGTAGATGATGCCAAAATTAACCGAATCGTCGAATGAGACAAGTGTTGTTGCCAACCAGACAACGAGTGCTGCTAAGGCGTATTTGGCGGCACGTTTGATATTGTTGCGCGAAAGAGTGCACATCCAACCCGCGATAAACAAAAATACCCAGCTGATGCTGGCGCGCCAGACGTCTTGAAAGACAGTCTGGGTAAACCAAGGCATATCCCAGCCGTACAGGTAGGCGAGATCATAGCAAGCGTGAAAACCTGCCATAGAAATCATCGTAAACCCGCGGACGGTATCAAAGATGGTGATGCGTTTTTGCATTACGAGAACCGGCGCATTAAACCGACAACTTTACCCAAAATAACGGGGTTCGTCGCATAGATGGGCTCCATAGTGTCGTTCTCGGGCTGCAAGCGCACGCGCCCCTGCTCCTTGTAGAACGTCTTGACGGTCGCTGAACCATCAATCATGGCCACGACAATTTCGCCGTTCATGGCACTCTTTTGTTCACGGACGATGATGTAATCGCCATTGAAGATGCCGACATTGATCATTGAGCTCCCATGCACCTCAAGGATAAAGGAACCCTGATCAGTGGCGATTTCGGTCGGGATAGTAAACGTGTCTTCGATATTCTGCTCGGCCAGAATGGGAATCCCTGCCGCGACGCGACCAACGAGCGGTAGCGAGACCGTTCCGCGAGGTGCGGTGGGCTCGTCAGATTTAGAAATTGAGACAGAGGAACCGTCCTCGTTAAAGAGTTCCAGGGCGCGCGGTTTGGTGGCATCGCGCTTGAGTAGCCCGCGCGCCTCCAGGGCAGAGAGATGGGCGTGCACGGTGCTGGGGGAGGAAAGGCCCACGGCAGAAGCCATCTCGCGCACGCTGGGCGGATAACCCTTCTCCTGCTGATATTCCTTGATGAAGTCGTAAATTTGCTGCTGACGCTTGGTAATTTTGCGAGCCATCAGGGCATCCTCTCTACCCATGTCAAACAAATGTTCGAATTTTGCTTGACAGGAACAACTGTTCGAAGATAATAATAACCGAACATTCGTTCTCGCGCTAGACATTTTTGTCCGCGCGGCTTGATAAAACTGTTCTCAGCAAAACACGCGAGAGGAGAACATGATGAACGCAACGAATATGGTCCTGGGAAACCTCGCCCTTAAGCTTGAGACGCCTGCAGAACCCACTTTTACGGTTGTTCAGGGTGGCCGCTCCGGCTTTCAGCCTTTGACCGTAAAGCCTGCTCGCAATCAGCAGGCTGTAGTCGCGCCGGCCCGCGTTGCCCTGAAGGTTCCGACGATTGTCGCCGTCGCCGTTGCGCTTACGCTCTTCTTTGTCCTCGCTACGTCGGTCTTTAGCGCTCGTCACGCCGCGTATGCCGAGTCCGTTTCCAACATTACCTACGAGACCATTCGCGTTCAGCCTGGCGATTCTCTTTGGTCGCTTGCCGAAGAATATCCAATCGAAGGCCTTTCCACGCAAGAGACTTCCGACATGATCCGTAGCGTCAATCATCTGGAGCATGGTTCGCTCGCCGCCGGTGCGCATCTTAAGGTTCCTGCTCGTTCGTAATCATTATCGCGCTGCGCATGGTACCCTTGTTATCGTTTAAGAGGAGGTACCATGCGCTGTCCCAAATGCGGCAAGGCACATACCCGCGTCGTTGATTCCCGTATGCAGGAGTCAAATAACACCATTAAGCGCCGTCGCGAATGTTGCTCGTGTAACTACCGCTTTACAACGTTTGAGCGATGCGAGGACCCTATCGAGGTCATTAAGTCAGATGGAACTAAGCAGCGGTTCGATCGCAATAAGCTTCTTGTCGGCTTGATGCGCGCCACCATCAAGCGCGATATCGACACTAAGAAGCTCAATGAGATTATCGATGACATCGAGGTCGAGCTGCGCTCTCGCACGCTGACGGCCGTCACGTCCCATGAGTTGGGTGACATGGTGCTCAAGCGCTTGGCCAAGATCGACAAGGTTGCGTACATCCGTTTTGCCTCGGTCTACCGTGATTTCAAAGACGTCGATGAATTTCTGCAAGAGCTCGACAAGCTAAGGTGATTCCATGTCCAACATTACCGTCAACATAAAGCGTCTCGACCCCACCGTCGAGCTTCCCAAATACGCCCATCCCACCGATGCCGGCTTGGATTTGCGCTCCAACGAGGACTGCGTCCTGAAGCCCTTCGAACGCCGTCTGGTCTCTACGGGGCTGGCCATCGCCCTGCCCGATGGCTACGCCGGCTTCGTTCAGCCCCGCAGCGGCTTGGCCATCAAGCAGGGCCTGTCTATAGTCAACACGCCGGGGCTCATCGACGCCCACTACCGAGGAGAACTCAAGGTTATCCTCATCAACCTAGACCCTACGAACGACATCCAAATCAACAAAGGCGACCGCATAGCCCAACTCGTCATCCAAGAAGTCCCCACGGTCAATCTCATAGAAGTAGAAGAACTAGACGAAACCGACCGAGGAGCCGGCGGTTTCGGTTCTAGCGGCGTAGCCTAGGGGCGCTCGTATCCCTCCGCCCGTCTCACACACATATCATTCCATGCTCAAACATTCTCGCAGGGGCGCGTGTATCCCGATTTCGCCTGAGGCACACACATATCATCCCGTGCTCAAACATTCTCGCTTCGCTGCGAAACTGCGCGCGGGACGATATGTGTGTGCCTCAGGCGAAAGGGCTTCATGCTTGAAATATTAAAAACCTAGTAGTTGTCCGATGCGACAAAGAGAGCATTCCTTTGGCGCATCGGACAACTAACAAGATTTATTATTTGGTTTTACCTTCGCAGGTTCTAGTGGCGGGAATCCGGTGTAGCTGCAAGTGTGTAACCGTAGCTTGCCTGCGGGAGGCCCCTATATATCGTCCCGCGCGCAGTTTCGCAGCGCAGCGAGAATGTTTGAGCACGGGATGATATATAGGGGCCTCCCGCAGGCAAGCGGACTTTACCAAGCTAACGGATATGCGCGGGCTTGCCGCCCCAGTAGAAGCGGCAGAAGGCTCTTTTGCGCTTTTGGGGTTTGCCTACGAGCTCTATGGTGGCGATGGCGATGTCTTCGGCTGCGTGGGGGCGGCGTAGTACTTCGCCGTTGATGAGTAGCGCTTTGAGTGATTCGGGATGGTCGTGCAAGTGACGTAGGGTAACGATGAGTTCTCGTGCCGTGGTGACGTGCATGCTGGCTCCCATGCCGGTGAGCATCGTGGTGTTGGCCTTTTCCTGGCCGTATGATTTGCCCAGCAGGATCATCGGCAGATGTGCGCATAGGCACTCGGTGACCGTGAGTCCGCCCGATTTGAGAATTGCCAGGTCGCAGCCGTGCATGAGGGCCGCCATGTCGTCGACATAGTCCAGCACCGTGACATTTTCGAGCTTCATGGCATCGAAGAGTGTCTTGAGGCGGGCGGCGTATTCCTTATCCTTGCCCGGCAAAAAGACAAAGTGCATGTCTTCGAAGCTGCGTAGGAAGGGGAGGGTGCGGTCCATCTCCGCGCGAAAGCGAACGTACGGTTGAGGCAAGCTGGCACCGGCCATTACCAGTACGACGGTCTTGTCGGTGGGGAGGTTGAACTTGGCTAGCTCTTCCTCGCGATCGTAATCCGTGTCGAATCCGGCGCGAATAGGAATGCCGGTAATGCGAATCTTTGCCTCGGGCACCTTGCGGGGGCGGAGCGTTTCGGCCATAAATTCGTTGGCAACACAGAATAAATCGGTGTCCTTGTGGGGCCACCATCCCTCGACTTCGTAGTCGGTCGGTACGCAGATGACCGGATAATCGATACCCGTAATTACGCGGGCGCCCACGGCAACATTGGCTGCCGTGATGTGCGTTGCAACCACGGCTATGGGCCTGCGGCTACGAATATATTCGTTGAAGGCGGGGAACATAATTCGCGACCATGCCGTTCCGCCACCCCAGAGAAGATGTCCCGTAAGCGTATATCGCCAGGTCAGGTCGTAAATGGGGCGCGTGGCTCCCGTAAAAGAAGCCGCGGTCTTATTGCCGTCGAATTTAATACGTCCAAAATCAAGGATATCGAGCACTTCAATCTCAATATCCTCGGGGATGCCATTGGTGCCGCGGATGAGGTCGAATGCCTGCGCTATCGCATTTGCGGCGGCCTTGTGGCCCGAGCCAACGGAGGCGTGCACGATGGTCACGAGAGGTTTTTGCTGAGCCAGGAGCGTGGTTTGCTCGGATTGGGGAGTGCTGTGCGTGAGCAGGGGAGCGTCGTCACTCGTCTGCGCCTGGTCCATCGATAACTCCCCTTCAGCTTTGTAATACGGATTTATCATTGTAGTGCATGAGTGTCACGTTCACGTAAATTTGGGTACGAGCGCAAAGAACGACAACGTTTCGACGAAAGGACGCTTCATGACTACCGATAAGCCGATCGATGTTGCGATTATCGGTGGCGGCCCCGCGGGCTATGCTGCCGCCATTTATGCTGCGCGTGCCAACCTGACGACGACCGTGATTGAGCAGGGCATGTCGGGAGGGCAGATCGCCACAACCAATGAGGTCGAGAACTATCCGGGTTTCCCGCTCCTGAGTGGCGCCGAACTCGGCGAGCGTTTTCAGCAGCATGCAGAGGGCTTGGGAGCACAGGTTACATGGAGCATGGTTACGGGTATCGATTACGATGCCGATGCAGCGTTGTTTACGGTGCATCACGATATGGGCGATACGCTGGCCTCGAGCGTTATCGCTTGCATGGGTGCCACGCCGCGTCCGGCAGGTTTCGCAGGCGAGGATACGTATCGCGGTCGTGGCGTTTCATATTGCGCAACATGTGACGGCATGTTTTTCCGCGGCAAGCAGGTTTTTGTAATCGGTGGTGGCAATTCGGCATGCGAAGAGGCGCTGTTCCTGTCCGACATTGCCAGCAGTGTGACCATCGTGCTGCGCCGCGACCAGTTCCGTGCGCCCGATGGTGTTGTTCGGAAAGTACTCGCAAAGGACAATATTACAGTTAGGTACCAAACTAGTATTGTGGAGCTATCGGGCGAAGCCATGCCAACGGCGATTACCTTTAAGGACAATGCATCTGGGGAAACTCATGCCGAGTCATTTGAGCCCGGCTCGTTTGGCATCTTTGTCTTTACGGGGACGCAGCCACATACCGAGCTTGTTGAGCATCTAGTCGACCTGGCGCCTGATGGCGGCATTCTGACTGATGAATCCATGGCGACCCGCACGCCAGGTCTATTTGCCGCTGGCGATATCCGTTCCAAACGTTTACGCCAGGTTGTGACCGCTGTTTCGGACGGAGCCATAGCGGCAACGAGCGCATACGCGTTTCTCCGTGTATAAGTACGATAATATATCTTATGTTAGGTTGCTATCTTTAAACAAAGTGGTTGGACGATGCATCAATGTGTTGTCCAACCACTTTTACTTGCCGGCTATGTGGTATGCAAAACTAGATAACCTAGAATACAATATAGAAAACGACCGGAGGCCTCTTATGAACCACGCTAAATACGTTATTCCGATGTCCGATTCGTCGGTCAGCATTAAGCCCGAGGATATTCAGCCCACTGTGCTGCCCGATGCATTTATTCAGTCCGAAATCGTGCGCAAACTCAATACGTTGAGTCTGCCGCGCTATGACCAGTTGCCCAATGTGACGCTCTATCGCGACCAGGTTATTGAGTATGTTGCGCTGTGGATGGAGCCGCTGTCCATTTGCGTTGAGCACCCTGTCATTACGCCATCGATGATCAACAACTACGTGAAGGTCGGCCTGGTGCCTGCTCCGGTCAAAAAGCAATATGGCCGCGAGCAGATTGCCCGTCTGATCGCTATCTGCATCTTTAAGCAGGTGCTACCTATTGCTGCGGTGCAGGCGCTCTTTAATATTCAGCGTTTGAGCTACGATGCCCCGACGGCCTTCGATTATGTGGTCGATCAGCTCGAGGCATCGATTCGTGCGGCGTTTTCCGTCGAGCAGACGCCGGTTCCCGATACGGCGCATCAGGTCACACGCGAGTCGCTGCTTGTGCGCAGTGCGGTTTCATCCTTCGTATCGAAGGCTTACTTGATGAGCTATCTCAAGTTCAACGGATTTAATAGCTAGCCGACGTATAAAACGGGCGGGACAAAGAGCCAGCTGTCACTTTGTCCCGCCCGTAATTTTGCTTGGTTGGACTTTATTGGCCCGAAGCCACGCCCATGCCGTAGCCGATAATGAGCCCATGCATTTCGGCATAGTATGAATCTAGCCCGTTACAGGGCATGATGATAGTCTTGGAGCCTGGCCAGCGCTCCACAATGCGGCTGGCAAGTGCCTGGGCGCCTGCCTCATTTTCCACATGGTCGATGACGACCTCGCCGCCCGTAAAACCCTCGGTTTCCATGGTGTCGATGATCTTATTGAGCATCTTCTTTTCGCCACGCGTGTGCCCGACGAGTTCGATTTTACCGGCCTCGCTCGCCGTGCCCAAAATGCGGATATTGAGCTTGTTGGCAATGACGCCGGCTGCCTTAGGGATACGTCCGGCTTTGGCGAGGTTTTCGTAATTGCACAAACTGAAGAGGATTTTGCTGTTCTGTTCAAGGCTATCGAAGTATGCGCAAGCATCCTCGAATGAGACATCCGGGTTGCTTGCAAGATAGCGGTCGAACAGCAAGAAAATGAGGTCCATTTTGCCGCCAGCGGCGCGCGAATTGACTAGATGAATCTGCCGGTCGGGCTCCTCGGCAAGAACCATATCGCGAGCCGTGGCTGCTGCGTTGTAGCTGCCCGACACGCCCTCAGAGATCGGCATGCAGATGGTCTTGTCTGCCAATTTGAAGAGCTCGGCCCACTCCCCTACGCTGGGACAAGCGCTCGAAGAAGCGTTCGTCTCCGCCTGAACAGCGCAGTTGAGCTCATGAACATCGAGCGAAAGGTCATCGATGAATTCACGCTCCCCCACTCGAATTTTGAGGGGCGCAAATGCAAAGGTGGTATGGGGCGCGGTCGGTTGCCAATCGCGGAGGTTGCAGCTTGAATCGGAGATAAGTGCCCAGCTCATAGAGGGTCCTTTCTAATTGTTCTTCAACAATTATAGCCATCTTGCAAACTGAATGTACGGCTATCTAGTTTTGAATACTAGATAGCCGTACAAGATTAGAGACAAAAGAATGGACCTCGCGACTTAAAGCCTCGAGGTCCACATTCACACGCTGTGTAAGATGACTTAGTAACGCACGAAAATGTAGTTATTGTTCATGCCGGCGGCAACGGAGCTGATGATGACACCCGTGTTGTAGTCGGAAGCATGAATCATCTGACCACCACCGATGTAAATGCCGGTGTGGTACGAGTTGACCACAACGTCACCGGGTTGCGGATCGGACACACGCGTCCAGCCCATAAAGGTGCCAGTGGTGCCCAGGCGGCAATAGCGACCCGTGAGGCAATAGCTAACAAAACCAGAGCAGTCGAAGCTGTTCGGGCCAATTCCGCCCCAAGAATAAGCGCAACCAAGCTTGCTGTATGCACGCGAGACAACAGAACCGCCATCGACGGACTGGCTCGGAGCAGAAGGCGTCGGAGCCGGAGCGGGCGTGGAGGGCTGCGGTGTAGGAGCAGGTGCCGGCGTAGGAGCCGGAGTGTTGCCGCCCTGGTTGTTGTTATTGCTGGTCTGGCCACCGTTGTTGGTGTTCTCGGTCGTGCCCGCAGTTTCGCTGCTCACCGTGGCCTTCTCGGCAGTGCTGGCGTTAATGCCCGCCTGCAGTGCGGCGTTCGCCTCAGCCTCGGCGGCAAGCTCGGCTTGCAGTTGCGAGTCCAGAGAGTTCACAACGTTCTGAGCCTCGGCCTGCTGAGCGTTGAGCTCGTCGACCTTCTTTTGCGTGGTGGCGACGTTCTTCTCCTGCTCGGCCTGCTTATCGGTGAGCTGCTGCTTAAGCTCCTTGACCTCTTGAATGGTCTGAGCTTGCTTGTCGGAAACTTTGCCGTAGTAGAACAAACGGTTGAGCATATCGCTCAGATCATCGACACCCGTCAAAACCTGAAGCAGGCTCAGACCGCCGGTTTTGTACTCGCCGGCGACATAGGTCGAGAGCTTGGCCTGACCATCGGCGATCTCCTGCTGCTTTTGCGTGATCTCGCCGGCAGTCTGATCGAGCGCCTGCGTCTGCGTGGCGAGCTCATCGTAAATCTGCTGGGTTTGGGTGCCGATCTGCTCGAGTTTCGTACGAGCAGCGGCAAGGTCGGATGCGGTATCGGCGTAGGCAGGAGCCGCGAGGCCCAAGCCCAAAACACAAGCGAGGGTTGCCGTAGCAGCGCAGCGTGCCATGTTTTTGTGCGTGTTTGCTGTGCGCATGTAGCTTCCTTTCCAGTAACTAAGGGTAACGGCTAGTCTACCGTCACCAGGCTAAAGAGCTCCACATCGTCATCAGACGGCGTGAGCTTCTCGCGCGGGTTGAGAAACGCAAGCTCAAGTATACAACCGTAACCGATAAGCTTTGCGCCCATATCTCGCACCAGTTTACCTGTTGCCTCGACGGTTCCGCCCGTCGCGACCAAGTCGTCCAGAATCAACACGGTATCTTTAGAGCTGATAGCGTCGGCATGGATCTCAATTGAATCGGTGCCGTACTCGAGCTCGTAGCTCTGGCTTACGGTCTCGCGCGGCAGCTTGCCCGGTTTACGTGCGGGAACAAAGCCGGCGCCAAGGGCTACAGCCACCGGTACGCCAACCATAAAGCCGCGAGCCTCGGGACCCACGACCTTGGTGATTCCCATGCCGGCAAAGTGCTCGGCGAGGGCATCGGTCATGGCTTTGAGCGCCTCGGGATTGCCAAAGAGCGGCGTGATGTCTTTAAAGATGACTCCGGGCTCGGGATAGTCGGGGATGTCGACGATTTGAGATTCGAAGTCGTACATTGCATGACCTTTCAATGGGTTGCCGGATAAGCGGCAGCGGTTATTTGCCCGCCGTGGCGGTGCCGGAGTGCGAAGGGGCGACGACCTTGAGCGGCTTTACGAGAGAATCCTCGTGCGAAGCCGGCGTGGCTATCTCTTCGTTTTTGGCCTTGGTGGACTCGGAGCGAGTGATTTCCTCATCGAGTGCATCGATGTCGGCGTCCTCGACCACGGCGTTGAGCGACTCAAAAACGCGGTTCTTGAGCAGCGCAGTGTGCACACCCTCGGTCAGGTCGTGAAGCTTCTTAAACGCACGCTCGAGCTTGGCGTCGCGCTCGTCATCGGAGGTATCCATGCCGAGCATGCTCACAAGCACCTGCTCAAACATCGAGGACTCGCGGTTGGCGGAAGACACGTACTGACGCAGGTTGCGGGGCTCGATATGGAAGCGTGACAGCTCGGAGCAGTAGCGGATGATTGGAAAATCGCGACCATCGACGAGCTCACGATTCTGCGGACTCTTGATGATGCGAATGAGGTCGTTCTCGGCGAGCGAGCGGATAAACGAAATCTCGACGCCCAGCATATCGGGAATGGTCTCAATGGGATGCAGCTTTTGCTTAGTCTCCTTGGGCTCCGTCTTGAGCGGAACATCGGACAGCAAGCCCACCTCGTAAGCGAGCGTTGACAGGTCCGTGGCGTTTTCCAAGCGCTGCTTAATCACGTTGAGCGGCATATAGCGAGTCTTCTGCAAGTGCAGAATGACCTCCAGGCGATCAACGTCCTCCTTAGAGTACTGACGGTATCCCTTAGGCGTACGATGAGGGGTAATGAGCCCCTCATCCTCTAGAAATCTAATTTTTGAGTTCGAAAGATCGGGGTATGCGCCTCGAAGTAGGTTGACGACTTGGCCGATACTCAGATAGTTGCGTTCGGCCATGCCCTACTCACCGGTTTCGATGCGCTCCGGCGTGCTCTCGTGGTAGATGAGCGTAAACGTACCGATCTGGACGGAAGAACCGTCGTGCAGCGGGGCCGCGTTGACGATGGCACCGTCGACCCAGGTGCCATTGAGCGAACCCAGATCCTCGATGCGAGCGCCGAGGCCCTCGCGAATAATGCGCGCGTGGCTGCGCGACACGGTCATGTCATTGAGGAAGATGCCGTTCGCAGGATCGCGGCCGATGGTGGTCACGTCGTCCTCGAGCTCAAAGGCGGCACCAGTCTGCGGACCCTTGACGATGGACAGAACGGGGGCGGTGATGCGCACGTTGGCCATGAGGTCGGGAACGGTGACGTCGCTTGAAGGCACGCGGAATACGCAGGTAGCGTCAGCAGTCTTATCATTCTGAGGCATATTATTAACCATGTTGTCCATGACAACCCCTAACTTATCGCGGACGTGCCGCAAATAATGAACCGTACGTAATCATACCCCAACGAATCAGTCTTCGATTTCAGGGTTCAGAAAGTCGATGTCCTCGTCCTCGGGATGCGCGAGAGCCTGTTTAATGGCCACTCCGCCCTTAATGGAATAGATGACAGCCGTGAGCATGGAGAAGATCACGCCGCCGTACACAAAGAAGATGCCGAGGGGCACCGAGCTTCCGTTGAGGCCCGGGAAGGCCGTAAGGGTTGAAGGTAAAAGATGCAGGCCGTCAATAACGGGGAACCCGAGCAGCATGAGCGAGAAGCCGGTCATGAGCAGTGCAGTGGCAATCTTTCCGGGAAAGACGACATCGATGGGGCGACGGTGATAATGACGAACGATAAGCGTGCCGATGCCCAGATAGATGTCGCGGCCAATAATGAGCACGCAGACCCAGATGGGCAGCTCTCCGCGGACCACCAGCCCAAGTACGCCGGTGAACAGCAGCGCACGGTCGCAGATGGGATCCATGACCTTGCCGAGCCACGAGACCGTCTTGGTCATGCGGGCGATCTGACCGTCCATCCAGTCGGTAGAGGCGGCAACGGCGTAGATAACGATGGCGATGACGCGGTTGTTATCCGTCACAAACAGGTACAGAAATACCAGGGTGAGGATCAGGCGCGTAAAGGTGATGAAATTGGAGATCGTAAAGATCTTATTCGACGGGTAATCGGAAGTGCCGATAAGCTCCTTTTTGATCTTCTTTTTGATGCCCACAGGACTCCCCCGCTGGTTAACGACAAAACTTTCGCTACTATACCCGTTCCGGCGATGTCTATCCAGCGTAAGCATAGAGAGTCCAGACATATGGAGGATGCTACTGGGTTGTGCGGGATTCTGCATTTGTGTACATCAGCCTCCAAATATGATATTTTTCGGCATCTTTGATGGCTGATGTACACGTTTTGATTCGGTGATTACATCGATCGGGAAAGTTGTTGCCTTAAGCAAATTAATCATGATGTGCGGGTCGAGAAGGGTTGGCGCTAAAAGAACCCAACGGCCGTTACGGCTTCGTTAGAAACGCGCCCCACCATGGATGG
>CABQHT010000019.1 GCA_902464035.1 uncultured Collinsella sp. | reverse complement strand
GGGGATAGAAAAAGGCCCGGGTGCCGTGGCATCCGGGCCTTTGCTAGCAACTTGATGTTGCGGGCAGCTTAGAACTTGTGGCCGCACTTCTTGCAGACGCGCAGCTTGTTCTTGCCGTCCTTCTCGTGACCGACGCGGGTAACCTTACCGCACTCGGGGCAGACGAGATTGACGTTGGAGGCGTCGATGGGAGCCTCCTGCGAAACGATGCCGCCCTGCTGGTTGGCAGCGTTGGGCTTGACGGCCTTCTTGACGACCGAAACGCCCTCGACAACGACCTTGTTCTCGGCGGGGAGAGCGCGCAGGACAACGCCCTGCTTGCCGCGATCCTTACCAGAGAGAACCTGGACCTTATCGCCCTTCTTGATATACATATATCTCCCCTAACTACAGGGTCTCGGGAGCGAGCGAGACGATCTTCATGTACTTCTTGTCACGAAGCTCGCGAGCGACGGGCCCGAAGATACGGGTGCCGACGGGCGAACCATCGTTGTTGATGACAACGCAGGCGTTCTCATCAAAGCGAATGTAGGAGCCATCCTTGCGGCGGATCTCCTTAACGGTGCGAACGACGACGCAACGGACAACGTCCTTCTTCTTGACGTTGGCGCCAGGGGTAGCCTCCTGGACAGCACCGATGAACACATCGCCGATGCCTGCATAACGACGCTTGGAACCGCCAAGCACCTTGATGCAGCGAATCTTGCGAGCGCCGGAGTTGTCGGCGACGTTCAGCATGGTTTGCATCTGAATCATGGTAGATGTTCCTCCGAACTAAGAACCGAAGAGAGGTGCGCAGCCTTTATACGGCCCGTGGTATGCAAGCCAGACATACGCACATCTTCGGAAACGTACAAGTCGTAAGAGCGACTGCTTATTTAGCGCGCTCGACGACCTCGATGAGGCGCCAACGCTTCATCTTGGACATAGGACGGGTCTCCATAACGCGGACGGTATCGCCCACGCCAGCCGTGCACTCCTCGTCGTGAGCGTGCAGCTTCTTGGAGCTGGTCATCATCTTGCCGTACTTGGGGTGACGCTTGCGCTCGGTGATGGTGACAACAATGGTCTTGGCACCGGAGACGGAGGTAACGACACCCGTACGGACCTTACGCGAGTTACGCGAATCAGTCATGTTCTCTCCTTAGGTCCTACTCGGCGACAGCGGACTTCTCCGCTGCGATCTCGCGGGCGCGCTGCTCCGTGAGGACGCGAGCGATGTCCTTCTTCACGGTGTTGACGCGAGCGGTGTTGTCCAGCTGGCTGGTGGCCATCTGGAAACGAAGGTTAAAGAGCTCGGCGCGCATTTCCTTCAGCTTCTCAACGAGCTGAGCGTCCGAGAGCTCACGAATCTCTGCGGGCTTCATTAGTTCTCCTCCTTGGCGGCGGCGGCGTCCTCAGCAGCCCACTTGGCCTCGAGAGCGGCCTCCTCAGCCATCTCCTTCTCGATGCGCTGCTCAGCGTTCTTGGCAGCAACAATCTTGGTCTTGATGGGAAGCTTGTGCTGTGCAAGACGCAGAGCCTCGCGAGCGACCTCCTCGGGCACGCCCTTGACCTCGAACATGATGCGGCCGGGCTTGACGACGGCCACCCACTCCTCGGGGTTACCCTTACCAGAACCCATGCGAGTCTCGGCAGGCTTCTTGGTGATGGGCTTATCGGGGAAGATCGTGATGTAGACACGACCGCCACGCTTCATGTAGCGGGTCATGGCAATACGAGCGGCCTCGATCTGACGGTTGGTGATCCAATGGGCCTCGAGAGCCTGGATACCAAACTCGCCGAAATGCAGCTCGGTATTACCCTTGGCCTGGCCCTTCATGGAGCCACGCTGCACCTTGCGGTGAAGAATACGCTTAGGGGCAAGCACTACTGACCCCTCCTCTCGGAGTTACGACGACGAGGACGGGAAGAGCCCTCGAGTGCAGGGTTGGGAACAGGCTGGCCCGGGAGCTTCTCGCCCAGGTAGATCCAGACCTTCACGCCGCAAGCGCCCATGGTGGTGCTGGCGACAGCCGTGCCGTAGTCGATCTTGGCACGGAGGGTGTGCAGAGGCACGCGACCCTCGCGGTACCACTCACGACGGCCCATCTCGGCACCGCCGAGACGACCGGAGCACTGGATACGGATGCCCTTAGCGCCGGCCTTGCGGGCGGACTGGACAGCCTTGCGCATAGCGCGACGGAAGGCAACGCGGCCCTCGAGCTGCTCGGCGATAGACTGAGCAACGAGGTTGGCGTCGAGCTCGGGGCGCTTGATCTCGACAACGTCGACGGAGAGCTGGCCCTTGGAGACGCCAGCGACCTTCTCGAGCTCGGTGCGGAGGGTATCGATCTCGGCACCCTTCTTACCGATGACAACGCCGGGGCGAGCGGTGAGGATGATGACCTTCACCTTGTCGCCAGCGCGCTCGATCTCGACACGGGAGACAGCTGCGCGGGAAAGACGCTTCTCGAGGTACTTGCGGATCTCGAGATCGTTACCGAGGGTCTTAGCGTAATCCTTCTCTGCGAACCAGCGGGAGCGCCAGTTCTCGGTGATGCCAAGACGGAAGCCGGTGGGGTAGACTTTCTGACCCATACAGCTTTACGCCTCCTTTCGAGGAGCAACGACGACGGTGATGTGGGAAGTACGCTTCAGAATGCGAGAAGCGGAACCCTTGGCGCGGGGACGGATGCGCTTAAGCGTCGGACCCTCGTCAACATAGGCAGCGGCGACAACCAGGTTGTCGGCACGCAGACCGTTGTTGTTCTCGGCGTTCGCAACGGCGGAACGGAGAACCTTCTCGACATCCACGGCGACGGCGCGGTCGCAGAAGTGGAGGATGTCGAAGGCCTGAGCGACAGGCTTGCGGCGGATCAGATCGACCACCAGGCGGGCCTTGCTGGGGGAAACACGCACGTACTTAGCGACGGCGCGAACCTCGGTGGCCTCAGTTTCAATAGACTTAGTTGCCATTTACGGTTAACCCCCTATTTGGCCTTGTGGCCACGGAACGTACGAGTCGGCGCGAACTCGCCGAGCTTGTGACCAACCATGGACTCGGTAACATACACGGGCACATGCTTGCGGCCGTCGTGGACGGCGATGGTGTGACCAACCATCTCGGGGAAGATGGTGGACGCGCGGGACCAGGTCTTCACGACGTCCTTCTTGCCAGCCTCGTTCATCGCGGTGATACGCGAGAGAAGGCGAGTCTCCACGAACGGGCCCTTTTTGAGACTTCTGCTCATAAGTGCTTTCTCCTAAAACTCGGTATCCGAAATTACTTCTTACGGCGACGAATGATGTGCTGGTTCGAGACCTTCTTCTTCTTGCGCGTACGAAGGCCCTTCGTCGGCTTACCCCAGGGGGTAACAGAGGGACGACCAGAGGTGTGGTTCTTGCCCTCGCCACCGCCGTGCGGGTGGTCGACAGGGTTCATGACGGTACCGCGGACGGTCGGGCGCACGTTCATGTGACGCTTACGGCCGGCCTTGCCGATGACGATGTTGGCGTGATCGGCGTTGCCGACCTCACCGACGGTGGCGCGGCAGGTAACGAGGATGCGGCGCATCTCGGAGGAAGGCATACGGACGATAGCGTACTTGCCCTCCTTACCCATCAGCTGGCAGGAGTTACCGGCGGAACGGGCGATAGCGGCGCCCTTGCCCGGCTGGAACTCGACGGCGTGAATGAGCGTACCGACGGGGATGTCGGCGAGGGGCAGAGCGTTGCCCGGCTTGATGTCGGCGTCAGAACCGGACATGATGGTCTGACCGACCTCGAGGCCCTTGGGGGCCAGGATGTAGCGCTTCTCACCGTCTGCATAGTGCAGCAGAGCGATGCGAGCGGAACGGTTCGGATCGTACTCGATCGTGGCAACCTTGGCGGGCACGCCGTCCTTGTTGCGCTTGAAGTCGATCACGCGGTAACGACGCTTCACGCCGCCGCCCTGGTGGCGGGTGGTGATGCGGCCGTTGTTGTTACGACCGGCCTTCTTGGGCAGGGGCTCGAGAAGAGACTTCTCGGGCTTGGTGCAGGTGATCTCGGAGAAATCGGAGATCGTCTGCCAACGCCTACCAGCGGAGGTCGGCTTAAGGTGCTTTACAGCCATTACAATCCCTTTCAATAGGAATCCGTTAGCCATCGCAGACAGGGATTCGAGGTTCTGCCTCGGGTGCGATGACACCGGACGTATACACGGTTCCGGGCGTGTCCATTTTATACGCCCAAAACCTTGAGCTCCCGCCTCCCCTATTTGGGAGGCATGAGCTCACTCAACAGCAGCGAGTCTTAGGCCTGGTTGCCAAAGACCTCGATGGTGTCGCCCTCGGCCAGCGTGACGATGGCCTTCTTCCAAGAACGGGTCTTGCCGGCGACATAGCGCACGCGCTTGGTCTTGGGCTTGACCGTCAGGGTGTTCACGCGAACGACCTTGACGCCGAAGATCTCCTCGACAGCGTCCTTGATCTGATACTTGTTAGCATCCTTGGCGACCTCGAACGTGTACTTGTTCAGCTCCATGCCGGAGAAGGAACGCTCGGACACGATCGGACGGATGATGATCTCGTGGGCGGTCATTTATGCAAGCACCTCCCCGAAGTGAGCGGCGATGTCGGCGGGCATCAGCACAGCGTTGTTGTTGACGAGATCGTAGGTGTTGGCCTCGTCGGCAGTGATGATGAACGTCTTGGGAATGTTGCGGAACGACAGGTAGGCGTTGACGTCCTCATCGCGAACGATGATGGTCAGACGCTTGCCCTCAAGGCCGAGAGCCTTGAGCATGGCGACAGCAGCCTTGGTGGAAGGCTTCTCGAAGCCGTAGTCGTCGACGAGCACGAGCTCGCCATCGGCCAGCTTGGCGGACAGCGCGGAGCGCATAGCCAGCTTGACCTCCTTGTTGTTCATACGCTTAGCGTAGGAACGGGGCTTGGGGGCGAAGACAACGCCACCGTGACGCCACTGGGCAGCACGGATGGAACCCTGGCGGGCACGGCCGGTGCCCTTCTGACGCCAAGGCTTCTTGCCGCCACCGGAAACCTCAGAGCGACCCTTAGCAGACTGGGTGCCCTGACGCCAAGAGGCCATCTGGCACTTGACGATGTGGTGCATAACGTGGATGTTCGGCTCGATGCCGTACACCTCAGCGGCGAGCTCGGCCTCGGCGACCTTCTTGCCCTCGCTGTTCTTTACTTCAAACTTTGCCATTTAAGTGTTCTCCTTGGTATGACGCTGGGCTAAATGGGCTGGGCCCTTAGGCCATACGGATGGCGACGAGACCATTCTTGGCACCCGGGACAGCGCCCTTGACCAAGATGAGGTTCTGCTCGGCATCGATGCGGACAACGGAAAGGTTCTTGACGGTAACGCGCTCGTTACCCATGTGACCGGCCATCTTGACGCCCTTGAGGACGCGCGCAGGATAGGCGCACTGACCGATAGAACCGGGGTGACGCTGGAAGTGAGAACCATGCGTCATAGGACCGCGGCGCTGACCCCAGCGCTTGATGCGACCCTGGAAGCCCTTACCCTTGGAGGTACCGATGACGTCGACCTTCTCGACATCAGCGAAATCAGCGACGGTGACGACCTCGCCGACCTTGTGCTCCTCGCCGTTCTCGACGCGGACCTCACGAAGGAAGCGGACAGGCTCGACGCCAGCCTTGGCGAAGTGACCAGCCATGGGCTTGTTCACGTTCTTGGCCTTGATGTCGCCGAAACCGATCTGGACGGCGTCATAGCCGTCGGTTGCCTGAGTTTTAACCTGCGAGACAGCGCAGGGGCCAGCCTGGATGACCGTGACGGGAACGACGTTATCGTCCTCGTCCCAAACCTGGGTCATGCCAATCTTGCGGCCGAGAATCATGCTGATCAAGATATGATCCCAACTCTCGCGTGGTCTTGGGACAATGCGTACACCACCGAGCGTACGCCCCTAGAGGACCACTACTTACACGACGTGCTCCCCAGCCTTGTATTTCGCCCGGACTACCTGACAACCCTATTAAGCAGGCATTTTGTCCAGCCAGAATACTCCCCTGGTTTCACACAGCTGTTTAGTATACACGGCTGCGGGCGTATCCATCGAGATTCATATTTCACTCACATTGTTTACGCAGGTAAAGTGCGTGGATGGCTCCCGAGCACGGCGGAGGGCCGGAGAAATATATTAAGGTCCCTGCTCTACAGTCCTGCGCAAGACGGAGAGCACATTAAGTGCTCTCCTTTGCGTGCGGAACTCGCGATGACCTTAATATATTTCTCCGGCCCTCCGCCGTGCTCGGGAGACGACACGTTGATGTCTGCTTAACTCTGCTCGCTCAGGCTAATGACTTTGTTGGGGGTCCACTATTTGCTGGAGGGTGAACTTGCATTGCATTGGCTCGCCCTCTACTTGTGGCTCCGCCTCATCAAAATCGAAAATCATAATGGCGCAGTTGGGGAGTTTTGTTGGGAGCTCGAAGCCCTCTGGGGCTGCAGCCTTGATGAATTGGCGGCTGGCGCTGCCGTGGCTTACTGCTAGTAGGGTTTTGGTGTCCTCGGCGCTTATAAGATTGGTGAGGGTGTTTACCATGCGCGCCTGCAGGGCCTGGCTTCCTTCTCCTCCAAAGGGGACTAAATCCTCGCCCGGATCCCAGACGTCGGTGGGCAGCGCGTCGTGGGGGCCTTCTTCGAAGGTGCCGTAGCTGCGCTCGATGATGCCTTCGCAGGGCTCGACTGCTGCGTCCGAGCCGAGGAGTTCGGTTGCGACGAGCTGAGCTGTGTCCATGGCTCGGCCTAAGGGCGAAGAGACCACTTTGTCGGGAACGACGCCGTGGTCCTTGAGCCATGCGGCCGCCATTCCCGCTTGCTTGCGGCCCAGGTCGGTCAACGGAGAATCGCAGCGGCCCTGGACCAGCTTTTTGACGTTGAACTCAGTTTGACCGTGGCGGAGTAGATATAGCTTCTTCATGCTCTCCCCTTCTGCATCAGTTGCTTTATCGGCTCGGCCCTACTCGTGGGTATGGCCGACATAGTCTTCGTCGATTGTGATCTTGGCAATCGACTTGGGATATTCGGATTCGACACGTTTCGCCAACGCGCGCTTTAGGTCCTCGGCGCTCATCACCAAATCCGAGGGTCGCACGCAGTCAAAAATCACATTGGTGTGCGTAGGGCCCGGCACACAGCGCAGGTCATGAATCGAAAGACGGTTATCGATCTCCTGGGCCATGGCGTGAATGCGCAAGCGCATGCTCGCCACTTTGGGATCGTCGGTCACGATGGGGTCGTAATGGAGCGTGACAATCATACCGTCTTCGTTCTTAAACGACTGCTCGATGTTATCGAGCGTGTCGTGACTTTCCAGCGGGCTGGCCTCGGCTGCCATCTCGGCGTGAGCGCTTGCGAACTTCCTGCCCGGGCCGTAGTCGTGAACCATCAGGTCGTGGACGCCCAAAACGCCGGGGTAGCTCATGATCTTGTCTCGAATGTACTTGACCAGCTTAGGATCGGGCGCCTGGCCCAAAAGCGGGCTCACCGTATCCTGGATGAGTTCAAAACCGCTCCAGCCAATATAGGCGCCAACGGCAAGGCCGACCCATGCGTCAAGATTGACATGCGTCACCTGGGAAACAATCGCGCACGCCAGCACGGCACCCGTGGCGAGAACATCGTTCTTGGAATCCTGGGCCGTCGCGTGCAGCGTCTCGGACTCAATACGGTCGCCGAGCTTTTGGTTGAGGGCCGCCATCCACAGCTT
Source organism: uncultured Collinsella sp. (assembly GCA_902464035.1). Lineage (GTDB taxonomy): Bacteria > Actinomycetota > Coriobacteriia > Coriobacteriales > Coriobacteriaceae > Collinsella. The sequence continues at coordinate 27,361 of CABQHT010000019.1, read as the reverse complement.
GACGACCATCGAAAGCGCAAGGACTGCCACCAGGGCAAGCGAGAACTCGACAGGTTCGGGGTGGATGACGCGCTCAACCGAGGACTTGATAAGCTCAAGGCCGATCAGCAGCACGAGCGCCGCCACGACCAGACCCGAGAGATACTCGTAGCGGCCATGGCCGTAAGGATGCTCGGGGTCTGCCGGCTTGCCCGCCAGCTTAAAGCCCAACACGCTCACGATGTTTGAGCTGGCGTCGGACAGGTTGTTCATGGCATCCGCCACGATCGAAACCGATCCCGACAGCACGCCAATTACGCCCTTCGCAGCGCATAGTGCCACATTGGCGAGAATACACACCACGCCCGTCAACGTGCCCACGCGCGCACGGTCGCCCTGTGCACGCTTAACAATCCACTCGACCATCTACATCCCCCCCCCACGGTACTACCTATATATCTATTGCTCAAACGGATTGTAGTGTAGCCACTTTGCCCCACAGATACAAAAAGGCCGCAACCCACACGGGCCACGACCTTGGAATGTGCCATGCGGGACCGTCCCTTTGTCACACAGGTTTATGCGCTTACTTCAGCAGCGCTCGCAACTGTTTCGGGTGAATCAGCTCCGTCCCCCGTCGCCTGTCCCTTCGCCGGCACCACGCCAAAGCAGTAGCTCAGCGCCGCAGACACCGCAAATGCCACACCGCCGGCGGCGCAGCACCACAGCAGGTTCGAGATGCCGCCCGTGGCAAAGCCAATGACCATGAGGACATTCGTCATGCCGATGGTATAGGCCGTAACGTGGCCCACGGCCGCAACAAGGCCTCCGACGGCGCCGCCAATGGCCATGCACGTCAGGCACCTGCCATATTTAAAGCCGCAACCGTACAGCGCCGGCTCGCTTACGCCGCCAAGCACGCCCGAAATCGAATAGCCCAGCATGAGCGCCTTCTCGTCCTTATCCGCAACGCGAAGCGACGCGCCAAAGGGCATGCCCCAAACGGCGAACGTTGCCATCGTCGCGGCGATCAGAATGCACGAATCCGTTCCCACACTCATAAACTGCGCATAGGCGAGCGATAGGACAACGTTGCTGACGCCCGCGATCTTAAGAAACTCCCAGCCCGCGGCAAGCCCCATGAGCGTGAGCAGCGACACGATGCCACCGAAATTGCCAAGCACAAACATAAGCTGGCCCAACAGCATGCCTAGATAGCTGCCCGCCGGCGCCGTAATACACAGCGAAACCGGGACCATGACGAGCATGGTTGCAAACGGAACGAACGAAAACGCCACGGCCGAAGGAACAACGCGCTGAAAGAAACACTCCACTCGCCATAGCACGGGCACCGAGATGAGAACCGGAATAACAGTCGTCGTGTAATCGTTGACCGGCGCGGGAAGCAGACCATAGACGGAAGTCATCGACGCCCCCGTCGTCGATACGGCATCGACAAGCTTAAGCAGATCGGGTGCAATCAATACGCCGCCCAACATCATGCCCAGCTGCTCCGAGCAGCCGAGCTGGCGGGCGGCGGCCCAGCCAAGATAAATGGGCAAAAAGTAGTAGCCGGCGTTATAGAGCCAACTGTAGAACAGGCGATAGATTTCGGAATCGGCAGACCACAGGCCCAGCATGCCTTCGCCCATAATGACGGCGACGGTGCGGAACAACGCCGCGCAGACAATAAAGGGCAGCGCCGACATCATGCTTTTGGACAGATAGTCCACCACGGCCATGGCGTTTGATGAAACCGTCGTTGTAAACGAGGTGTTAGAAACTTGTGACATGGAACGCCTTTCCCAATGTGACATGCGGACTGTCCCTTTGTCACATCGTGCGGTACCGACCGATTGCGCGGTACTTTTCGTAGCGGAGGTTTGTGAGGGTCGCGTCGTCGAGCTGTCCAAGCGTATCGAAGGCATCAAATGCCGAGGATATGACGGCGCCGGCGATCTCCTCATGCGACAGGCCCCTATCGTCAACGATGCCGTCGATGATGCCGAGCGCCAGCAGATCGGGGGCCGTGAGCTTCAACGCCTCAGCGGCCTCCTCTGCGCGCTCGGTATCCTTCCACAGGATCGACGCACAGGCCTCGGGGCTCACGACCGAATAGGCCGAGCTTGAGAGCATCAGGATGCGGTCGGCCACGGACAGCGCCAGCGCGCCACCAGAGCCGCCCTCGCCTGTCACCACCGAGATAATCGGCGTCTTAAGGCCGCTCATCTCCATGAGATTCTGGGCAATCGCCTCGCCCTGGCCGCGCTCCTCGGCACCGATGCCGCAAAACGCGCCCGAAGTATCAACCAGGCACAGAACCGGCCGACCAAACTTTTCGGCCTGGCGCATCAGACGACGCGCTTTGCGGTAACCCTCGGGATGCGCCATGCCAAAGTTGCGGCGCATACGCTCTTTGGTCGTGGTGCCGCGCTCGATGGCGATGACCGTTACGGGGCGTCCGTCTTTCCAGCCAATGCCAGCCACCACAGCGGCGTCGTCGCCAAAGTAGCGGTCGCCGTGCAGCTCTACGAATCCGTCGAGACCCAACGAGATCATCTCGCCTGCCGTGGCGCGGTTCGCCGAGCGAGTCTGTTTGACGATTTCGAGCGCGCTTTTTGGTGCGGCCGAGCGCTTAAACAAGTGTCCCAGCTTTTTGTCGCGACGACCCGTATGCACGATCTCATGCGGTGCCCCCAGGCCGGGCGCGTGCCCTTCGTGCAGCGCCAGCAGCTCGCCTACCGTGAGCGCAATCTCACCACGCGGAACAACGGCATCGCAAAAGCCGTGCTCCAGCAAAAACTCGGAACGCTGGAATCCCTTGGGCAGACGCTTGTGCATGTTCTGCTCGATCACGCGCGGGCCGGCAAATGCCGTCAGGGCATCGGGCTCGGCCAGGATAATGTCGCCCTCCATGGCAAAGCTCGCGGTTACACCTCCGGTCGTGGGATCGGTGAGCACCGTGATATACAGGCCGCCCGCCTCGCTGTGGCGCCTAACCGCCGCAGAAATCTTGGCCATCTGCATGAGCGAGGTCGCGCCCTCCTGCATGCGGGCGCCGCCCGATACGGTAAAGCCAACGACCGGCAGCCCCAACTCGGCCGCGCGCTCAAAGACACGACAGATCTTCTCGCCCACCACGGAGCCCATTGAGCCCATCATAAAGTTGGCATCCATAAAGAAGAGCGCGGTATCGCAGCCGCAGATTTTGCCCCTGCCGCACACAACGGCATCGCGCTCGCCCGAACGCTCGCTCACGCTCTTAAGCTTGTCGGCATAACCGGGAAACGAGAGGAAGTCCTTCGACGCCAGATTGGCATCCCATTCCTCAAAGGTACCCGCGTCGACCGTCATGCGCATGCGCGCGCGACCGCTCACGCGAAAGTGTTTGCCGCAACGAGGGCAGACCTCGAGGTTGTCGTGCAGGCGCGCCTCATCGATCACACGGCGGCACTCCGGGCATTTGACAAACACGTGGCGCGCGGGGAACTCGGCGCACGACTCGGTTATCGGCCCCTCAAGGACATTGACCGTCTTCGCTTTTCTATTCATCAGCATAGAGATGCCCCATCAGATCGGTGTGATACATGCCCGACAAAAACTCGTCGTTTGCCAGCACGTCGAGCTGAAGCTCGCTATTTTCGCTCACGCCCTCAATCACGAGCTCGCCCAGGGCCGAGCGCATCTTGCGAATGGCACCGTCACGCGTGGGCGCGCACACGATGAGCTTGCCGAGCATGGAGTCGTAGTACGGCGGAACTTTCGCTCCGGTAAACATGGCGGAATCCCAGCGCACGCGCGGACCACCCGGCACACGCAACGCGGTGACCGTTCCACATGACGGTAGAAAGTCCGGCGTTTCGGCATTGATGCGGCACTCCATGGCGTGGTTGCGGACCGGTACGTCCTCCTGCTCAAAGGGCAGAGGCTGGCCGGCAGCCACGCGCAGCTGCCACTTAACCAGGTCGGTATCGGTCACAAACTCCGTAACCGGATGCTCCACCTGCAAGCGCGTGTTCATTTCCATAAAGTAGAAATTGCCGTCATCTGAGTACAAAAACTCGATGGTGCCAGCGCCCTCATAGCCAACGGCACGAGCCAGGTCGCGCGCGGCCTTGTGCATGCGCGCGCGAATATCATCGCGTCCGTCGAGGCACGGCGCGGGGCTCTCCTCGATCAGCTTTTGGTTGCGGCGCTGCACCGAGCACTCGCGCTCGCCGAGCGAAAACACATGGCCCTGCTTATCGGCCATAATCTGTACCTCAACGTGATGCGCCGGCGCAACGAACTTCTCCATGTAGCACTCGCCGTCGCCAAAAACGGCCTCACCCTCGGCACGCGCCTCGATGAACGCCTTTGCCGCATCTTCCACGCGCTCGACCTTGCGAATACCGCGACCGCCGCCGCCCGCGCGCGCCTTAATAAGCACGGGGCAGCCGATGCGCTCGGCCTCGGCCGTTGCTTCCTCGGGGCTTTTGAGCAAATCGCAGCCCGGCACGATGGGCACGCCCGCAGCAGCGGCCGTTCGGCGTGCGGCGTCCTTGTCGCCCATGCTGTCGATCACCTCGGCCGAAGGACCGACAAACGCCAGACCGAACTTGTCGCAGTCGCGCACGAAGCTCGCCTTCTCGGAAAAGAAGCCATAGCCGGGATGAATTGCCTTAGCTCCCGACTTTACGGCACAGGTGAGCACGGCATCGTCGTTGAGGTAGCTCTCGGCAAGACGCGGGCCGCCGATGCAATACGCCTCGTCGGCAAGCTGCACGTGTAGCGCGTCCGCATCGGCCGTGGAATAAACGGCGACGGTCTTGATGCCCATATCGCGGCACGCGCGGATAACACGGACCGCGACTTCGCCGCGGTTGGCGATGAGCACTTTGTCGAACATGGAGCCTTCCTTAACTTTCGTGCATGAGTGCAAAAGACATATCGGCGCGGCAGCAAACCTCACCGTTGACGCTCGCAGCACCCGTCGCAAAGCGGAACGGCCCTCGCGCACGCGTGATGGAGCACACTAGATCCACCGTGTCGCCCGGGCGCACCGGACGCTTAAAGCGCACCTTGTCCAGACTCGTGTAGAACGGCGTCGCGCCGCGCGCCTCCTCATCGCCCACCAGCAGCACGCAGCAGTTCTGGGCGAGCATCTCGCACTGAATCACGCCGGGAACGACCGGGTTTCCCGGAAAATGTCCCTGCAAAAAGTACTCGTCGCCTGTAATCGTGATCTTGCCGTGGGCCTCGTCGCCCACCAGCTCGGCTTCGTCGAGCAAAAGCATCGGCTCGCGATGCGGTAATAGCTTCTTGAGCTCTTCTTTGTTCATGGATATCACCTATCCGATCCTCATGAGGCAGCTGCCAAACTCCACGAGGTCGCCGTCGGCCACGCAGATCTCGAGCACCTCACCGTCTGCCTCGGCCGTCACCTCGTTGAGAACCTTCATGGCCTCGATGATGCAGAGGGTCTCGCCGGCCTTGACCTTGGAGCCCACGCGCACAAACGGCTCGTCGCCCGGCGCAGGGGCAGCATAGAAGACGCCCACCATGGGAGCAGTCACCTCGGTGCCCTTGGGCTCCGGCGCGGCGGCAGGTGTCTGCGTGGCGGGTTCCGGTGCGGCAGGCGCGACTGTGGGAGCTGCAACTTGAGCGGCCACGGCACCCGGCATAGGCACGGGCACGGCAACCGGCTGCGCGGCACTCGCGCGCTCGAGTTCGACCGCGGTGCCATCGGGCTCCTCAACACGTACGCGCGTAAGGCCGCGGTCCTCCATCACATCGGCTATCTCGGCAAGTCTTTTGGAATCCATGCTCTAGCTCCTCGTATATCTACGCAGCGCGATGGCGGCGTTGTGCCCGCCAAAGCCCAGGTTGGTCGAAAGCGCCCAGGTAAGGTCGGCGCGAACCGCGCGATTGGGCGTGTAATCAAGATCGCAGGCGGAATCGGGCGTGTGGTAGTTAATGGTCGGCGGCACCACGCCCTGCTCGAGTGCCATGGCGCAGGCCATGACCTCGATGGCCCCCGTGGCACCGATCATGTGCCCCGTCATCGACTTGGTCGACGAGACATGTGCGGCGCGCGCCGCGTCCTCGCCGAGCGCTCGCTTAATGCCCGCCGTCTCGGACGAATCATTAAGCTTGGTCGAGGTGCCGTGGGCATTGATGTAGAGGCCCTCGGAAGGCTTGACGTCGCCCTCGGCCACCGCCAGCGATATCGCGCGGGCAATGCCGGCAGCCTCGGGATCGGGACTCGTGATGTGATAAGCATCATCGGTGTTGCCGTAGCCCACGACCTCGGCATAAATGTGCGCACCGCGCGCCTGCGCATGTTCCATGCTCTCGAGTACCAGCACGCAAGCGCCCTCGCCCATCACAAAGCCGTCGCGGTCTGCATCGAACGGGCGGCAAGCCGTCGCAGGATCGGGGTTGGTGGTCAATGCGCGGCAGGACGTAAAGCCTGCAACGGCATCGGGGATAATGGCCGCCTCGGCGCCGCCCGCGAGGATCGCGTCGGCATAGCCGTGCTTGATGGCGCGGAACGCCTCGCCCACCGCATGGGCCGAGGTCGCGCAAGCAGTCACGACTGGCAGGGTCGGTCCCTTTGCCTTGTGGCGGATCGCGATATTGCCCGAAGCCATGTTGGGGATCATCATCGCAATCATATAGGGCGATGCGCGGCGAGGTCCACGATCGGCGATCGTGTGGACGTTGTCGACGAGCGTCGTCATGCCGCCCACGCCCGAGCCCACGTAGACGCCCAGGCGCTCACGATCGATGGCGCCTTCGACATCAAAGCCCGCATCGTGCATTGCCTCGTCCGAAGCCGCCATCGCAAACTGAACGCAGGGGTCCAGATGCTTGGCGTCACGCTTGCCAAAGTACTCGTTGCCGTCAAAGCCCTTGACTTCGGCCGCCACCTTGACGGTAAACGCATCGGTATCGAAGTGCGTGATCGGGCCGATGCCACAGGTCCCGGCGCACATGGCCGCCCAGGTGGCAAGCGCGGTGTTGCCGAGCGGCGATACGGCACCGATGCCGGTGATTGCAACTCTCTGTTCCATCATGGTCTCCTCATCCAAGCCGTTCTTCGGCCCTGGTTTCTACATCGCCATTCCGCCGTCGACGCGCACGACCTCGCCCGTAATGTAAGCAGCCGCATCGCTCGCTAAAAAGCGCACCACGCCGGCCACTTCCTCGGGACGTGCCATGCGCTTAAGGGGAATCTGTTCCTCGGTTGCCGTACGCACCTTCTCCGAGAGCTTTGCCGTCATATCTGTCTCGACAAACCCGGGGGCGACCGCGTTCGCTCGTACGCCACGAGGCGCAAGCTCGCGCGCCACCGCCTTGGTAAGCCCTATCACGCCTGCCTTGGAAGCAGCGTAGTTGGCTTGCCCGGCATTGCCCATCAGGCCCACGACCGAGCTCATGTTGACGACGCAACCGCCGCGCTGGCGCATAAAGGTCTTGGTGAGCGCGCGCGTCATGTTGAATGTTCCCTTGAGATTGACATCGAGCACGCGATCGAATGCGTCATCGCCCATGCGCATGAGCAGGCCATCGCGGGTGATGCCGGCGTTGTTGACGAGCGCCCAAATGGAACCAAAGTCGTTGAGGACCGCTTCCACGCACGCGTTGACGGCAGCGGGATCGGCCACGTCGCATTGATATGCGCGTGCCGTGGCGCCAACCGCCTCACAGGCTTCGCACGTCTTGCGCGCCGCATCGACGCTGCCGGCATAGACGACGGCGATATCAAAGCCGTCCTCCGCCAGACCGACAGCGCAGGCGCGGCCGATACCCCGCGAGCCGCCCGTGACCAGTGCCACGCGACGTGAGTCGTTGCGCTCGAGCGCGCCGTTGTTCAAGTTGCCCATGTCATTCCTTTCGGGTTACAGCCCTGTGGACTATGCGAGCTCGTCGGCAATAGCTGCGACCTGCTCGGCCGTTTCGCACGAATACACGCGAACGTCGCTCAGCGTACGCTTGACCAGGCCCGACAGCGTTTTGCCAGGGCCGACCTCAATAAACGTGTCGATGCCCTGATTCTGCAGAGTATGCAGCGTGTCGACCCAACGAACGGCATGACTCACCTGATTGGCCAAGACATCCGATGCCGCTCGCGGGTCCGCCGGATAGGGCGCCGCCGTCATGTTTGCCATGACCGGAATCAGCAGCGGTGACGGCGCGTGGTCGGCTTGGATATACGTCGCCAGCCCCTCAGTCGCCTCGGCCATATAGGGGCTATGAAATGCGCCCGACACCGCGACTTTCATAGCGCGGCCGCCAGCCTCTTTTACTAGGACGTCGAGCTCCTGCAGCGCCTCGGGCGCTCCGGCAACAACCGTCTGCTGCGGACTGTTGTAGTTGACCGGCCAGCAGTCCTCGCCGGCCTGTTTTGCCAGGTTCTCGACTTGCGCCGCATCGAGCTTGATGACGGCGCGCATGCCGCCCGGATGGCGCTCGGCAGCCGCGGCCATCAGCGCCGCGCGCTCGCACACGAGTTCAAAGCCCGCTCGCGTATCGAACGCCCCCGCAAAGGTGAGCGCGGCGACCTCGCCAAGCGAAAAACCCGCACAGGCGGCAGGTACCACGCCGCGCTCACGCAGGGCGGCAGCCGCTGCCAGATCGTGAACGAACACGCACGGCTGCGTGTTCTCGGTCTGCGAGAGTTCCTCCTTGGAGGCGCTTCGGCACTGCTCACTGGTCCCCGGGCGCACCTCGTCGGCAATGGCGAACACCTCGGCGGCCGCCGGCGATGCCTCGATCAGGTCGACGCCCATCGCGGGGTGCTGGGCGCCCTGGCCGGCAAACAGAAACGCTACGCCACCCATGCGCACGCACCCTTCAGGACGTGCTCGGCGCCATCGACCAGGTCGTCAACGATTTCACGTGCACTTTGGCGCTCGTTGACCATGCCTGCAATCTGTCCACACAAAAACGAGCCCTCTTCGTAATTGCCGTCCTTGGCGGCCTTGCGAAGGGCGCCCGTGCCCATGGCCCCGAGCTCCTCGACGCTTACGCCCGCCGCCTCGCTCTTGGCGTAGGCGTTGGTGAAGGGGCTCTTGAGGGCACGCACCGGGTGTCCCGTCGAGCGGCCGGTCGCACGCGTCGAGGTGTCGTTGGCCTTCAGGACCATCTCCTTGTACTGCTCCGATACGGTGCACTCATCTGCGATCAGAAAGCGCGTACCCACCTGCACGCCGGCGGCGCCCAGCATAAAGGCGGCCGCCACGCCGCGGCCATCGGCGATACCGCCAGCCGCAACCACGGGAATATCGACCGCATCAACAACCTGCGGCACCAGTGCCATCGTCGAGGTCTCGCCAATATGGCCGCCCGATTCGGTACCCTCGGCAACCACGGCAGTGGCTCCACGACGCGCCACGAGGCGCGCCAGCGCCACCGAGGCAACGACCGGGATGACCTTGATGCCCGCCTCGTTCCACGCCTTCATGTACTTGGTGGGATTGCCGGCACCCGTCACGACGACCGGCACCCGCTCGTCAATCACGACCCGCGCGACCTCGTCGGCAAACGGGCTCATGAGCATGACGTTGACGCCAAAGGGCTTATCCGTCCTGGCGCGCAGCTCATGAATCTGGTCGCGCAGCCAGTTGGCGTCGGCGTTCATGGCCGCGATAATCCCTAAGCCGCCCGCCTCGGACACTGCGGACGCCAGCGAGGCGTCGGCGATCCAGGCCATACCGCCCTGGAACACGGGCTTTTCGATGCCGAGCAGATCGCAGAGAGGAGTCTTGAGCATCTCTACTTCTCCAATGCCGCCTCGACCGTATCGGCGAACTCGCCGACCGTCTTGGGGTTCTCCTCGGTATCGAGCTGGATGCCAAACTCGTCCTCGACGGCGACGAGGATCTCGACGGTGCCCAGGCTGTCGAGACCAATCTCCTCGAGCGTGGACTCGGGCTTCATCTCGACGTCGTCAAGACCGGCGGTCTCGCGGATAACATCGCAAACGCGCTCGAAGGTCTTCTGATCTGCCATGGTAGTTCTCCTTTGTTTGTGCCCTAAGGGCGTTTTTATTTCCTATGTGCGACTACTTCCAACGAAGTAGATAGCCACCTATATCCAGACCGGCGCCAAATCCAACGAGGGCGATGGTGTCGCCCGTGTGAAGTGCACCGGCGTTTGCCAGCCGGTCGAGGGCAAGCGGAATGCATGCGCTCGAAATGTTGCCGGTCTCGCGCAGCGTTCGAACCACGCGCCTGTCTGGCACACCGAGGCGCTTGACCGCCTGACTCAGGATTCGTTCGTTAGCCTGATGGAATACAAAATGGTCGATGTCCTCGACCGCGATACTCGCGTCGCAGGCGAGCTTGTTGACCGTGTCGCAGATGGCATTGACGCCGAACTTGAACACGCGGCGGCCATTCATGGACAGCACGCTCTCGCTATCTGCGGAGGCCTTAAACGGCGAGGTGCCGACCAGACCGGGAACGCGCAACGTCTCGACGTCGGGCGCCGTCGAAAGCTCAACGGCAAGGGGGCTGTCTCCCCCAGCCCCAATCACTGCGGCGCCTGCCCCATCGCCAAAGAGCACGCAGGTGGCGCGATCGGTCCAGTCAAGCGCGCGCGTCATCTGCTCGGCGGCAACGACAAGCACGCGCTCGGCACGGCCGCGGGCGATATAGCCCTCGGCGACATCGAGCGCGAATACGAAGCCGGCGCAGGCCGCCGAGACATCGAAGGCAGGGCACGTCGCGCCAAGTCGCTCAGCAACGGCACACGCCTCAGCGGGAACAAGATGGTCACCCGTCGTTGTCGAGCAGACGATCAGATCCAGCTGGCTCGCGTCGATTCCGGACACCTGGAGTGCCCGCTCGCTCGCCGCTACGGCAAGGTCGTCGAGTGACTCGGTGGTGCACACATGGCGGCTCTTGATACCTGTGCGAGTAAAAATCCACTCATCCGAGGTATCGAGAAACTCGGACAGCTCGTCATTGGAAACACTGCGCTCAGGAAGCGCCGAGCCTGTTCCAAGAATCGTGAAACCCATCACTAACCTCCTTTGAGTTGTTGACGTGTTTACATCGACCAAGAGAGGATAGCGCAATTTAGTCGTTGTTGACGTGTTAACATTAAATTGTCCAAATGCGACAAAGGCTTCACATTGTGTCTATCTCTCGACACCATTGCACGATTGCTTTATTAACTTAGGAGGTAGCAGCCGTTATGGATGCCAAATTAACGATAGTCGACGTAACCGGATCGACCAACGATGACCTGCTCGAAGCAGGAAAACAGGGAGCGCCGCACGGCACAGGACTTGCCGCCCGGGCTCAGACAGCAGGACGCGGCCGGCGCGGCCACAAGTGGGATTCAACCGCCGGCAACCTATTGCTTTCGATTGTCCTGCGTCCATGCGTTAATCCTGCGAAGTACTCTGGTCTTGCTGCCGTCAGCGGCCTAGCGGTGCTCGAGGCGCTCGAAAAACAGGGTCTTGCAAACGAGATTGGCCTCAAATGGCCCAACGACCTGGTCGCGCGTGGACGCAAACTCGGCGGCATACTGGTCGAGGCCGCACGCGATAACGAAGGCAAACCTTTCGCCGTCTGTGGCATTGGTGTCAATGTGAACTATGCGCCCCAAGAGGTGCCCGATGGTGGCCTGCCGGCAATCGGTCTCTCGGACCTCAACGAGAACGTTCCCGCCGTCGATATGCTCCTCGATGAGGTCTATCACACCGTCGTAAACGCTGTAGACGCGTGGGCAGATCTGCTCAACGCCATGGAAGAAAACGCCGGACCGCTCGCGCCCGTCCACGGCGAATATGTCGCTCACCTCAATTGGATTGGAAAGCACGTTATCGCTCGCTCCCCTGCCGGTGACGAGCTGGCGCGAGGCATCTTTAAAACCGTCGATACCTTTGGACGCGCGTGTATCGAAAAGGAAGACGGCTTGCGATCCTTCCATTTTGAGGAGGCGTCGCTGCGCCCCTTGGGCGAATAGGGCGCCGCAGCCACCTACTCAGCAGCATTACCAGGCGGTCAAAACCCATCATGCAAAACAAAAGAGCCCCGCTACCGTAATGGCAGCGGGGCTCTGTAAGCTATGAGCGATATCGCTTAGAGCTTGATGTCGATGTCGACGCCAGCGGGGAGGTCGAGACGCATGAGCGAATCAACGGTGCCCGAGGTGGGGTCGAGGATGTCGATGAGGCGCTTGTGGGTGCGCATCTCGAACTGCTCACGGGAGTCCTTGTTCACGTGCGGCGAGCGGATAACCGTGTACAGGTTGCGCTCGGTGGGCAGGGGGACAGGACCGGAAACGCGAGCACCGGTCTTCTGAGCGGTCTCGACGATGAGCTTCGCGGACTGATCGACGACCTCGTGATCATAGCCCTTGAGGCGAATGCGGATCTTCTGGGTAGCCAACTTAAACCTCCAAAGAGTGCGAGAGATGTTCTCGCGGATTACGTAACAGGGAGCTCGAACTTAGGCGTTCTTGCTCATGACCTCGTCCACGATGGACTTGGGCGCGGGCTCATAAGAGTCGAACTGCATCGTGTAGGATGCACGGCCCTGGGTCTGGGAGCGAAGGTCGGTAGCGTAACCGAACATCTCGCCCAGCGGCACCTTGGCACGGATGAGCTTGCTGTTCTTGCGATCCTCCATGCCCTCGATCTTGCCGCGGCGACCGGAGAGGTTGCCCATAACGTCGCCCATGTACTGCTCGGGGGTCTCGACCTCGACAGCCATGATCGGCTCGAGCAGCTGCGGATCGGACTTCTTGAGGGCGTCCTTGATAGCCATGGAACCGGCGATCTTGAAGGCGGCCTCGGAGGAGTCGACCTCGTGGTAAGAACCGTCGAACAGGGTGACCTTAACGTCGAGGACCGGGAAGCCGGCGATAACACCGGTGTTCAGGGCCTCCTGGATGCCCTTGTCGATGGACGGGATGTACTCCTTGGGCACGACGCCGCCGACGATAGCGTTGACGAACTCGTAGCCGAAGCCCTCCTCCATCTTCTCGAGCTTGATGACGGCGTGGCCGTACTGACCGCGACCGCCGGACTGACGGACGAACTTGCCCTCAGCCTTCTCGACGTCGTGACCGGCGGTCTCGCGGTAGGCAACCTGGGGCTTACCGACGTTAGCGTCAACCTTGAACTCGCGGAGCAGACGGTCGACGATGATCTCGAGGTGCAGCTCGCCCATGCCGGCGATGATGGTCTGGCCGGTCTCGTGGTTGGTGGACACCTGGAAGGTCGGGTCCTCCTCGGCGAGCTTGGTCAGAGCCAGGGACATCTTGTCCTGCTCGGCCTTGGTCTTGGGCTCGATGGCAACGTCAATAACGGGCTTAGCGAACTCGATCTTCTCGAGGACGATCTCCTTGCCCTCGGCGCACAGGGTGTCACCGGTGGTGGAGTTCTTGAAGCCGACGCAAGCGACGATGTCGCCGGCGGCAGCGTCGTCACGGTCGATACGCTCGGCGGCGTTCATCTCGAGGATGCGGCCGAGGCGCTCGCGCTGACCGTTGGAAGCGTTGACCACGTAGGAGCCGGACTCGGCGCGGCCGGAGTAAACGCGGACGTAGGTGAGCTTACCGACGAACGGGTCGGTCATGATCTTGAAGACCAGGCCGGAGAAGGGCTCGTCGAAGGAAGGATGACGCTGAATCTCCTCGCCGGTGTCCGGATCGGTACCGGTGACGGCCTCGACGTCGAGCGGGCTGGGCAGGTAGTCGACGACAGCATCGAGCAGCTCCTGAACGCCCTTGTTCTTGTAGGCGGAGCCCACGAAAACGAGGTTGAGCTCGTTGGCCAGAACGCCCTTGCGCAGAGCAGCCTTGAGCTCCTCGACGGTGAAGTCCTCCTCCATGAGGATCTTCTCCATGAGCTCGTCGTCAAAGCTGGCAGCAGCGTCGAGGAGCTCCTCGCGCTTGGTGGCAGCGATGTCGGCAAACTCAGCCGGGATCTCGTCCATCGGCTCGGGGTAGGTCATGCCCTTCTCGTCGGCCTTGAAGTCCCATGCAGTCATGGTAACCAGGTCGATGACACCCCAGAAGTTGTCCTCGGCGCCCATCGGGACCTGAGCGGCCACGGCGTTAGCGTCGAGACGATCCTTCATGGTCTCGATAGCGTTGAAGAAGTCAGCGCCCACGCGGTCATACTTGTTGATGAAGGCGATGCGGGGGACGTTGAAGGTAGAAGCCTGACGCCAAACGGTCTCAGACTGGGGCTGAACGCCGGCAACGGCGTCGAAAACGGCGACAGCGCCATCGAGGACGCGAAGGCAGCGCTCGACCTCGGCGGTGAAGTCAACGTGGCCCGGGGTGTCGATGATCTGGATGCGGTAGTCCTTGCCGTCCTTGTTCCAGAAGCACGTGGTAGCAGCGGAGGTAATGGTTACGCCGCGCTCCTGCTCCTGAACCATCCAGTCCATGGTGGCAGCGCCCTCATGGACCTCACCGATCTTGTGGGTCTTACCGGTGTAGTAAAGAATACGCTCGGTCGTGGTGGTCTTACCGGCATCGATGTGAGCCATGATGCCGATGTTACGGGTATCGGAAAGCTTGTACTTAGGCTTAGCCATGTTAGTTCCTTACCTTAACTTACCAACGATAGTGAGAGAACGCGCGGTTGGCCTCGGCCATCTTGAAGACGTCCTCACGCTTCTTGACGGAAGCGCCCAGGCCGTTGGAAGCGTCGAGGATCTCGTTGGCGAGACGCTCGGCCATGGTCTTCTCCTTGCGAGCGCGGGAGAAGTTGACGATCCAGCGGATACCCAGAGCGGTGGAACGACGGGAGTTGACCTCCATCGGGACCTGATAGGTAGCGCCACCGACACGCTTGGGCTTAACCTCGAGCGTGGGCTTGACGTTGTCCATAGCCTTCTTGAAGGTAGCGAGAGCGTCGCCGCCCTCGGACTTCTCGGCAACGATCTCGAAAGCGGTGTAAACGATGCGCTCAGCGGTGGCCTTCTTGCCGTCAAGAAGGACCTTGTTGATGAGCTGAGTCACCAGGCGGTTGTTGTAAACGGCGTCAGGCTGAACCTCACGACGATTAGCTGCTGCACGACGCGGCATGTGAAATCTCCTTAAGTGTCTACCGTGCGGCGCTCAAGACGGCACACGGCGAAAGTATCAAAACGTTATCTGGCTTATTTAGCCTTGGGGCGCTTAGCACCGTACTTGGAACGGGCCTGCATACGGTTCTGGACCGGAGCAGCGTCGTAGGCGCCACGAATGACGTGATAACGGACACCAGGGAGGTCACGGACACGACCGCCGCGGACGAGCACGATGGAGTGCTCCTGCAGGTTGTGGCCCTCACCCGGGATGTAAGCAGTAACTTCGATGCCGTTGACAAGGCGAACACGGGCAACCTTACGAAGAGCCGAGTTCGGCTTCTTGGGGCTCGTGGTGAAGACGCGGGTGCACACGCCGCGCTTCTGGGAGTTGTGCTGCAGAGCAGCGTTCTTGGACTTCTTGGGCACGGAACGACGGCCCTGGCGAACCAGCTGGTTAATAGTAGGCAAAGCGTACTCCTTCTCGAATGATTCCAGCTTTCTGTAAAGTGCAACGGCTTGAATCGAGGGGTCAGCATCCCCCTACGAAACACGCAGTTGGATAGGATACGTGGCGTTAGCTGTGCCGTCAACAGACCACGCCGCCGGGCGTATCCCAAAATAGCTATATTTCCGCAAAGCCTCCATAAAAGGAATCCCCGCCTGTGCGCAAGTGCCCATTCCAGCCGTCCATGTAACGCAAAAATGGCCGCTTCCTCTAGCAGGAAGCGGCCTAGGCCTTACGAATAGACGATGGTAAAGGGTAATTCTGTTTCGGTCTCTCCTGTTGATTTGTACCTCGTGCCCTCGAGGGTTACCGAGACCACTTGATCGACATTGATCAGCTTTGTCGGAACCGAGATGTTCTCCCCGCTATTGCGCGTCAGCGAAAAATAGGAATTGTACGCGCCTGCAGCATCGTCTTCGATAATCTGCTCCGATCCATCCTTGTAGGTAACGGTCAACTTTTTCGTGACTGCGTCAATGCCCAGATCATCGATGTGCGTCTGGATGGAAAACGGGCTAATCTCAAGAGGCGAGTCGTCGGAGCGGAGCTCCTTTGTATCGACGTACGCTCCGACGCTAAACTCGGGTGTCGATGACTCGACATGCTTCGCATCCTCACCTTCGCCCTCCGTCCAGCTGATATTCCAGGTGACAGCATGTCCTAAATCTCGATCGCGATTCCATGAGGCAAAGTACATTGTGCCGTTAATGACCGTGTCGCTTGATGTGTCCTTGTCAATTGTGCAGCGTGTGTCAGCCCATTCCTCGCCGAAGTTCATGCTGGGCGTGCCGATGCCTTGTTCTTCTTCACCATAGAGAACAAGTTCGCCAGTCTCTGCTGCCGGCTTGTAGTAGTTAACACCATTTGGATTGGACAACGTAAACGTCACGGCACCGCAACCGTTTTTATCGATAGCCATATCATGAATGTCGAGTGTATAGCCGTTGCCCTCGACGGACAGATTGACCTTCTGTACTGAACCCTCCAAGCTTTGGGGCGCGATACCATCACCAAACTCTCTGGTGTAGGTATATTTAGTCCCCGACGAGCCACCTTGAGTCCAGGTAATGGACTCTCCGTTGCCATGGTTTCCCCAGGCAGAGGCAAAATAACTGGAATTGACGACGGCGTAGGCGACCCCTCCGGTCGCCAGCACTCCGGCAAGGCATCCGATCACGGCAACATACAGAGGCTTCGCGTGACCCTTTCGGCGAAGCGGCTCACCAGCAGCGGCATAAAGAACACGGTCAGCAAGATCGCTATCGGCTTGGACGGACTCGAAGGCCTGCTTGATTTGGTTGGATTTCACGGTCGCCCTCCTCTAGGATGAACTTGAGTTTCGATCTGCCGCGAGCTAAACGCGTTCGAACTGTCGCGGCTGGCACGTGCAGCAACTCGGCAATCTCTGAAGTCGAGAAGCCCAGATAGTAATAGAGCACGATGGGGATACGGAATCGTTCCGGAAGCCGCATGACGTCTGACAGGACGGCCTTGGTCTCTTCCTGCGCTGTCGAAAGCGACTCGGCCAGGTTCTCAATATCCTCCACACGCCTCCATGGCTTTCGAAAGAGCGATTTGCATTCATTGATCGTGACCCGGATAAGCCATCGACGAAGATGCTCCCAGCCTTCAAAATGCGTATCGCTTTTGAGCAACTTAAGAAAGACGTCTTGTGCAACATCATCGGCATCGGCGCGATCGCGCAGGTACGTCAATGCGATCCGAAACACGACATCCCGGTGGTCTTCGACCGCCTGTCTAAATGCTTGTTCTTCCATAATCACCTCCCGGTGACGTTATTGGTTCTCGATGAGGCCCTCACCATAGATACGCTCTGGCCGGACGAAATGTTTCAAATTCAAGCAGGAAAAACCTAGCAAAATAAACCTGTCCCTTTTTAGCAGGTCCCCAAGGGATCAACGGAACGCAACAGGTTGAGCATACGCAAGCGAGCGGCCCCCAGAGCGTACAAGGTGGCATGAAAAAGGCAGGGCATTGACCTTTTGGTCATGCCCTGCCTTTTGAATGACAGATTGTAGCTCTGGGGACCGCGCAGCGACGGAGTTCGCCGCCGTTCGTTAGAACGGCGGAACTAATTACTCCTCGTCGTTGTCCTTGGCCTCTTCGGCGTCGTCGGTGTCTACGAGCTGGTTGAGCAGCTCGTCGAGGGAAGCCATGTCCTCGTTGATGGCACCGTTGGCAGGAGCCTTCTTGTCGTCGATCGGGGCGCCCAGGAGCTCCTCGTCGGCGTCGGCGTGATGCGTCGGCGTGGCAGAGGTGCCCAGCAGGATGTCGTCCGGACCGTCGGGGCTAAAGACCATCTGCAGCAGCTGCGAGAGGTCTTCCTCGTCGGCAACGTCGTCGTTGTTCTCGAGGATGTAGAGCAGGTCGTGGGCCTCGAGGCCGTCACGGAGCTCCTCGATCGCCTTGGCACCGATGCCATCGATGCGCAGCAGATCCTCCTCGGACTTGCCAACCAGGTCGCCGACCGTCTCGATGCCGACCTCGCTGAACTTGTTGGTCCAGCGCTGCGACACGCCCAGGTCGTCGAACAGGTACAGGCGAGCCTTCTCGGCAGAGATGGTGTGGCCGTTGCGGGTGAACGAACCGTCAGCACCGCCGAACTCGTCGTAGCCGGCCCAGTCGAGCTGCTGCGGGAGCTGCTCGTCCAGGTCCTTGAGCTCCACAGGAGCCCACTCGGGCAGCGACTTGGCGTTGGGCGAAGCCGGACCGTCGATGTCGACATAGCCGTCGGCCGTACGATACGTCAGTTTGGCGTTGGCGTAGGGCTTGAGGCCAGTACCAGCCGGGATCTTCTTACCGACGATGACGTTGGACTTAAGGTCGAGCAGGTGATCGACCTTGCCCTCGATGGCAGCCTCGGTAAGGACGCCGGCGGTACGGATGAACGAAGCGCTCGACAGCCAGGAGTCGATGTTGGACGCAACCTTGAGCGTACCCAGGATGACGGGCTCGGCCACGGGAGCCTGACCGCCCAGACGGGCAACGCGCTCAACCTCGTCGGCGAACTCGTAGCGGTCGACGTACTGACCAAGCAGGTACTTGGAGTCGCCGGGGTTGGTGATCTGAACGCGACGCAGCATCTGACGTGCGAGCACCTCGATGTGCTTGTCGTTCAGGTCGACGCCCTGGCTGGTGTAGACGTCCTTGACGCTCTCGACGAAGGTGTGCATCGTCGACTCGATGTCGGTCAGCTTGCGCAGGTTGCGGAAGTTAACGAAGCCCTTGGTGATCTGGTCGCCGGCGCGAACCTCGCAGCCGTCCTCGATCTCGGGCATGAAGCGCACCGAAGCGGGGACGCGACGCTCGTCGAGGACACGGGTGTGATCCTCGGAGTCGGTGAGCGTCAGCACGTACTCGGACTTCTCGGGCTTAATCGAGAGGTGGCCGGAGTACGGAGCCAGCTCGGCCTCGCGACCCAGGATCTTCTCGTTGACGTTGCCGACGATATCGAACATACGGCTGACCGTAGGCAGACCCTGCGTAATATCGTCGACGCCAGCGACGCCGCCGGAGTGAATGGTACGCATCGTAAGCTGCGTACCGGGCTCGCCGATGGACTGGGCGGCAATAATGCCGACCGCGGTACCGATGGCGACCGGACGACGGGTGGAAAGATCCCAGCCGTAGCACTTCTGGCACACGCCGTACTTGGAGCGGCAGGTGAGCAGCGCGCGAAGCTTGACCTTCTTAAGGCCGGCATCGACCATCTTCTGGATGTCAGCGACCTTCTCGATGTAGCCGTCCTGCTCAAAGAGCACGGTGCCATCGGGAGCCACGACGTCCTCAATGAAGCAACGGCCGACGAGGTCGGTGTTGAGGTCGGTGGTGCCGGGGATGATGAGGTTGTAGGTGACGCCCTCGTGCGTACCGCAGTCCTCCTCGCGGACGATGACGTCCTGGGCCACGTCGACCAGACGACGGGTCAGGTAACCAGAGTCGGAGGTGTGGGATGCGGTATCGACCAGGCCCTTACGGGCGCCGTAGGTCGAAATGAAGTACTCGAGCGGCAGCAGGCCCTCGCGGAAGTTCGCCTTAATGGGAAGGTCGATCGTCTCGCCGGACATGTCTGCCATCAGGCCACGCATGCCGCCGAGCTGACGCAGCTGGGTCTTAGAACCACGGGCGCCGGAGTCGGCCATCATGTAGAGCGGGTTCTCCTCGTCGAACAAGTCGAGCATGAGCGCTGCAACCTTATCGGTACAAGCGGTCCACTCGTTAACGACTTCGATGTGGCGCTCCGTCTCGTTGATGAAGCCCTCCTCGAAGTACTCGTTGATCTGGTCGACGTTGGCCTGGGCGCGATCGAGCAGCTCCTGCTTCTCGGCAGGGATGAGAGCGTCCCACACCGAGATGGTGAGGCCGGCGCGGGTAGCGTAGTGGAAGCCTGAGTACTTGATGGCGTCGAGGATCGGGCCGACCTTGGCCTCGGGGTAACGATCGCAGCAGTCCGCAACCAGCTTGGCCACGTCGCCCTTGACCATCTTGTAGTTCATGAACTCGTAGTCTTCGGGCAGGCACTGGCGGTTGAAGATGATGCGGCCGATAGAGGTCTCGAAGCGCGCGGTCTTGTTGCCGGTGACGTCGTAGTCGACGAACTCGTTCTTGCCGTTCTTGACGCGGAAGATACGGGTGCCGTCCTCGTTGATGACATTGGCGTCGGCAGCGGACACGCGGACCTGAATCTTGGCCTGCATGTCGACCTCGGAGCGGCAGTCATAGGCGTGCAGCGCGTCGTCGAAGCTGGCGAACACGTGGTTCTCGCCCGGCAGACCGTCGCGGACCTGGGTCAGGTAGTACACACCGATGATCATGTCCTGCGAGGGGATGTTGACCGGCTTGCCGGATGCCGGCGAGCGCAGGTTGTTCGCAGAGAGCATGAGCACGCGAGCCTCGGCCTGAGCCTGGCTGGACAGCGGCACGTGGACAGACATCTGGTCGCCGTCGAAGTCGGCGTTGAAGGGCGAGCAGACCAGCGGGTGCAGGTGGATAGCCTTGCCCTCGACCAGAACCGGCTCAAAGGCCTGGATAGACAGACGGTGCAGGGTCGGTGCGCGGTTGAGCAGCACGACGCGGCCGTCGATGACCTCTTCGAGGATGTCCCACACAAAGGTGGCACCACGGTCGATAGCGCGCTTGGCGCCCTTGATGTTCTCGACCTTGCCAAGCTCGACCAGGCGCTTCATGACGAAGGGCTTGAAGAGCTCCAGCGCCATGGTCTTGGGCAGACCGCACTGGTGCAGCAGCAGCTTGGGGTCGGTAACGATAACCGAACGGCCGGAGTAGTCGACACGCTTACCCAGCAGGTTCTGACGGAAACGACCCTGCTTGCCCTTGAGAGCCTCGGCGAGCGACTTGAGCGGGCGACCGCCACGGCCAGAGACCGGGCGACCACGACGGCCGTTGTCGAACAGGGCGTCCACGGACTCCTGGAGCATGCGCTTCTCGTTGTTCACGATGATCGCAGGGGCGTCCAGGTCGAGCAGGCGCTTGAGTCGGTTGTTACGGTTGATCACGCGACGATACAGGTCGTTGAGGTCGGACGCGGCGAAGCGGCCGCCGTCGAGCTGGACCATCGGGCGCAGATCGGGCGGAATGACCGGGATGACGTCCAGGATCATGTTCGCGGGGCTGTTGCCGCCCTTCAGGAAGGCGTCAACGACCTCGAGGCGCTTGACGGCCTTCTCGCGCTTCTGCTTCTGGGAGTCCTCGTCGGCGATGATGGCCTTGAGCTTCTCGGCCTCGGAGGGGAGGTCGATGGCAGCGAGCAGGTCGCGGACGGCCTCGGCACCCATACCACCCTTGAAGTACATGGAGTAGTAACGGGTCATCTCGCGGAACAGCGGCTCATCGGAGATGAGGTCGCGCTCGGTGAGCTTCATGAAGGCGTTGAAGGCATCCGTGCGGAGCTGCTTCTCATCCTTGCACTCTTCCTCGATGTCGACGATGCCAGAGGCGATCTCCTCGGGGGTCAGCGGCTCCTCGTCGGAGAACTCGTCAAAGTTCTCGGGGTCGCCCTGCTCCTTGAGGGACTCGATCTGGCGGGCGCACTCGGCATCGATCTCTTCCAGATCGGCGGCGAGCTCCTCGCGCAGGTCGTCGGCGTCGGCCTCGCGGGCCTCATAGTCAACCTCGGTGATGATGTAGCTGGCAAAGTACAGAACCTTCTCGAGGTCCTTGGACTTGATGTCGAGCATACGGCTCATCGGGAAGCTCGTGGGGCTCTTGAAGTACCAGATGTGGGACACGGGAGCGGCGAGCTCGATGTGGCCCATGCGGTCGCGACGCACCTTGGCCGAGGTGACCTCGACGCCGCAGCGCTCGCAGACGATGCCCTTAAAGCGGATGCCCTTGTACTTGCCGCAGGAGCACTCCCAGTCCTTGGCGGGACCGAAGATCTTCTCGCAGAACAGGCCGTCCTTCTCGGGCTTGAGGGTACGGTAATTGATGGTCTCCGGTTTCTTGACCTCACCGTGCGACCAGGAACGGATCTGGTCGGCGGAGGCAAGGGAGATCTTTACCGAGTCAAAATCAGTAGCTTCGAAATCTGCCACAGTCAACTACTCCTTATCAGTGGTCGTGGCGGCGACAGCCTCGGGTGCCTCGGCGGTCTCGGCATCCTCGGCCTCGACGTCGGTGTCAACGCCGGCGAGCGCAGCCAGGTCGTCGAGAGCAGAGGTCTCCTCGGCGGTCACAGGGGCGGAGGCGTCCTCGTCGGCATCGTGCATGGGCTCGATGTCCAGCGCGAGGGAGCGGATCTCCTTGACGAGAACCTTGAAGGACTCGGGGATACCCGGAACCGGGACGTTCTCGCCCTTGACGATGGACTCGTAGGTCTTGACGCGGCCCACGGTATCGTCGGACTTGACGGTCAGGATCTCCTGCAGGACGTTGGAAGCGCCGTAAGCGTACAGTGCCCAAACTTCCATCTCGCCGAAGCGCTGGCCGCCGAACTGGGCCTTGCCGCCCAGAGGCTGCTGGGTAACCAGGCTGTAAGGGCCAGTCGAACGGGCGTGGATCTTGTCGTCGACCATATGGCCGAGCTTGAGGATGTAGGACGTACCCACGGTAATGGGCTCGCGGAACTCCTCGCCGGTACGGCCGTCGAACAGACGGGTCTTGCCGCGCTCGTCAAGCTGGGTGACGAACTCGGGGCGCATGTGATCGCCAAAGGCAGCGGTGGCCTTGTTGAGCATGTTCTTGTTGGCACGACGGATGACCTCGGCGATCTCGTCCTCCTTGGCGCCGTCGAAGACGGGCGTGGCGGTGAAGAACGGACCGGGGACGTACTTGTCGGAGTCGGCCTGCTCGGTATCCCAACCGCAGGCAGCAGCCCAGCCAAGGTGGCACTCGAGCAGCTGGCCGACGTTCATACGCGAAGGAACGCCCAGCGGGTTGAGGATAACGTCGATCGGGGTACCGTCAGCCATGTAGGGCATGTCCTCGACCGGCAGAACGTTACAGATAACACCCTTGTTGCCGTGGCGGCCGGCGATCTTATCGCCCTGCTGGATCTTACGACGCTGGGCGACGTAGACGCGCACCTGCTCGTTGACGCCGGGGGCCAGGTCGTCGCCGTTCTCGCGGCTAAAGCGGACGACATCGATGACGCGGCCGTAAGCGCCGTGAGGCATCTTAAGGGAGGTATCGCGGACGTCGTGGGCCTTGGCACCGAAGATGGCGCGCAGCAGGCGCTCCTCGGCGGTCAGAGCGCTCTCGCCCTTAGGCGTGACCTTGCCGACCAGGATGTCGCCAGGGCCGACCTCGGCGCCGATGCGGATGATGCCGTCCTCGTCGAGGTTGGCAAGCATGTCCTCGGAGAGGTTCGGGATCTCGCGGGTGATCTCCTCGGGGCCGAGCTTGGTATCGCGGGCATCGATCTCGTGACGGGTGATGTTGATGGTCGTCAGCAGGTCCTCGGCCACCAGGCGCTCGGACACGACGATACCGTCCTCGTAGTTAAAGCCTTCCCACGGCATGTAGGCCACGGTGAGGTTCTGGCCCAGTGCGAGCTCGCCATGATCGGTCGAAGGACCGTCAGCCAGGGGCTCGCCCTGCTCAACGGTGTCACCGACGCGCACGAGTGGACGGTGGTTGATGCAGGTGGACTGGTTGGAGCGCTGGTACTTGGCCAGGTGATACTCGTCCATGCCGCCGTCATGCTTGACGATGATCTTGGCGGCGTCGGCAAAGATGACCTCGCCGGCGTTCTTGGCCAGGGTGACCTCGCCGGAGTCCAGAGCGGCGCGACGCTCCATGCCGGTACCGACATAGGGAGCGGCAGGGTGAACCAGCGGCACGGCCTGACGCTGCATGTTAGCGCCCATCAGCGTACGCTTGGCGTCGTCGTGCTCAAGGAACGGGATCAGCGTGGCTGCGACGGAGAGCATCTGACGCGGCGAGACGTCCATGTAGTCGACGTCCTCGACGGGCACGTCGGCGGGAGCGCCGAAGGAGCCGTCGAAGTCGCGGGTACGGGCGATCACGGTGTGCGGACGGACGATCTTGCCCTCGGCATCGGTCGTGATGAACTCGTTGGTCTTGGGATCGAGCGGCGTGTTGGCCGGCGCGATGACGTGCTTCTCTTCCTCGTCAGCGGTCATCCAGTCGATCTGGTCGGTGGCAACGCCGTTCTCGACGCGACGGAACGGGGCCTCGATGAAGCCGTACTCGTTGACGCGGGCGTAGAGGGCGAGCGAGCCGATCAGGCCGATGTTGGGGCCTTCGGGGGTCTCGATCGGGCACATGCGGCTGTAGTGCGAGTTATGAACGTCGCGGACGGCCGTCGGCACGTTGGTGCGGCGGCTGGAGCCGGACTTGTGGCCTGCAAGACCACCAGGGCCGAGTGCGGACAGACGGCGCTTGTGGGTCAGACCGGTCAGGGGGTTCGCCTGGTCCATGAACTGTGAGAGCTGCGAGGAACCGAAGAACTCCTTGATGGAAGCCACGATCGGGCGGATGTTAATGAGCGACTGCGGGGTGATCTCGTCGATGTCCTGGGAGCTCATGCGCTCACGGACGACGCGCTCCATACGGCTCATGCCGATACGGAACTGGTTGGCGACGAGCTCGCCGACGGTGCGGATGCGGCGGTTGCCAAAGTGGTCGATGTCGTCGACCTTGAAGCCCTGCTCGCCGGCAGCGAGGGACAGCAGGTAGCGCAGCGTCGCGACGATATCCTCGTCGGTGAGCACCGTGACCTCTTCCTCGGTGGTGAGGTTGAGCTTCTTGTTGACCTTGTAGCGACCGACACGAGCCAGGTCGTAGCGCTGCGGGTTAAAGAGCAGGCCCTCGAGCAGGCTGCGGGAAGCGTCCACGGTGGGAGGCTCGCCCGGGCGCAGACGACGGTAGATCTCGATGAGGGCGTCCTCGCGGGTGAGGGCGGTGTCGCGCTCCAGGGTGCGCTTGATCACATCGGAGTTGCCGAGCAGCTCGATGATGTCGTCGTTGGTGACGGCGATGCCAAGGGCGCGCAGGAACATCGTGGCGCTCTGCTTGCGCTTACGGTCGATGGAGACCATGAGCTGGTCGCGCTTGTCGACCTCAAACTCAAGCCAGGCACCGCGGGACGGGATGATCTGGGCCTTGTAGATCTGCTTGCCCGAATCCATCTCGGAGCTGTAGTACACGCCCGGGGAGCGGACGAGTTGCGAGACGACGATACGCTCGGTACCGTTGATGATGAAGGTGCCCTGATCGGTCATCATGGGGAAGTCGCCCATGAAGACGAGCTGCTCCTTGATCTCGCCGGTCTCCTTGTTGGTGAGACGGACGTCGGTCAGAAGCGGAGCCTGATAGGTCATATCCTTCTCGCGGCACTCCTCGACGGTGTGCGCGGGGTCGCCGAACTGATGCTCGCCGAAGGTAACCTCGAGAACATGGTTCTGGCTCTGGATGGGGCTGGATTCCTTGAACGCCTCACGAAGGCCCTCGTCCTTAAAACGCTCAAAGGATTCCCTTTGAACAGAGATAAGGTTGGGGAGCTCCATGGCCTCCGGGATTTTCCCGAAGCTGACGCGCTTGCGCTCAGTGGCAGTGTATGCGTAGGTCACCAGGTTTTTCCTCCTTCACGGAAATGCTCGGTGGGTTGGCGAGGCATAGCTTCGCCAGTTATCGCAACCTAATAGTTTATCAGGTACCGACCGTTGGGCAAGAAAAGCCTTGACGCGATTGAGTTTTTGGAGTAGCAAAGTTTTTCGACAGAAAAGATGCAGGTAGATATAGGTGCATCGAACAGGTGTTCATATATTTTCTGTGAACGAAGTTGAGGATGCAAGCCGTTGAAGGGCTGGATGACAGCGTGGGTTGATCAACCGGAAACTGCATCCCGTTTTGAGGTCTCAAACTGGGACGCAGTTTCCGGTCGAGCCCTGTTTGGGAAACTGTATCCCGCTTTGAGGCGAAATACTGGGACGCATTTTCCCCTATGGCCCTGTTTGGGAAACTGCGTCCCACAATTCAGCCAAAAAGTGGGACGCATTTTCCGAAGCCGAGATGTAGCGCGCATAAAAAAACGGGCGCAGACCGAAGTCCGCACCCGTTTGCGTTTCTTACTTGCGTTAACGCTTTAAGCCGCCGCGCTCGTCGATGGCGTCCCAGAAGGCGCTGGCAAAGCGAGGATCGCTTGCGGCCATGAGGGCGTTGGTGGCCATCCAGCCAGACGGGGTGCCAGTGTCGTAGCCCGAGAGCGGATCGATGACGACAGCGTACATAGCCTCGCGGTCGAGCGAGCGGGCCATAGCGTCGGTAAGCTGAATCTCGCCGCCCTTGCCGGCCTGCTGGTCGGCAAGCAGATCCATGACCAGCGGGCTCAGCAGGTAACGGCCGACGATGTACAGGTTGGACGGAGCCGCCTCGGGAGCAGGCTTCTCGACTAGACCGCCGATGCGCCAGACAGCGCCCGGCTCGGCATCGGCAACGCCCTCGGCGCCCTCGAGCGAACCGACGCGCTCGCCGGCGATAACGCCGTAGCGGCTGACTTCCTCGGGCGAGCAAGCAGCGACGGCGATAACCGAAGCACCACCGTGCTCCTTGGAAACGGCGAGCATCTTGTCGCAGATGTCGCGGTTAGGCACAACGTAGTCGCCCAGAAGAACCAGGAAGTTCTCCCCTGCCACGGCGTCGGCAGCAGAGCGGATAGCATGGCCGAGGCCCTTGGGCTCGTACTGATAACGGAAGTCGACCGGCATACCGCCAGCATGGGCGACGGCATCGGCATAGGCATTCTTGCCGCGCTCGCGCAGCAGGTTCTCGAGCGAGCGATCGGGCTGGAAGTAGCTCAGCAGCTCGGGCTTACCGGGAGAGGTAACGATGATGGCGTCGTCGACCTCCTCGGGGTCGAGTGCCTCCTCAACGACATACTGAATGACCGGCTTGTCGAGCACCGGCAACATCTCTTTGGGCGTGCACTTAGTGCCAGGCAGAAAACGCGTGCCAAGACCGGCGGCGGGGATGATTGCCTTCATGTTATTCAAGGATCCTTTCGCAGGCGCAGAATGCGCCCTATGCGTGCGGCACGGCGGCCGCAGACCAAATTGCGATACCGAAGTATCTTACCGCCGAAGACATACGTCGCCGTAAGGCAAACGCAATTCTTCAGCAGGTCAACGCAAATTATTGCCCGAATGGTGCAATTTTACGCCCCAGCGGTAACAAGATTGGCACGGCGAAGACAACGGTGTTCTGCGTGCCGAGCAATGGGAATGAGGGGCCAAAACAAAAAAGACGGGGCTCGCATAGCGAGTCCCGTCTGCAAAGAAATCTGGCGAGAAAGCCTGATTACTTGAGGGTGACAGCAGCGCCAGCAGCCTCGAGCTTCTCCTTGGCAGCCTCG